>NZ_JBALHR010000005.1:0-222586 GCF_036964905.1 Gemmobacter denitrificans
CCCCTCTCCAGCGTCCCCGCCGTTTCGGTGAGCCGGTATCTAGGCCCATCAACAAATACCCGCAAGACCAAAAATGACAGGATGATGAACTTTTCTTGTAACTAACTGATATTGCTACAGATAGTTTACCGCTTTGGAACCGGCATCGGGGCCGTTGGCCCAGTTCAGACGATCCTGGCGCCGACTCAGTGACGGTTTGCCCGCACCGACTCGGCCCCGCGGCCCGTCTTGGGCCGGTTTGCCCTAGTCTGACCGGCTTCAAAACACAAAGGCCGGGCTATCGCCCGGCCTTTGTCTCCTCAGATCGTACCCGCCTCGCGCCGATTCCACCGGATCGAGGACCACAGCGCGATCCCGATCAGACCCGCACCCCCCAATCCGGTGATGACTTCGGGAATATGAACCAGCGTCTGGAAATACATGATCACCGACAGGATCAGGATGGCGTAGAAGGCCCCGTGTTCCAGGAACCGGTATTCGGCAAGGGTGCCCTTCTCGACAAGCATGATCGTCATCGATCGCACATACATCGCGCCAATCCCCAGCCCGATCGCAATGACGAACAGATTCTGGCTGAGCGCGAAGGCTCCGATCACCCCATCGAATGAAAAGCTGGCATCGAGCACCTCAAGATAGAGGAAGGCCCCCAATCCACCCTTGGCGGCGGCCGATGCGGTTTCCTGTGACTTGTCCAGAAATCCGCCCAGAACCTCGACCAGCAGGAAGGTCAGCAGGCCATAGATGGCAGAATAGACGAACAGGTCACGGTCTGCTCCCTCCAGCAGGCGCGAGAACAGCAGCGCCACGGTCAGGACGAAGGCGATCTCAATTCCCTTCACGCTGGCATAGCGCGAAATGCGGCTTTCCAGCCAGTGGATCCAGTGGATGTCCTTCTCCTCGTCCACGAAGTAGCCAAGGGCCACCATCATCAGGAATGTGCCGCCAAAGGCCGCGATGGGCAGATGCGCATCATGCATGATGCGGGCATATTCCTCGGGCTGGCTGGCCGCCATCACCATGGCAGTCCAGGGGCCGACATTGGCCGCGATCACCACGATCAGCAGCGGGAAGATGATCCGCATACCGAACACGGCAATCAGGATACCCCAGGTCAGAAAGCGCTGCTGCCAGACCGGGGTCATGTCCTTCAGCTTGTTGGCATTCACGATGGCATTGTCGAAGGAAAGCGAAATCTCCAGAACCGCAAGAACGGCACAGATGAAGAAGACCTTCAGCATGCCGGCCACCGTATGTTCGGTCTGCCAGCCAAGGGCCGCACCAAGCGCAAGGCCGATGACGGTCGAGATGATGGCCCATTTCAGATAGGCAAGCATGGATTTCTGCGGGGCCATGGCCATGGTCATTGCCGGGCCTCCCGGACAAGGGGGCAGGCACGCGCGGGACGCGGGGTCGGATTGGGCATTGGAAGGCGATCCATCGGCGTTTTGAACCTGTGGTGCCGACATCGCAGACGCGCCGAAACATCTGCCAGAGGGGCCCGGTCACCAGGTGATACCACCTGGACACAAGGCACGGCGGTTGCCGTCGCCGATAACAGTCGCGTGAGCGGAAGTCAATGAATCAAGGCTGAACAGCGGGCTTCGACCATGAAAAAGGGGCCCATGCACCGCATGAGCCCCTTTCCCGAAGTACAAGTTCCGCGAAGGATCAGTTCTTCGCGTAGTATTCGACGACGAGGTTCGGTTCCATGACGACCGGATAGGGCACATCGCCCAGGCCCGGTGTACGGACGAATTTGGCGGTCATCTTCGAATGATCCACTTCCAGATAATCCGGCACGTCGCGTTCGGTCAGCGCCACGGCTTCCAGCACGATGGCCAGTTGCTTCGAACGGTCACGGACGGCGATGATGTCGCCTTCCTTGACGCGGTAGGACGCGATGTTCACGCGGGCGCCGTTCACGGTCACATGGCCGTGGTTGACGAACTGGCGGGCAGCGAAGATGGTCGGAACAAACTTGGCGCGATAGACCACCGCGTCCAGACGGCGCTCCAGCAGACCCACCAGCATCTCGCCGGTATCGCCGCGCACGCGCTCGGCTTCGGCATAGATCTTGCGGAACTGCTTTTCGGTCAGGTCGCCATAGTAGCCTTTCAGCTTCTGCTTGGCGCGCAGCTGGGTGCCGAAATCCGACAGTTTGTTCTTGCGGCGCTGGCCATGCTGGCCCGGGCCGTATTCACGCTTGTTCACCGGGGACTTGGCGCGGCCCCAGATGTTTTCGCCCATGCGGCGGTCGATCTTGTACTTGGCAGCGGTGCGTTTGGTCATCGCTGATCTCCTTCTGCAGGTTTGCCACTTTGGCGGTTCCGTCATGCGGCATGCGCATTCCGGGCCTCGGGGCGTTACGAAGGGCGTTGTCCTTTCCCCTGCGCCTTGCGGCGGTCGGGGCGACAGGTCATCCCCTTGCGGGGGCCACCAACACCAATGAAAAGCCCCGGAATTGCTTCCGGGACTGTGGCGGGCTTATACAGAGAGGGCGCGCGGAGTCAACGCCCTGTCTGAAGGCGATGTGACGGTGCTGTTACGCGGCCATGTCATGCCGCAGGATCGCCGCCTCCGAGGCAGACAGGTTGCGCCGCGCATAATCACCATAGCGGTCGGGGGTGGCTTCGATCCCTGGCAACAGCGACAGCAGAACCTTGCGCTGGCTTTCCTCGATCGTATCAAGCGCCGTGTTCGCAGGGTGAAAGCTTTCGCTTTCCATGCCATTGGCAAAGACGATGTTGTGACGATCCAGCAGGATATGAATGTAGGTCACCTCGCGCAGCGCATGATCCACCGTGATACTGCCATCATTCAGCAGGTCTTCGGCCGCCACCAGAACTTCGGGGCTGTTGAACAGCGTCTGGGCCGCAGGGCCACGCAACACCATACGATGCTGTGGCGAAACCAGCAGATCGCCATCCGGGCGACCTGACCCGAGCGCGCCAGCCCGGAACCGGATCGGGCGCAAATGCGGCATGGCATATAGCCGCGCCCCCGACATGCGGCGATGCCCGGTCCACAGTATCTCTTGCGGGCCGTTATCCTTGGTCAGGATGCGATCGCCGGGCCTCAGGTGCTGAATCAGACGCGGCCCATCAGGGGTTGCGATGCGGGTATCGGGGGTAAAGCAGATCACACCGCCCGCCTGACGCGCACCGGCACCACTATGCGTGCGGTCAATCGCCACCCGCACCACCCACAGATCACGATCCGGCGGGGGCGCTTCGCCCACGAACATCACCAGCCGCGCCCCAGTATCGGGCACATCGATCAGCGTGACCGCATAGCTCTGCAAGCCATCCGTCACGATGAACCCCTGTTCGGGTTCGTCCGGAAGATCGGGCTCGGTCGGGCCAGCCCCGGTCAGGGCCGACCGCCCCAAAGATGCCCCGACAAGCCGGCGCACCATGCGCGCCGCGCGCCTGCGAATTTCCGCTGCCCCCTCGGCCCCATCCAGAATCAGCACAGATTGCGGCCCGTCCACCCGGACCGGCACACCCGTCCAGCGCCAGGATGCCCCGACTGACAGGACATCGAGCGTCGCCGCACGCACTCCATCTGTTTCTGTCTGCGACCAGGAAATGACAAACGTGCCCTTAAAGCCCGTTTTCATGCCTGACTGCCTGCTCGTTTGTTTTTTTATTAACGACAGATTAACAGCAGGATTCGGCTTTGACTATGCCCTGCGCGCAACAATCTGTCCCACATGTGACAAATGCGTCCGCAGCAGCAACTATCGTAAGGATAGGGGGTCAGAACCTTAGCCGCAGGCGCAGCGAACCGACCAGTTGCCCTTCGGGTTGCGCCTCGTATTCCTCGCCGAGCCAGGTCAGGCCATAAAAGGCTTCGGACTTCTCGCCCTGCCAATGCACCCCGGCCCGCAGCCGGGTGCGGGTCTCGGACATCTCGGCGCTGCCTCCGGCCGGAAGATAGATGCTGTCGAACATCCGCGTCACATCTCCGCCCAGGGTCAGGCTGTATCCCGGCACCTCGTCATAGACGATCCCCAGAACCCGTTGCCCCGTCACCGTGTCACGGGTGAACAGGCCTTCGGCACCGAAACGCCCGATCACCATATCCGCCCCGGCCCGCAGAAAATCTTCGGCACCAGCCTGCGCTTCGACAAAGGGTCGAAGCCGGGTCCGGTCGCCCAACTGGTAGTCGCGACCGATTTCCGCCTGCAGCGTCGGATGCACACCATTGGGGATCTGGCTGTCCAGCACAGTCGGGCTATCCAACCCCAAAAGCTCGTGCACTTCGCGCTGGAAGGAACCGACCTTGGTTTGTGGCCCGGTGAACACAAGTTCCGCACCAACCCGCATCTCGGCCTTCCCCAGACTGAAATGGGTGGCGATGCCCGGCGCGATCACCCCGGCATAGCGACGGTCTGGCGTCGGATCGGTCAGGCTTGCGGGCGCGATGATTTCCGCCCGCAGCCGGTATTCCAGCAACTCGCCGAACTGCGCAGGTGCCGCGCCGTGCCAGGCGGGCGCGCGAAACTGGCTGACCATATAGGCCCCTGTGCGCCAACGGTCCCGGGTGTCACCAAGCGCATCATTCGTGAAAAGCCGCGCAAATCCAAGATTGACCCGCCCTTCGGCAGCCCCCTGTCCGGGCACCAATGCCAAGGCAATGGCCATCACTGTGATCGCCGCCGCGAGCGCGCCTGTCTTCATTCTTCCAACCCTTCTGGCCCCCCGGCGTGACAAGACAATACCCGACCGGCCGGTGCGGCGATAGTGCCGCTTCGCAACACCCCTGCCCCTGTCAGATGGCAAATCTATGGCGCATCGGCGGCAGGGGCTGCGTTCGGTCGCTCGAAAATAACCAAGCAAAAGAATCAGACTTTACAATGCCAAGTATTTTTGTCACCTTTGCCGAAAGCCAAGCCAACCCGCCTCGGGTCAGCCCGGACCGCCCGAACCACACCCGAGGACCGATCATGAAAGCGAACCCGCCCGGCCCTTTTGCGAAGCCGGCACATGCCCTGCCCGTGCACGAACTGCTGCGCCAGACGCTGGAGGGGCTGATGCCCGTGACACCGGACCTCTCGGCCCTTCTCGACCGGATGGAGATGCAGAAATGAACATGCAAGTGAACACCGCCACGCTGCTGGCCGCCGACACCACCCCCTGCCATGACGCGATCCGCCTGACTGAGGGCGGCAATCTGGCCCGGATCGTCCTGAACGATCAGGTCTATTCGCTGCGCATCACCCGCGCCGGGAAACTCATCCTCACCAAATAACGGAAGACCAGATGAAACGCCTTTGCCTTGCCGCCCTGCTTGCCAGTTCCGCCCTGCCCGCCTTCGCGGTGACCGAGGCCGAGGTGCTGCAGACCTATGCCGATATCGCGCTGGCGGGTTACACCGACAGCCTGACCACGGCGCAGGCGCTGCAGGGCGCCGTTCAGGCGTTGATCGCCGCACCATCGGATGACACGCTGAATGCGGCGCGCGCGGCCTGGCTTGCCGCGCGGGTGCCTTATCAGCAAACCGAGGTCTTCCGGTTCGGCAACCCGATCGTGGATGATTGGGAAGGCCGCGTGAACGCCTGGCCGCTGGATGAAGGCCTGATCGACTATGTCGATGCAAGCTATGGCCAATCGGAAGAGAACCCGCTTGCAGTGCTGAACGTCATCGCGACACCGAAATTCACCCTGTCAGGCACCGAAATCGACGCGACCCACATCACGCCCGCGCTGATCAAGGGCACTCTGCATGAAGCGGACGGGATCGAAGCCAATGTCGCCTCGGGCTACCACGCCATTGAATTCCTGCTCTGGGGGCAGGACCTGAACGGCACCGGACCCGGCGCAGGCAACCGCCCGGCAAGCGATTTCGTTCAGGGCGATGGCTGCAGCGGCGGCAATTGCGACCGCCGTGCCGCCTATCTGCAAGCTTCGACCGATCTTCTGGTGGCCGATCTGGAGGAAATGGTTGCCAATTGGGCCGAAAACGGTGCCGCGCGTCAGGCCGTGATGGCCGATCCGGCGGCGGGCGTACAGGCCATGCTGACCGGCATGGGCAGCCTGTCCTACGGCGAACAGGCGGGCGAACGGATGAAGCTTGGGCTGATGCTGAACGACCCGGAGGAAGAGCATGACTGCTTCTCCGACAACACCCATAACAGCCACTATTATGACGGGCTCGGCATCCGCAATGTCTATCTGGGCAGCTACACCCGCCCGGATGGCAGCACGGTTTCGGGGCCGTCGCTGTCGGAACTGGTCGCGGCCAAGGACGGTGCAGTGGATACCCGGCTCAAGGCCGAACTTGATGCCTCTGTTGCCGCATTGGCGGCGCTGAAGGCGGCGGCAGACGAAGGCCTCGCCTATGATCAGATGCTGGAGGCAGGGAATACCACCGGTGAAAAGCTCATCCTGGATGCGGTGAATGCCCTTGTCACCCAGACCGCCAGCATCGAACGCGCCGTCACAGTTCTGGGGCTTGCAGGTGTGGCTTTCGAAGGCTCCGACAGTCTCGACAACCCGTCGGCGGTGTTCCAGTAACCCGTCGCGCCTCCCGGGCAGCCCCTCCCGTTCGGCTGCCCGGGATCTTTCGCAGGATTTCCGCGCATGATCGTCTGCCATTGCATGAACATCACCGACCATGACATCCGCGCCGCTGTGGGCTGGATGCGCGCCGCCGACCCGGAAACCATCGTGACACCGGGCAAGATTTATCATGCCCTTGGCAAACGCGCCGATTGCGGAGGCTGCATGACGCTGTTTCTGAACACGATGCGGCGCAGCGACGGGTTTCAGGTGCCCGACAGCCCGGCCCGCCCGCCCCTTCTGCGGCCGGTGCAACTGGCTGCCGGATAACCGATTTATTCTGTAAGAAATTGGAAATATTCGTATTTCCTGCCAACCCCATGGACAGGGGCCATGGTCGGTTCTACCTTTCCGCGATGCACCAAGCCACGGCTCACCGCCTCAGCCAGGTCTCAACGCAGCATCCAGCACGAAGGGAACCCGTCATGAAGGGCGACGCAAAGGTCATCGACTATCTCAACGCAGCCCTGCGGTCAGAACTGACCGCCGTCAGCCAATACTGGCTGCATTATCGCCTGCAGGAAGACTGGGGCTTTGGCCGACTGGCCGCCAAATCCCGCGCCGAAAGCATCGAGGAAATGCGCCATGCCGATAGGCTGATTGCGCGGATCATCTTTCTGGAAGGCCATCCGAACCTGCAAAAGCTTGATCCCCTGCGTATCGGGCAGACCATCCGCGAAACGCTGGACTGTGATCTGGCGGGCGAACATGATGCCCGGACACTCTACATCGAAGCGCGCCGCCATTGCGATGCCGTGGGCGATTATGTCAGCCGCGCATTGTTCGACGAACTGATTGCGGATGAAGAAGGGCACATCGATTTCCTCGAAACCCAGATCGGCCTGTTCGACAAGCTGGGCGAAGAAAAATACGGCCTGCTGAACGCCAAGCCCGCAGACGAGGCCGAATAACCATCGCCGTCAGATCGCTCTGCCCCGTCATGCGGGGCGGGGCCCCCCTATAGTTTATGATAAAGCGCGCCATAGGCACTGGGCCGGAAACTGCCGAGCGCGCTTTCGGCATAGTTCGCCTTTTCCAGCCATGCCGGATTGACTTCGACTCCCCAGCCGGGGCTGTCGGGAATGGTCACATGGCCTGCCTGCACCGCAAAAGGGGTGCCCAGAAACAGATCGCGCTGCCACGGGTAATAGTCATCCCCCTCGATCGACAGTTCCAGATACTTGCCTGCATTGGGGATCGCGCCCAACAGATGCATGGTACACATGGTGACCAGCGACAGATTGGCGGCATGGGGCGTACAGGGCAGACCATGATGCGCGGCCAGGGCCGCCACTTCCAGCGTGCGGGCAATCCCGCCCATATACATCACATCGGGCTGCACCACATCAACGGCGCCCATCAGGATCATGCGGCGCCAGGTCGCCATATCCCAATCCTGTTC
Organism: Gemmobacter denitrificans; assembly: GCF_036964905.1. NCBI lineage: Bacteria > Pseudomonadati > Pseudomonadota > Alphaproteobacteria > Rhodobacterales > Paracoccaceae > Gemmobacter > Gemmobacter denitrificans. The sequence goes on from NZ_JBALHR010000005.1 coordinate 7,966, forward strand.
GCCCCCTGTCACGTCGATGTTGAGGGCATCCGTCACGGCGCGCGTGGCATCCAGATCCCAATAGGGCACAGGTTCTTCGTAATGGCAGATGCCGTGATCTTCCAGCAAGCGGCCCACCTGAACCGCGCGGGCGACGGAAAACCCGGAATTGGCATCAACCAGCTTGTCGATCCCATCACCCAGTATCCCTGCCATATGGGGAATGATCGCCTCGGTCCGGCCCGGCCATTCATCAACATCCTGCCCGCATTCCGCCCCGATGCGGAACTTGGCGGCGGTGAACCCCTGCTCGGCACAGAGCCGGAGCAGCCGTTCCCCCTCCGCCTCGGGGGTAATGTCGCGGCGCATCGAACTGGCATAGGCGCGCAACGGACCGGGTTTGCCGCCCAGCAATTCAACCACCGCCTTGCCTTCCTGCTTGCCGCGCAGGTCCCACAGGGCGGTATCCAGCCCGGCCAGAGCCCGGGCCCGATAGCTGCCGGGAAACTTGTGTTCCCGCCGTTCGATCAGATGGATCAGCCCGGCAATATCGCCGGTCGAAGCGCCAAGCGCCCAGGGCGCGATCTGCCGGTGAAAGACCTGCGCCGCAATGTCAGCATTGTAGGTCGAGGTCTGGCCCCACCCCACCTCGCCACTGTCGGCGGTCAGACGCACGAAACAGACGAATTCCGTGGCAAAGGTTTCCAGCCGGGCAATGCGCGTCGTCATGGTCAATCCTCTGCTGTTTCACCCTGTCCGGCTTGCGCGATCAGGCTGCGCAGAACGGTCTCCAGCCGGGTCGCCGCCTCGGCTCCCAACTGGCTGCGCAGATCGGCATCATAGGCGATGGCGCGCTGGCCCAACCGCCGGAACACGTCACGTCCGGCATCGGTCAGCGACAGGATTTCCGCACGGCGATCCTGCTGGCTGGTGGCGCGGCTCAACCAGCCTTCAACCTCCAGCGCGGCCACGGCGCGGCTGACCTTGGTCTTTTCGATATGGCTGATGGCACAGATATCGCGGGCGGTCATCGCGCCGAACTTGCCCAGATTGGCCATGACCCGCCATTGCGTCCGGGTCATGCCGTAATCCTGCCGATAGGTGGCATGGAAGGAATGTGAGGTCGCCTCGGCCGCCTGATTGAGCAGATAGGGCAGGAAGCGTTCCAGATCGAATGAATCGCTGTCGGCCGGCAGGGTCATCTTTTGTCCTGTGGTTCGTTTTTCGCAAAGTGCCACAGGGACAGGGCGCTGTCACGCCACGGGTTTGCACAGGTCGGGATGGGCGGCGGCAAAGGCCGGGATTGTGGCCAGATGCGCTCCGATGGCGGCGATGCGCGGAAAGCGGTCCAACGCCACGCCCCAACGGTCAGCGTTGTACAGCTGCGGCATCAGGCAGATATCGGCCAGCCCGATCCGGTCGCCATGACAGACCTGCCCGGGCATATCCTGCATCAGCATCCCCTCAAGCCCTTCCAGCCCAAGCCCGATGAAATGCTGCATCCAGCCCTCCATGGTTGCAGCGCCGCCAAGCCCGACAGCATGGCGGGCAACCCGCAGATTGCAGACCGGATGAATGTCCATCGCCACCGCATAGGCCAATGCCCTGACCCGCGCCCGGCCCGCCACATCGGCCGGCAGGAACCCCGCCTCACGGGTTTCATTCAGATATTCCAGCACGGCCAGCGATTGGGTCAGGGTCAGCCCGTCCATCTCGACCGTGGGCACCAGTCCCTGCGGATTGCGGGCCAGATTGTCCGCCCCGCGCTGGTCGCCCGCCAGCAAATCGACGGGGCGGCTGACATAGGGCAGGCCCAGCAGGTTGAATGCGATACGCAACCGATAAGCCGCCGACGACCGCCAGTAGTCATGCAAAACCACATTCATCGCCGCCCCCATCGCCGCATCTGACATTCAGCTTTTAGCTTGACATGGTTGCATGTGCAACTATTAATACGACTCGAACATGCCCGCCCCTCGGCGCGTCGCAAGGAGGATCCGATGACCAGCCATGCCCTGCCTGCCGGAATGGTCCGCGCAGTGACCAACCTCGGCCCGCACGAGGGCTATATGCCCGGCTTCGGCAATGATTTCGAAACCGAAGCCCTGCCCGGCGCATTGCCGCAGGGGATGAACAGCCCGCAGCGCTGCAATTACGGGCTTTATGGCGAACAACTGTCCGGCACCGCCTTCACCGCGCCCAGCCACCAGAACGAAAGAACCTGGTGCTACCGCATCCGCCCCAGCGTCAAGCACACCCATCGCTTCCGCAAGATCGAGGTGCCGCTGTGGAAATCGGCGCCCTGCATTGATCCCGACATCATCAGCCTTGGCCAATATCGCTGGGACCCGCTGCCGGTGCCGGCAGAACCGCTGACCTGGATCACCGGCATGCGCACCATGGTGACCGCAGGCGACGTGAACACCCAGACCGGCATGGCAAGCCATGTCTATCTGGTGACGGAATCGATGAAGGATGCCTATTTCTTCTCGGCCGATGGGGAATTGCTGGTTGTTCCGCAAGAAGGCCGGCTGCGCTTCTGCACCGAGCTTGGGGTCATTGATCTGGAGCCGAAGGAAATCGCCATCCTGCCGCGTGGGTTGGTCTATCGGGTCGAGGTGTTGGAAGGCCCGGCGCGCGGTTTTGTCTGCGAAAACTATGGCCAGAAGTTCACCCTGCCTGGGCGGGGGCCGATCGGGGCCAATTGCATGGCCAACCCGCGCGACTTCAAGACACCGGTCGCGGCGTTTGAAGACCGCGAAGTGCCCTCGACCGTCACTGTCAAATGGTGCGGCCAGTTCCACGAAACGAAGATCGGCCATTCGCCGCTTGATGTGGTGGCCTGGCACGGAAACTATGCGCCCTGCAAATACGACCTGCGCACCTATTGCCCGGTCGGCGCGGTGCTGTTCGACCACCCCGATCCCAGCATCTTTACCGTGCTGACAGCACCGTCGGGCATCGAGGGCACGGCGAACATCGATTTCGTGCTGTTCCGCGAACGCTGGATGGTGGCAGAAAACACCTTCCGCCCGCCATGGTACCACAAGAATGTCATGTCGGAACTGATGGGCAACATCTATGGCATCTATGATGCCAAGCCAAAGGGCTTTGTCCCGGGCGGGATGAGCCTGCATAACTGCATGTTGCCCCATGGCCCGGACCGCAATGCGTTTGAACACGCGTCGCACGAAGAAATGGTGCCGGTTTTCCAGGCCGATACGATGAGCTTCATGTTCGAAACCCGTTTCCCGCAGCATCTGACCCCGTTCGCGGCCCAGGCGGGCCACCTGCAAGAAGATTACATTGATTGCTGGGGCAGCCTGGAAAAGAAGTTCGACGGCACACCGGGCCTGAAGTGACCCGAAGGCGGGGGCCAGCCCCCCGCACCCCCCGGGATATTTGGACCAAGATAAAGGAGAAGCCGATGGGCTTGATGCGGAGCTGGGTTGAAAGCGCGAATGCGGCGGAGTGCCCCTTTCCGCTGAACAACCTGCCTTGTGGTGTGTTTACCCATGGCGAGGGCGAACCGCGCTGCGGCATGGCCATTGGCGACCGGGTGCTGGATGTGACCGGGCTGGAAGAAGCCGGGCTTCTGGGGCTGGACGGCGGGCCGCTGCTGGATGTGCCGTTCTGGAACGAGGTGATGGCGGCAGGCCCCGAAGTCTGGGCGGCCCTGCGCGAACAGGTCACGCTGGCGCTGGCGGAAGGATCGCGCTTCCGGGCGCAGGTCGAGCCGCATTTGCTGCCCCTGTCCGAGGTCGAGTTGCACATGCCGTTTCTTGTGGCGGAATACACCGATTTCTATGCAGGCCGACACCATGCCTTCAATGTCGGCACCATGTTCCGGGGGCCTGAAAATGCGCTGCCGCCGAACTGGCTGCATATTCCCATCGGCTATAACGGGCGGGCTTCTTCGGTTGTGGTGTCGGGCACCGCTGTGCGGCGTCCCTGGGGGCAGATCAAGCGGCCGGACGATGCCACACCGCGCTTTGCGCCTTCGGCCCGGTTTGACATCGAGCTGGAGATCGGTGCCGTGGTCGGCGTGCCGTCAGAACATGGCCAGCCGGTCACCGTGGCCGAGGCCGATGCGATGATCTTTGGCTATGTGTTGCTGAACGACTGGTCGGCACGGGACATTCAGGCCTGGGAGTACCAGCCGCTCGGCCCGTTCCAATCCAAGGCGACGGCGACATCGATCAGCCCATGGATCGTGATGAAAGCCGCGCTGGAGCCGTTCCGCGTTGCGACCCCGCCTCGCGAGGTGCCGCTCTTGCCGCATCTGCAGGAACCGGGTCCGATGTTGTATGACATCGCGCTGGAGGTCGCCTTGACGCCCGAAGGCGGCGCCGAGACGGTGATCAGCCGCACCAGCTACGCCGAAATGTACTATTCCGCTGCCCAGCAACTGGCGCATCACACCACAAGCGGCTGCGCGATGAATACCGGTGATCTGCTGGGGTCTGGCACGATTTCCGGCCCGACCAGGGACAGCCGGGGCAGCCTGCTGGAACTGAGCTGGGGCGGCAAGGAGCCCTTCCCCGTCGATGGCGGCAGCCGCAGCTTCATCGCGGACCATGACACACTGACCCTGCGCGGCAGCTGCAAGGGTGACGGATACCGGATCGGATTTGGCGCATGTGTCGGGCAGGTGCTGCCCGCGCTTGCCAACCCCTATGAAAGGAACTGACCATGGCCAAGGCCTTTGCCTCGCAGGGTGACCTGTCAGAAAAGAAGATCAGCTTTACCGAAATCGGTGATGGGCTTTACGCATTTACCGCAGAAGGCGATCCGAATTCGGGCGTCATCATCGGTGATGACAGCGTGATGGTGGTAGAGGCGCAGGCCACGCCCCGGCTGGCACAGAAGGTGATCGACTGTATCCGCAGTGTCACCGACAAGCCGATCAGCCACGTTGTGCTGACCCATTACCATGCGGTCCGCGTGCTGGGGGCCTCGGCCTTTGGGGCGGGCCAGATCATCATGTCGGAAGCCGCGCGCAATATGGTGGCAGAGCGCGGGCAGGAAGATTGGGACAGCGAATTCCAGCGCTTTCCGCGCCTGTTTCAGGGCCATGAAAGCATTCCCGGCCTGACCTGGCCCACCACAACCTTCAATGGCAGGATGAGCGTCTTTCTGGGCAAGCGCCGCGTGGATATTCTGCAGCTGGGCCGCGCCCATACGGCGGGCGATGCCGTGATCCATGTGCCGGATGCCAATGTCATGTTTACCGGCGATATCGTGGAGGCGCATTCGGCCTGCTATTGCGGCGATGGCCATTTTGCCGATTGGGGCACGACGCTGGAGGCGATCCGCGCCTATGACCTGGACGCCATTGCACCGGGCCGGGGCGATGCGGTCGTGGGGCGCGCGGCGGTGAATGCCGCACTGGACCGGACGAAGGACTTTGTCGAAAGCACCTACAGGCCGGTGGCCCGCATTGTGGCACGGGGCGGCAACCTGAAAGAGGCCTGGGATGCGGTGCGCGCCGAATGCGACCCCAAGTTCAAGGACTACGCAATCTACGAACATTGCCTGCCCTTCAATGTGGCCCGGGCCTATGACGAAGCGCGCGGCATTGCCCATCCGCGCATCTGGACCGCCGCACGCGATCTGGAGATGTGGGCCGCATTGCAGGGCTGAGCGCAGGTCAGGGAGGACACCATGAAAGATCTCGTTCCGGAACGCTATGCACTGGCGTTCCGCCTGTATCCCTATGCCCCATCGCCCGATCAGACCGCAGCAACACCCGTGCGGCATCCCGTGGTGATCGTGGGCGGTGGCCCCATCGGGCTTGCCACTGCACTTGATCTGGGCCGCCGTGGCGTGCCCGTCGTTCTGCTGGATGACCATGAAGGCGCGGGGCTTGGCAGCCGGGCGCTGTGCTTTGCCAAGCGCACGCTGGAAATCTGCGACCGGCTTGGCGCGGCCAGACCCATGCTGGACAAGGGTGTGCAATGGAACCTTGGCAAGGTCTTCCATGATGACCGGTTGCTGTATGAATTCAACCTGCTGCCGGAAGGCGGGCATGCCTTCCCCGCCTTCATCAACCTTCAGCAACCCTGGTTTGAAAAGTTCCTGCATGATGCGATCGTCGCCGCACAGTCCGAGGGCGCCCCGATCGAATTGCGTGGCCGCAACAGGGTGGATGCGGTGCGCCCTTCTGGCGACCATGTGGTGATCGACATTGCCACGCCGGATGGCCCCTACCAGATCACGGCCGACTGGCTGATCGCCTGCGATGGCGCACGCAGCCCGGTGCGGGGGATGCTGGGCCTTGGCTTTGACGGTCGGGTGTTCGAGGACAACTTCCTGATCGCCGATGTAAAGATGAAGGCCGATTTCCCGACGGAACGCTGGTTCTGGTTCGAGCCGCATTTCAAATCGGGGGATTCGGCGCTGCTGCACAAACAACCCGATGACATCTGGCGCATCGATTTCCAATTGGGCTGGAACATCGACCGTGCGAAAGAGCTGGAACCTGCCAATATCCGCGCCCGTGTTGACGCCATGCTGGGCCCGGATGTGGACTATGAACTTGACTGGTGTTCGATCTACACCTTCCAGTGCCGCCGGATGGAGCGTTTCCGCCATGGCCGGGTGCTGTTTGCGGGCGATGCCGCGCATCAGGTTTCGCCCTTCGGGGCGCGCGGGGCCAATTCCGGCATTCAGGACGCCGACAATCTGGGTTGGAAACTGGCGCTGGTGTTGCAAGGAATCGCGCCCGAAAGCCTGCTCGACAGCTATGATGCCGAGCGAGTGCATGGTGCGGATGAAAATATCCTGAACTCCACCCGCGCGACCGATTTCATCACCCCCAAGACGCCGGTGTCCAAGCTGTTCCGCAATGCGGTGCTGACCCTGGCCGAACATTTGCCCTTTGCGCGCAGCGTGGTGAATTCGGGTCGCCTGTCATTGCCCTGCACCTATGATGGATCGGCGCTGAACGGGCCGGATCATCCCCTGATGCCAGCACGAAGCCGCCCGGGCAGCCCCTGCGCCGATGCCCCCACAACCGATGGCTGGCTTCTTAACCGGCTCGGCACCGGCTTTACCCTTCTGACCATCGGGGCAACTGCCCCGACAGAGATCGTCGCCCATGGCATGACAGTGCCGCAACTTGCCCTGCCCGAAACACCCGAATTGCGGGCGCGCTATCTGGGCGAAGCGGCCACGGCGGTGTACCTGATCCGCCCGGACCAACATGTTGTTGCCCGCTGGGAACGCTTTGATGAAAGCGCCGTCATTGCCGCCCTGGGACGCGCGATCGGAAAGGACCACTGATGCTTGTCACCTCACCCAATCTGACCCGGCCTGACGAAAGCTATGCCCGGCTGATCGCCACGCATGAAGGCCTGACCGAGGCGGAAAGCCACGCATTGAATGCCCGGCTGATCCTGATTCTGATGAACCATATCGGTGATGATGCAGTTCTGGCCGAAGCGTTTGAAAAGGCGCGCCATCCGGCCTGAACGATCCGCCTGGATCAGGGTTCCAGAACGTTCGGCGGGGGGCTCAAGGCCCCCCGCCCTGTTTTCAGCTAGCCTTCAGCACGCCGCGTTCGATCTGGTCCTGTTCGATGCTTTCAAACAGCGCGCGGAAGTTGCCCTCGCCGAACCCGTCATCGCCCTTGCGCTGGATGAATTCGAAGAAGATCGGCCCGATCACGGTTTTCGAGAAGATCTGCAGCAAGATACGGGTTTCGCCGCCATCCACGACACCTTCGCCATCAATCAAGATGCCATGCTGGGCCATCCGTTCGATGGGTTCATCATGCCCGACAACCCGGGTTTTCGACAATTCGTAATAGGACATCGGCGGTTTTGGCATGAATTTCAGGCCCTTGTCCGCAATCGCGTCTGTGGCGCTGTAGATATCATCGCTGCCCACGGCGATATGCTGGATACCTTCACCGTTATAGCGCTTCAGGTATTCGACGATCTGGCCGGTTTCACCGCGATCTTCATTGATCGGAATGCGGATCCGCCCGCAGGGCGAGGTGAGCGCCCGGCTGAACAGCCCGGTGAACTTGCCTTCAATGTCGAAAAAGCGAATCTGGCGGAAGTTGAACAGCTTGCCATAGAAATCGAACCACTTGTCCATATTGCCTTTGAAGACGTTATGAGTGAGGTGGTCGAGATAGTAGAACCCCACACCCTTGGGCTTGGGCGCGGCGATGAAATCGAATTCGGCGGTATAGGGATTCGCCTCGCCATAGGCGTCAGTGAAATAGATCAGCGACCCGCCGATGCCCACAATTGCAGGCAGGTCCAGCGCCTTGCCCGGGCCTTCATAGGCGGTTGCGCCGTTTTTCACCGCATGAGCGAACGCATGCTGCGCATCGGTCACCCGCCAGCACATCGACGGTGCGCAGGGGCCATGTTCATCGACAAAATTGCGGGCATGGCTGCCGGGCTCGTCATTCAGCACATAGGTGATGTCGCCCTGCTGCCACAGTTCGATCGCCTTGGTCTTGTGACGGGCGGTCAGGGCGTAGCCCATTCGTGCAAATAGCGCCCGCAATTCATCGGGCTGGGGGTGGGCGAATTCGACAAATTCAAACCCGTCAGTCCCGGCGGGATTTTCGGCAGAGATGACAGCACGCGGCGCATGATGCGGGAAGGGGCCCATGGCGTTTCCTTTCAGGTCTGTTCGCCTGACAAGAATAGCTCACCGATCATGCGCACTGCGCGCATTCTTCGTGACAATCCGGCCATTTTCTGCGAATATCACGCATGAAATCCCACTTTCATGCGAAGCGATTCCCGTCATGGATGACATTGATTCCCGTCTGCTGGACGCCCTGCAGCAAAATGCCACGCTGACCGCGCAGGAACTCAGCGACGTGCTGAACCTGTCACCCAGCCAGATTGCACGCCGCCGTCAGCGGCTGGAGGCCGAGGGCTTTGTCACCGGCTACGTCGCCCGGCTTGACCCAGAGGCGCTTGGTCTTGCGGTGCAGGCCTTCGTGCAGGTGCAGATGGCAGCACATAACGCCGACAACGCCCGCAGCTTTGCCAGCCTTGTCAGCACCTTGCCCGAAGTGGTCGCCGCCTGGACCCTGACGGGCGAGGCCGATTACATGCTGCGCGTCTGGTGCGAAGACCTGCCCGCGCTGAACGATCTGATCCATGGCCGCCTGCTGCCGCATCCGGCAGTGGCACGCGTGCAAAGCCAGATCGTGATGAACCAGTTGAAGGCGGATTCGGGCTTGCCGGTCTGAACCCGGCCCGATCCGCATTACATGACTGGTGCGTCGATACCCAGCCGCGCGGCCAGTGCTTGCAGCACGCCCTGTGTGGCCGCGCCCCATTCCGCCCGGCGTGACAGGAACAGCGTCGCCTGGCTGCGATGCACGACCGAACCGGTCAGAATTTTCAGGTGATTGGCACGCAGGGTTTCGCCGGTCGAAGTGATGTCGGCAATTGCCTCGGCGGTCAGGTTCTTCACCGTGCCTTCGGTCGCACCCTGGCTATCCACCAACTGATAATCCGCAACGCCGTTGGCTGTCAGATAGTCACGCACCAACCGGTGGTATTTTGTGGCAATGCGCAGCCGGAAGCCGTGCCGTGCCCGAAAGGCTGCGGCCACAGCATCCAGATCATCCAGGCTGTCCACGTCGATCCATGCGGCAGGAACAGCGATGATCAGATCGGCATGGCCAAAGCCCAGCAAGCTCAGTTCGGCCACCTGTGTTTCCCAATCGGCCAGCTTGTCGCGCACCAGATCCGAACCGGTCACCCCAAGGTGAATTCGCCCCGCCGCCAGTTCACGCGGAATTTCCCCCGCCGAAAGCAGCACCAGTTCAGCGCCATCAACACCTTGAATTTCTCCGGAATATTCGCGTTCTGCCCCGGTACGGGCCATGGTCACCCCACGCGCGCCGAACCATTCGAAGGTCTTTTCCATCAGCCGCCCCTTGGACGGCACGCCGATTTTCAGGCTCATGCCTCGGCTCCTTTCAGCGCGGCAACCCGCGCGGGGCGGATGATGCCGCCCACAGCCGGGATCGACCGGCCCGCCCCAAGGATTGCAGTCAGGGCATCATAGCGCCCGCCCGAAGCTACCGGCGGCGCGTCTTCGGCCATGCCATGGAACGAAAAGACGAAACCGTCATAATATTCCAGCGTGGTTCGGCCATGGCTGGCCTCGAAAGGCAAGGTGGCCGTGTCGATTCCATGGCGGCGCAGCGCCTCCAACCGGGCGGCAAACCTGTCAACAGCCCCGGCAATCGCTGGCATCAAGGGCTGAATCCCGCGCATGTGCAGCAAAGCCGCCTCTGCCGGGGCGGCCAGACCGATCAGGTCATAGAGTAGGGCCGCCTCAGGCGCGGCAATGGGCGGTGTGTCCGCATCTTCCAGCAAGGCCTGCGCGCGTTCGGCCACTTCGTCCGCGCTGCGCAGGCCGATTGGCGGCCCGGCTTCTTCCAGCAATCCAGCAATATCGTTGGATTTCAGCCGCTCCAGCAGCGCCGCGCGTTCGGGGGGCATGGCGGCCCGGCCCGCAAACCGATCCAGCAGCGCCCGAAAGCGCCGTGGCCGCCAGACATGCCGCCGCAGCGCCGCCTTGCGCCGGGGGTTGGTGGTCAGCCCCTCGATGGCGGCCAGCAGAATACCAATGTCGCCGGTCAGCGGGCGCAGGCCAAGCCCTTGCAAAAGCCGCGAAAACAGCGCGAACACCTCGGCATCGGCGGCAATGGCATCGCGGTCGAACACCTCGAATCCGACCTGCAGATATTCATTGGCGCGCGGCCCCAGATGATCCTGCTTGCGGAAAACCTCGCCCATATAGCAATAGCGCGCCGGTTCCGCCCCGCCCTGCATATGGGCCTGCACCACCGGCACGGTGAAATCGGGCCGTAGCACCATTTCACCGCGCAGCGGGTCTTGGGTCACATAGGCGCGGGCGCGAATGTCTTCGCCATACAGATCCAGCAGCGTTTCCGCCGGTTGCAGCACATCGGCCTCAACCGGAACCGCGCCCGCCGCGCGCAAGGCCGCAAACAGCCGCTCGGCCTCGGCGCGGGTTTCCGGCGTGATGGTCATTGCGCCAGCATCCGTTTCACGGCCGCGACCAGGTCGCTGCGCGCCACCTCAACCTGCGCCGGGCGGTCTTTCCATTCCTCCAGCGTGGCCGAAGCCGCGATCCTGGCGCCCAGGACCAGGTCTTTCAGCACCACGGTGCCCTTGGCCGCCTCGTCGCCGCCCTGGATCACCGCCACAGGGCTTTCGCGTTTATCTGCATATTTCAACTGGTTACCGAAGTTCTTCGGGTTGCCCAGATAGGCCTCGGCGCGGATACCCGCGCGGCGCAGCTCGCCCACCATGCCCATGTAATCGGCCATCCGGTCCCGATCCATCACGGTCACAATCACCGGGCCGGGCGCCGCTGCACCCACGCGCCCCTTGGCGCGCAACGCCGCCAGCAGGCGATCCACCCCGATGGACACGCCGGTGGCGGGCACTGCCTGCCCGGTGAAGCGCTTCACCAGATCATCATAGCGCCCGCCGCCCGAAACCGAGCCGAACTGCCGCTTGCGGCCTTTTTCGTCAAGGATTTCAAAGGTCAGCTCGGCCTCGAAGACCGGGCCGGTATAATAGCCAAGGCCGCGCACCACGCCGGGATCCACCACGATGCGATCCGCACCATAGCCCTGCGCATCCAGCAATTCGGCCATGGTTTCAAGCTCTTGCACGCCTTCAAGCCCGGCGACCGAGCCACCCACCAACTCGCGCAGCCGCGCGGCGGTGGCCGCACCCGTGTCGCGCTTGGCGGCCATGAAAGCCATCACGACCTCGGCTTGCTCGTCCGACAGGCCCGCGCCCTTGGTGAAATCACCCGACTCATCCTTGCGGCCCGCGCCCAGAAGCGCCCGCACACCCGCATCGCCCAGACGGTCGATCTTGTCGATGGCGCGCAGCACGATGCCGCGCTCGGCCTCAAAGCGGGCCGGGTCGCTCGGGTCCAGAACACCGGCCACTTCCATCACGCCATTCAGCACTTTGCGGTTGTTCACCCGCACGATGTAATCGCCGCGCGGAATGCCAACCACCTCCAGCGCATCCGACAGCATGGCGCAAATCTCGGCATCCGCCGCGACGGTGGGCGAACCGACAGTATCGGCATCGCATTGATAGAATTGACGAAAACGCCCCGGCCCCGGCTTTTCATTGCGCCAGACCGGCCCCATGGCATAGCGGCGATAGGGCGAGGGCAGATCGTTGCGGAACTGCGCGGCCACGCGGGCCAGAGGCGCCGTCAGGTCATAGCGCAGGGCGAGCCATTGCTCGTCCTCGTCCTGCCAACCAAAGACACCCTCATTGGGGCGATCCACATCGGGCAGGAACTTGCCAAGCGCCTCCACGGTTTCCACCGCCGAAGTTTCCAGCGGATCAAATCCATAGGCATGGTAAACCCCGGCGATCTGGTCCAGCATCGCCTTGCGTTCGGTGACCTCCGCCCCGAAATAATCGCGGAAGCCCTTGGGCGGTTCGGCCTTGGGGCGGCGGGCGGGTTTATCTTTCGACATCGGGCGGCCTCGCTTGCAATCGGGTCTGCCTTAGCGGATGGCATCTGTCAGAACAAGGGCGGCGCGCCCCGAAGCACGGAGACGGCAATGGACCGCATGACCGGAATCGAAGAACAGATGGCGCATCTGTCGCGCATGGTCGAAGACCTGTCCGACATGGTCACCCGCCAGGGGCGCGAGATCGACCAGTTGAAGCGCCGCGTCGGGCTGCTGATGGAGCGGGAGGCCGAGCGCGAGTCGCTGGCCGGGGCGATTCCCCTGGCCGATCAGAAACCGCCGCATTGGTAGGCAGACCGGGGAATCACTTCGCCCCGACAAGGTGTTGGACGGTGCGCGAACTGCAATAAAATTGTGCTGCAGGTGCAAATTGCGCAAGGTTCCGCCGAAGCCATTGGCAAGCCCGCCACAGCCGCGCGGAAAGCTGCACAGGAAAACACGATCCATTGAGGCGATCTTGCAAATTCGCCTGTGTCACGCATATAGCAGCCCAGATCGGGCTGGCCCGCTGCCACCCCAAGAATGCTGGAATTTCTGCCATGTCCTTCGGCCCTGATGCCGTGTCACAGCCTACCCGTCGCGCTCTGATTCGTGCGGCCACCTCCAGCTTCGCGCTGGCAGCGACTGTCGGCCTTCCCCTCGCCGCGCAAGCGCAGGACGCCGCCGCGCCGGCCAATGCTGCGCCGCAGCAATTCTCGTTCGATCTGCTGACCCAGCAGATGAAGGACAAGGCTGCACAGCCCTATGTCGCGCCAGAAAAGATCGGCGGCTTTTTTGCCGGGCTGAAATACGATGATTACCGTCTGGTCAGCTACAACCCGGAACGGGCGCGCTGGCGTGACGATGCAAATGGCCGGTTCCAGGTGCATGCCTTCCCGATGGGCTGGCTGTTTGCCGAACCGGTCATGATGTATCAGGTCGAAAACGGCCTCGCCTCGGAAATGGGTTTCACCACCGATGACTTCCGGTTTCTGAACGAACTGGCGGCCAAGGTTCCGGCAGGCGAGAAGATGCCCGGCGTTGCGGGCTTCCGGTTCCATTACCCGCTGAACCGGCCCGATGTGATGGATGAGGTCGTGGCCTTCCTTGGCGCGTCCTATTTCCGCGCGCTTGGCCGGGCTTCGGGCTATGGCCTGTCGGCGCGTGGGCTGGCGATCAACACCGCGACCGATGTGGCCGAAGAGTTTCCGCGCTTTTCCGCGTTCTGGCTCGAAAAACCAGCGCCCGGCGCAACAGAAGCCGTGGTTCATGCCGCGCTTGAGTCACCCAGCGTGACAGGCGCCTATCGCTTTGTCATCCGCCCGGGCGAAGAAACCTTGATGGAGGTCACCGCCCGGCTGTTCTTCCGGGCCGATGTGGCACAGCTTGGCATTGCGCCGCTGACCTCGATGTATCTGTATTCCGAGCGCAACCGTCACAAGTTCGACGATTACCGCCCGCAGGTCCATGACAGCGATGGCCTGCGCATCACCCGCACCGATGGCGATCTGCTGTGGCGGCCGCTGAACAACCCGCCGCGCCTGGCTGGATCGTATTTCGTCGAACAAAGCCTGCGGTCGTTCGGCCTGCATCAGCGGGATCGGGTCTGGGAACATTACCAGGACAGCGAAGCGCATTATGAACGCCGCCCTTCGCTGGAGGTGGAACCGATCGGCGATTGGGGCAAGGGTATCGTGCGCCTGTTCGAGATCCCGTCGGATCTTGAAGTGAACGACAATATTGTCGCCTGCTGGTCACCGGAAACCCCGGTCAAGGCTGGCGACGCGCGCGAATACAGCTATCGCCTGCGGTGGGGCAACCTGCCGGTGGAGACCATCACCGATGTGGCCCATGTGCTGGAAACCCGGTCGGGTCTGGGCGGCGTGTCGGGCGTGGAAAGCGCCGATAATACCCGCAAGTTCGTGGTCGATTTCACCGGCGGCCCGTTGAACCCGCTGCCTGCGGATTCGGATATCGAACCGGTGGTATCGGTGCAGGGTGGCGAGATCGTGTCGCAAAGCTTCCAGCGCGTCTGGGGCAGCGATGTCTGGCGGCTGGTCATCGATGTGAAGGCCGATGAAGGCGCAACCGTGGAACTGGTGGCGCATATCGCGGGTTACGGCCGCAAACTTTCGGAAACCTGGCTCTATCAGTGGATAAACGCGTGATGCAGACCCTTGAAAGCCTCTCTGCCGCCGATGTCGCGCGGCTTGTGCAGGATCTGGGCACCCCTGTCGCGGCACCGCTTGCCATGCCGAAACAGGTGCTCGAGGCCGAGCTTGGCCTGTCGCCGCGCGGGCTTCTGGCCCGTCTGGTCTTGCTGATGGCGCCCCGGCAGGAACTCTGATCCATGTTGCCTCCGCGCGCCGCTGTTGCGCGTGATTACGCAATTGACCGGGCCGCCCTGCCACGCGGGGTGGCCATTGTGCTTTCGCTGCTGGCGGCAGCGGGGGCGTTCATGCTGTTCTTGCAGTTCGGCTGGTCGGATGGCGTCGATATCATCGATGTTGTCCGCGCCCTGCTGATACTGATTTCCACCTGGTGGCTGGCCTGGGGTGCAGTTCAGGGCCTGATGGGCCTGACCACCCGTGCCGAGCCGCCCGCCACCCAACTTCATGACCCGCTGATGGCGCGCTGCGTGGTGCTGGTTCCGGTCTATAACGAAGACCCGGTCACCACCTTCTCGCGGGTCGCCGCGATGGATGAAAGCCTGCAGGCCACGGGCTTTGGCGATCTGTTCCATATCGCCATCCTGTCCGACAGCCGGAATGAAACGATTGCGGCACGCGAAAGGCTCTGCTTCCTGCGGCTGGTGCAGGATCGCGGTGCCCAAGGGCGCATGTTCTATCGCCGGCGCGAAACCAATACTGGCAAGAAGGCCGGGAATATCGAGGATTTCATCCAGAAATCCGGCGCGGCCTATGATCTGGCCCTGATCCTGGATGCCGACAGCCTGATGGAGGGCGCAACCATTGTCGAGATGGCGCGCCGGATGCAGGCCGAACCCGACCTTGGTCTGTTGCAAACCTTGCCCGTGGTGACACGCGCGACCACTCGCTTTGGCCGCGCCATGCAGTTTTCGGCGGCCTTCCATTCGCCGGTCTTTGCCCGCGGATTGGCCATGATGCAGGGGCGCACCGGCCCGTTCTGGGGCCATAACGCCATGGTCAGGGTGCGCGCCTTTGCCGAAAGCTGCGGTTTGCCGGAACTGAAGGGCAAGCCCCCCTTCGGCGGACATATCATGAGCCATGATTATGTCGAGGCGGCTCTGCTGGCCCGTGCGGGTTGGCGCGTGCGGCTGGATGATGATCTGGGCGGCAGTTTCGAGGAAGGCCCGGAAAATCTGGTCGATCACGCCAAGCGCGACAGGCGTTGGTGCCAGGGCAATCTGCAGCATGTGCGCCTGCTGCCCGCCCCCGGATTGAAACCCTGGAGCCGGTTCGTGTTCTTTCAAGGCATCATGGCCTATATCTCGCCGCTGTTCTGGATCGGCTTCATGCTGGCTTCGATTGCGGCACCCTATTTCGCGCCGCCGCCCGATTACTTCCCCGAACCCTATTGGCCCTTTCCGGTCTTTCCGCAGGCCGAAACCGCCAAGGCGATCGGTCTGGCCATCGGGGTCTTCGGTCTGCTGATCCTGCCGAAATTCGCCGTGGCCCTGCATGCCGCCATGAGCGGACGCGCCCGCAGCTTTGGAGGCGCGGCGCGGGCCTTCGCCTCTATGTTGGCGGAACTTCTGTTCTCGTCACTCTCGGCGCCGGTGCTGCTGGCCTATCAGACGCGCAGCGTGTTTCAGGTGCTGTTGGGCCGCGATGGCGGCTGGCCCACCAACAACCGGGGCGATGCCCGCCTGTCGATCCGCGACGCATGGGCGACCAGCCATTGGGTTGTCTCGACCGGCATTCTGGGCCTTGTGGGCACTTGGGCGCTGGCTCCGGGGCTGGTGGTCTGGATGCTGCCTGTTCTGCTGCCAATGCTGCTTGCCCCCTTCATCATCAGCTGGTCCTCGCGGCCGGCATCCTCGGGGCTGTTCCGCACACCCACCGATCTGGCCGAAAGCCCGGTGATGCGCCGCCAGCGCGAGATCCTCGCAGAATGGGAGACCGAAGTGACCGCGCCCAAGCCAGATGCCACCACCGCCCCGCGGCAATCCGTGACTGTCTGAGATGCAGCGCGACCTGCGGCTTGATGTCCTGCGCGGCATTTGTCTGGTGATGATCTACATCAACCATACACCCGGCACGATCTATGAACATTTCACCAGCCGCAATTTCGGATTTTCCGATGCGGCAGAAGGCTTCGTGCTGATGTCAGGCATTGCGGCGGGGCTGGCCTATGGCAAGTTCTTTGCTGGCCCCGGCCCCTATTGGTCGGGCGTGGGCAAGATGTGGCGTCGGGTCTGGACGCTGTATCAGGTGCATATCGTAACCACGGTCATCGCCATCGGCATTTCTGCGGCCTTCGCGCTCTGGTTCGGCGCGTTCGAGACGATGCAGCGCAACGCCCTGACCGCCACTCACAAGTATCCGCTGCAGACCATGGTGGGCATTCCGCTGCTGGCCCACCAGCTTGGTTATGCCAATATCCTGCCGCTTTATGCCGCGCTGCTGTTTGCCGGGCCGCTGCTGATCTGGCTGGCACAACGTCATCCCCGCGCCTTGCTGGCGGTGTCGCTGCTGGTCTATGGGCTGGCCGCGCAATTCTGGATCAACATGCCCAGCTTCCCCAACGAAGGCGGCTGGTTCTTCAATCCGCTGTGCTGGCAGTTCCTGTTCATCATTGGGCTGCTGACCGGCCTGCATATGAAACGCGGCGAACGGCTGGTGCCGGTTCGACGCGGGCTGCTGATCGCCGCGTTGGTTTTCATGGCGGTCTCCGCTGTCGTGGCGCTGAACCCGCCCTTGGGCGACAAGACCATACAGGATTATTTCGGGCGCGGCATGTGGTATCTTCGCGAATACCTGTCATTGCCCTGGTTCGCGGTGGGCTTTGACAAGACCTATCTGACCGGCCCGCGTCTGCTGCATGTTCTGGCACTTGCCTATGCGCTCAGCTGCTGGCCAGGCCTGCGCGGGCTTTGCGCCAGCCGCGCCGCCGCCCCCTTTGCGCTGATGGGGCGTCAGGCCCTGCCGGTGTTCGGGCTGGGTGCGGTGCTGTGCTACGTAGCCAATGGCATCAAGATGGTGAACCCGCCATCCTTCCTGCTGGATACCGCCGTGATCGCGGGCGGAATTGCCCTCATGCTGGGGCTTGCATGGTCAAAAGAGGCCTGGGGCCGGGCTGCCCTGCGCGGCTAGACCCTTGGTTTAGGCCTGGCGACCTGTAAGATGTGTCACTGGCACAACTTTCACGCATATGTATCTTGACCTAAGGGGCAACTTGCCTCATCTCCTCTGTGAATGAACATTCACTCGCAGCGACGGAACACATCCGTGACCCAGAGCCTTGCCCGCCAGACAGATATCCCCCCGCGTGCCCGTGAGGTGGAAATCCTTGACAGTATCCGCCGCACCTTTGCCGAAAAGGGGTTCGACGGCGCGTCGATGCAGGAACTGGCCCGCGCGGCCGGAATGAGCGTGGGCAATTTCTACCGCTATTTCCCGTCAAAGGCCGCGATGGTCGAGGCAATCGTCACCCGCGATCTGGCCGAGGTTGAACAGAAATTTGCCGATGTGGCGGCAGCCCCCGATCCGGCGGCGGCACTCAGGGCCGGGCTGCATGAACGCATCCGGCTGGAGGTGACCTGCTGCGACGATGCCCCGCTTTGGGCGGAAATCTCGGCAGCGGCCCTGCGCAAACCAGAAATCGGTGCCGTGATGCAGCGGATGGAACGTGAAATCTGCGGCTATCTCAGCCGGGCCTTCGCGCTGATCAGCGGCCTGCCCGAACCCGAAGCGGAACGGCGCTTCGGTGCCCATGCCGCAGCAGCGGTGATGCTGGTCAAATCCTCAGGCATGCAGGCGCAGGCGCTTGGCGGGGTGGTGAATAGTGAACTGACCGATTTGGTGCTGCGTATGATCGACATGATCCTGGATGAAGTCTCTGCGGTGAAGGCAAAGGGCTGATGGCTATGCGTGCAACGACATTTACGATGATCCTGGCGCTTGGTGCCGCAACGCCGTTGACGGGCCTTGCAGAAACCGCAGCGGCCCCCGATGCGCCAGCCGCAGCAACGGCACTGCCGGCCATTTCGGTATCGCAGGTCACCAAAATGCGGCTGGCGGATCGCATCATCGCGGGCGGTCTGGTCGGCGCGGTGGAAGAGGTGTTGGTGCAGCCGCTGGTCGAAGGCCAGCCCATTGAAACGCTGGAGGCCGAAGTCGGTGATTATGTCGAGGCAGGGCAGGTTCTGGCAACCCTGTCACCTTCGACGCTCGAATTGCAGCGCAGCCAGTTGAAGGCCGCTCTGGCCGCAGCGCGGGCTGCGGTCGCGCAGGCCGAGGCGGGCGTGCTGGAAGCCCGCGCTTCGGCGGATGAGGCGGCGCGTGTAGCCGAACGCAGCCGGGCGCTGAAGAAATCCGGCAATGCCAGCCAGGCCGCGCTGGATCAGGCAGAGGCAGCAGCGACAGCCGCTGCCGCGCGGGCCGAGGCAGCACAGCAAACGCTGGAATCGGCCATGGCGCAGGTCGAAAGCGCCGAGGCACAGCTTGCCAATATCGAACTGAACCTGACGCGCACCCGTGTCGTCGCGCCGGTGGCGGGCGAGGTTCTGGCGCGCAACGCCCAGGTGGGTGCAGTGGCCAGTGCCGCAGGCCAGCCGATGTTTACCCTGATGAAGGATGGCGCGCTTGAGGTGAAGGCCGAAATCGCCGAGGCCGATCTGGTGCGCCTGCAGCCCGGCATGGCCGCCCTGATCCGCACAGTCGGACGCAGCGAACCGATGACCGGCAGCGTGCGGCTTGTCGAACCCGGGGTGAACACCTCTACCCGACTGGGAATTGCCCGGATCGAGATCGAAAATGCCCGGATCGTGCGGTCAGGCATGTATGCCGATGCCGAAATTCTTGTGGCAGAACGCGAGGCGCTGGCCGTGCCGGTTTCGGCGGTCGGTGGCAATGCCGAAGGGGCCATCGTGCGCCGGGTCGTGAATGGCAAGGTCAGTGAAGTGCCGGTTGTCACCGGCATCCGTGACGGTGCCATGGTTGAAGTGGTCGAAGGGCTGTCGGCGGGCGATCTGATCGTCACCAAGGCGGGTGCCTTCGTGCGTGACGGGGATCTGGTGAACCCCGTCATGGCAACACAGTGAACAGGGGCAGCCCATGAACTTTTCAGCCTGGTCAATCCGCAATCCGGTTGCGCCGCTTCTGGCCTTTTTCCTGCTGATGGTGCTTGGATGGCAGAGCTTCAACGCCCTGCCGATCACCCGCTTCCCCAATATCGACGTGCCGCTGGTTGCCGTTTCCGTCGCCCAGTCAGGCGCGGCCCCGGCCGAACTGGAAACCCAGGTCGCCAAAGAGGTCGAAGACGCCGTGGCGGGCATCGCCGGGGTGAAGAATGTCACCACCAAGATTTCGGATGGCGTTAGCCAGACCCTTGTCGAATTCCGCATGGAAATCCCGACCGACAAGGCCGTGCAGGATGTGAAAGACGCCATCGACCAGATCCGTGGCGATCTGCCCGGCGGGATCGAAGCCCCCATCGTGACCCGGATCGATGTCGAAGGTCAGGCGATCATGACTTTCGCCGTGTCGGCCCCAGACATGACGATGGAGGAACTGAGCTGGTTCGTGGATGACACGATCACCCGTTCGCTGCAGGGGCGCCCCGGCGTGGGCCGGGTGGACCGCTACGGCGGTGCCGACCGGGAAGTGCGCATCGAACTTGATCCGGTCAAGCTGGGATCATGGGGCGTCACCGCACAGGCGGTTTCGGCGCAATTGCGCGCGACCAATGCCAATATCGGGTCGGGCCGGGCGGAACTGGGTATCAACGAACAGTCCATCCGCACATTGGGCAATGCCCAGACTGTGGAATCCCTGTCCAACACCATGATTTCGGTCGGCGGTGGTCGCCATGTCCGGCTCAGCGATCTGGGCACGGTCACCGACACCTACGAAGAACTGCGCAGCTTCGTGCGCTTTGATGGCGTACCGGTCGTGACCTTTGCCGTGTTCCGCGCCAAGGGCGCATCCGAAGTCTCGGTGGCCGAAACGGTGAACGCGGCACTGGATACGTTGCGCGCCGATCATCCCAACGTGGGCATCGACCTGGTCGATGACACGGTGTTCTACACCTATGGCAACTATGAAAGTGCCATCCATACACTGCTGGAAGGGGCGCTGCTGGCCGTGCTGGTGGTGCTGGCCTTCCTGCGCAACTGGCGTGCGACGCTGATCACCGCCGTGGCCCTGCCGCTGTCGGCGGTGCCGACCTTCTACATCATGGATCTGCTGGGCTTCTCGCTGAACCTTGTGTCCTTCCTTGCGATCACGCTGGCGACAGGGATTCTGGTCGATGACGCGATTGTGGAGATCGAGAACATCGCCCGGCATATCCGCATGGGCAAATCGCCCTATCGCGCTTCGATCGACGCGGCGGATGAAATCGGGCTGGCGGTGATTGCGACCACCTTCACCATCATCGCCGTCTTTGTGCCAGTCAGCTTCATGCCCGGGATTCCCGGCCAGTATTTCCGGCAGTTCGGGTTGACGGTGGCGATTGCCGTGGCGTTTTCGCTGCTGGTGGCGCGTCTCATCACACCGCTGATGGCCGCCTATCTGATGCGCACGTCCGATGCCAACGGCCATGAAGACCATGCCAAGGATGGCTGGACAATGTCGCGTTACATGGCGGTGGTGCGGCGCACGACGGCGGGGCATCTGTGGTTCATCCCGGCGCGTTACCTGACACTTGCCGGTGCCATTGGCGCGCTGGTCGTCTCGGTCTATTTCATGCTGCAAGTTCCGGGCAGCTTCCTTCCGCCCGAAGATGTCAGCCGCATTTCGGTTTCGGTGGAACTGCCGCCCGGCGCAACCCTGCAGGAAACCGAGCGCACGACCGACCAGATGTATGATCTGATCAAGGATGTGGAAGGTGTGGAACGGATTCTGGTCGTGGGCGGCACCTCGCCCACCGGCGATCTGGACCTGCGCCGAGCTTCCATCGCGGTGATCCTTGAAAAGCTGGATCATTCGCTGCTGCACAAGCTGGGCAAGATCGCGCGGTCCATTCCTGTGGTCGGGGAATATGTCCCTGAAACACCCTCCAACGGGCGCGAACGGCCGCAGAATGTGATCGAAGCCGAAATCTTCGAACGCCTGCATGCGGTGCCTGATGTCCGGGTGACCAAATTGAATGACCGCGGTGAACGCGATCTGACCTATTCGGTGCTGTCATCGGATGAGGCGGAGCTGAACCGGACGGTTGCCCGCCTGGAAGCCGCGCTGTCGGGCAATCCATTGCTGGCCAATGTGGCATCCTCGGGGGCGCTGCCGCGTCCGGAACTGCATGTCGAACCCCGCCTGCAAGAGGCGGCACGGCTGGGCGTGACCACGGCGGCGATTGCCGATGTGGTGCGCGTGGCGACCATCGGCGATTATGACGCGGCGCTGGCCAAACTGACCATCGACAACCGCCAGATCCCGGTGCGGGTCCGGCTGAATGACGCCACCCGCAACGACATTGCGCGCATCGCGGCTCTGAAGGTGCCCACCTTGTCGGGGGGAACCGTGCCGCTGAATGCGGTGGCCGAGATCATCATCTCGCAGGGGCCTTCGATGGTCGAACGCCTGAACCGCGAACGGAAGGCAACCATAGGGGCCAACCTGCCCGTGGGTGTGGCGCTGGATACGGCGGACGCCGCCTTCCAGCAGGCCATCGACAGCCTGAACCTGCCGCCCAGCGTGCGCATCACCAAATCGGGCGATGCCGAGATTCAGGCCGAGATGAACCAGAGCTTTGGCAATGCCATGCTGATGGGCCTGATGCTGGTTCTGTCGGTGCTGATCCTGCTGTTCCGGTCGGTCATCCAGCCCTTCACCATCCTGTTCTCGTTGCCGCTGGCCATCGGCGGGGTGGCGGCTGCGCTGATCCTTACGCAATCGGCGCTGTCGATGCCGGTGATGATCGGCATTCTGATGCTGATGGGGATCGTGACCAAGAACGCCATCCTGCTGGTCGATTTCGCGATCGAGATGCAGGCCCGCGGGATGGACCGTTTCGCCGCGGTGATCGAGGCCGGGCACAAACGGGCACAGCCTATCGTCATGACCTCCATTGCCATGTCGGCGGGCATGTTGCCTTCGGCGCTTGGCGTGGGCGAAGGTGGGGCCTTCCGCGCACCGATGGCCACGGCGGTGATCGGCGGGATCATCGTGTCCACCGTGCTCAGCCTTATCGTGGTTCCGGCCTTCTATCTCATCATGGATGACCTGTCGTCGCTGATAGGGCGACTGACGCGCGGTCTGGTTGGCCAGAAGGAACACGAAACCGAAATCCTGCCGCCCGAGGCGCTGACCGAAGGGTTGACCGATCTGGAGGCCCGCGTGAGCCAGCTCGAACGACGTCCGCCACCCGGCTCAGACATCAAGCCCAAGCTGATCGTCGCCGAGTGACAGTGCAAACGCCGCCCTCCGGGGCGGCGTTTTGCATTGGCGGCCCATGCGCATCGCCTTGCATCCGCGCCCTTCGCGGCGCAGGATCGCCGCAACGACGGAGGATGACATGGGCAATCTGGCTGCGGCACTGGCCGCCATCGACGCCGCCAATGCGGCAGACCCCACGCAGGAAGACGGCCAGCCCGCTGCACTGCTCTACGGCCTGCGGATGACTGCCGAACTGGCCCGCCAGCACCCCGCCGCATCAGACCTGCTGCAGATTGCAGCGCGGGGTCAGCATGTCGAACGCTGGCTGCTGCCGCGCAGCGCCTATCCCGAAGGCAAGGCCGGCTATCTGGACTGGCGCCGCGAACAGGGCCGCCGCCATGCGGCCCGCGTGGCCGGGATCATGGCTGATGCTGGCTATGATGCGGCGGCACAGGATCGGGTTGGCGTGATGCTGCGCAAGGAAGGCATCAAGCGCGACGCCGAGGTGCAGGCGCTGGAAGATGTGATCTGCTTTGTCTTTCTGCAGAACTACTTCGCCGCCTTTGCCGCCAAGCACAGCGCCGATGAGATTCTGCAGATCGTGGCCAAGACCGCGCGCAAGATGTCAGACGCGGCGCGGATGCGGGCGCTGGCCGAATTTGACCTGCCGCCCGATCTGGCGGCAGCCGTAAGGGGAGAGCAGGCATGAAGACCAAGGCACTGATCGCACGGGGTGATGCGAAATCCTATGGGGTAGCGTTCGAAACCATAGACACCGCAGACTGGCCCGAGGGCGATGTGACCATCCGGGTCAGCCATAGCGGGGTGAACTACAAGGACGGTCTGGCCATGACCGGTCGCGCCCCGATCATCCGCAGCTTCCCCATTGTGCTGGGCATCGATCTGGCGGGCGAAGTTGTCGAAGCTGCGGGGCGGTTCAAGACCGGTGACAAGGTCATCGTGAATGGCTGGGGCCTGTCCGAAACCCGGTGGGGGGCCTATTCCGAACTGGTGCGCATGCCCGCATCCATCGTGCAGCCGCTGCCTGTCGGTTTGACTGGCGAACAGGCGGCGCAAATCGGCACGGCGGGCTATACCGCCATGCTCTGCGTCATGGCGCTGACCGGGCACGGGCTGCAGCCGGGCCGTGATGCCGTGCTGGTCACCGGTGCGTCAGGCGGGGTTGGGTCGGTTGCTGTGAGCCTTCTGGCACGGGCAGGGTTCCACGTCATCGCCCTGTCGGGTCGGGCCGAACAGGAAGGGTTCCTGCGCGACCTTGGCGCGGCCGAGGTGCTGGGGCGGGACGCGATATCCGCCGGGGGGCGCCCGATGGCCAAGGAACGCTGGGCCGGGGTGGTCGATGTCGTGGGCGGGCAGGTGTTGGCTGATGCCATCGCGCAATGCCGTTATGACGGGATCATTGCCGCCTGCGGCATGGCGGGCGGCGGTGGGCTGCAAAGCACCGTGTACCCCTTCATCCTGCGCGGCGTCACCTTGCGCGGGGTGGATTCGGTCAATGTGCCGATGGCCCGACGCGAAACGGCATGGGAAACACTGGCCCGCGATCTTGACCCTGCCCTGCTTGCCGCGCTGAGCGTGACCCGATCCTTCGGCGATCTGCCACAGATCGGGCTTGATCTGCTGGAAGGTCGGCTCAAGGGCCGGGTGGCCGTCGCGCTATAGCAAGAAGCACCTTCGCCTGGCAGGTCTCGGTCCGGCCAGCCCGCCAGGCACGGCCTCCATGGCTGCTTCGGAACGCCCCTGCAGATCGCGTTGCAACGTTTCGCGGCTTACATCGCTTTCAGCACTCGGCGCAGCCAAAGCAGCGGCAGCTTCAGCCGCACAGCAGCGCGAGGAGATCAGCATTTCCATGGCACAGGCTTGCGTGACATCAGCACCTGAGAGACCTGAAGAAGGGATGACCCGAGCAATATCCGGGCGTCAGTTCCCGTTCGCTCCGCCATCCGCAATATAGATCAGCAGCCCCCCGGCAACCGGATCAGACCCCAGCCGAACTGGCTGTCCTGACCGGCGGGGCCAAGGTCCTCGGCACCGGCGCGCAGGGCCGCAATCACGCCATCCCGCCCCGAAGCCCCACGCGCCATGGCTTGCGCGGCAATTGCCGTCGCGATGGCCGTGGCATAGGACGTGCCGCTGCGATAGGCCGTGCCCTGCCCCTTTGGCACCAGCAAATCAACCCCGGGCGCCGCAAAGGCGACTTCGGGGCCGGTATTGGCCTTGCGATACAGTTTGCGGTCAGCGTCCACCGCCGTCACTCCGATGACCCTTGGATCAGACGCCGGATAGGCCACACCCGGCTTGCCGCCATTCCCCGCCGCGGCCAGCATCACGATCCCGGCAGCATCGGCAATGCGGATGATTTCGGCCAGCGTATCATTTTCGGGCCCGGCAATCGACATGTTGATGATCCGCACCCGTGACTGGATCAACCAATCCAGCGCCGAGGCGATGTTTTCCAGCCGCGCCACCTCGCGCCCGCCTGCCCGCGCAAAGGCCACCACCGAATAAAGCTGCGCGCCGGGCGCGATGCCGGGCGGCAGATCACCGCCGCCGGGGGCTGCAATCAATGCGGCAATCCCTGTGGCGTGATCGGGCGACCCCTGCCGTTCCTCGGTCTGCAGCACCGAAGTCGAACGGATCGGCACCCCGGCCAGCGCCGGTTGCCCCGGATCGACCGGTCCGTCGATCAACCCGATGCGGATGCTCGATCCCAGACGGCAGGGCGCAACCGGGTTCTGCCCCACCATCTGCGGCGCCCATGCCGTCGGGCCGGCTGCGGCCCGGTACACAGCGTGCCGCCCGCTGGACACTTTGATGTCCCGCCGACCAAGGGCTGACCGCAGCTGGCCCAGCGTCATCTGCCCGTTCAGATCGACCGCCAGCATCGACAGGCGCAGGCCCGGCAGGCTTTTGCGGCGCAGGATGGTGGCCCCTTCGGCCTGCAACAAGGCCTCGGCCTTGCCCGCCTGATCGGCAGAGCCTGCCAGCAGATATTCCGGTGCCCCCGAGGGTGCAGCCACATCATTGGCCGTTGCGCGTTCCAGCGGCACCCGGCGCTTGCGCGCCAGCGCATCTGCCCCGGCGCCGGGCTTGCCGTCATTCTGGCAGATCACCCGCACGGCCAAAGTCTTGGGCTTGCCATTGCGGCCATGTTGGCGAATGCGGATTTCGGTTCCCCAGGGCAGGCCCACCAAAGGCAACCGCAGCCTGACGCGGCTGGCAGTCACCGCCAAGGGTTCCAGCCTGATGGAAACGCCGCCATGATCCAGCGTGATCTGCGGCCCTTCGCCCGCCGGAAAGCCGCGCGAGGGCACGTCGATGATATCGCCCGGTCGCACGCAATCGGCGGCCTGCGCAAGCCCGGCAGTCAGGGCAAGCAGCAGCGCCAGAATGATGCGGCGTGCAGCATTCATTCCGGATCGTCCACGCTTTCGACCAGATCAACCGCCATGCGCAAGCTTTCAGCCAATGCAAAGCCATCCACCCCTTCGGGCACTGCCAGCCGATACAACCCGATGGCCGAAGGCCCATCCACCAGCGTCACCCCATTCGCGCGCAACAGTTCGGTGATCTGCGCCATGGTCGCACCCGGCACGAAGGCCACCGTCAACTGCGGCAGCCCCGCCTCGCCCGAGGCCTGTTCGTAAACCACCTCTTCGGCCCCCGGCTGCGCCAGATAGCCTCCTGTCGCGCCCAGCCCCGCTGCAAGTACAAGGCTGGCCGCAATCTGCCAGCGCATGCTGCGCGGGGCAGGCGTATCGATCCGGCCAATATCGCGCATCAGCCGGGCAAGGCCCAGTTCCACCGCAGTCTGCGGGACCGGTTCAGCCTGCATCGCATCGCGCAGCGCAGCGAGCGCCCGCGCCTCATCGGCCAATGCCGGATCACGGGCCAGCCAATCCTGCACCGCCCGAAGCTCGGCCCCGGTCAGGGTTCCATTGGCAAGAAAGGGCAGCAGGGCCGCAATCTCGTCACGGGTCATGTCCTGGGTCATTGGCCCGGCCTCCGCCCCAGTTGCGACAGACAATGCAGCATCAGCTTCTTGGCATGAAAGACGCGGGTTTTCACGGTGCCTTCCGGCACCGCCATCACCTCGGCAATCTCGCGGTAGCCCAGATCTTCGTAGAAGGCCAATTGCAGCGCGCTGCGGTGATCGGGTTTCAGAGTGGACAGACAGTGCCGCACGCGTGCCTGATCTTCTGCCGCCGCGATGCAGGTCAGCGCATCGGGGCTGTCATCTTCCGTCTCGGTAAGATCGTCGGTCACATCGACCCTGCGCGCTGCCCTGTACACATCCATCACCTTTCGCCAGGCAATGCCGAAAATCCATGTCCGGGCCGCAGATCGACCTTCGAACCGGTGGGCATTGCGCCATACATCCAGAAACACGTCATGAACTATGTCGGCGCTTTGGTGCGGATCGTTCAATCTTGAGTGGACAAAGCGGTAAAGTGGTTGCTCCATCAGGCGGTATAGCTGTGCGATCGCCGCCCGGTCACCCCCGGCCACGCGGATCAGCAGGTCTTCCAGGCGCGTCGCGTCGGTCATGGCCCACCGATGGCAAAATCGCGGCGCAGCGTCAATGCAAAGACCCAGCCCTTGCCGGGGGCCAGCTCCAGCGCCTCGGCCCCGCGCCCCCAATCGGCGCGCAGCAGCAGACTGGTGTCAGGCGTCAGCTTGCGGCCCAGTTCCAGCCCGAAATAGGCACCATCCTCCTGTTCCGGGTCTTCATGCCGCAGGGCACCCGCTTCCACCAGCATCGACCACAGATCAGGCACCAGATCAAAACCATAGGCCATTTCGACCCGCTGGCTGTGATAGCGGTTCTGCGGGGTCTTCACCTGCCCCAGTTCGGCCGCCAGCGTCAGGGTGGTGCTGTCATCGGGCGTATAGGCGAACAGCCCCTCCAGCCGATGCCGGGTTTCATCGGGGCGCCCGGTCAGATCATCCAGCCGGTCCTGGGTATAGGCCAGCGACCAGCCGTAATCGGGCTGCACCTTGTCCGCCCCGAAGGACAGGCTGTGCAGCCGGAAATCCTGCGCCGAAGCTGCACCGTCGGGGGTGTGGCGGCGGACCTGCTCATCCTGCGTCAGACTGGCATAAAACGTCATGCCATTCTGCCAGCCGCCCGTAAAATCATCGGGTTGATAGAACAGGTCAAAGCCAAGATCGCGATATTCCTCGGTCGGGATGCGCGGACGGTCATCGAGATTGTCGCGCAACCGGTGGCCACTCAGCTGCCATTGCCAGACCGACGACGTGTAGCGCAGCACCGCGCCGCCGCCCTGCACATCCGACAGAAGACCGGGGTTCAGCGGGCTTTGAAACGCGCGATCCACCCGCGCGCCTTCGAATGTCAGGCTCAGGCTGGTGTCGTCCCCTTCGGGCAATAGGCCAAAGGTCATCTCGGCCGAAAGGGCCGTCCCTTGCCGCAAGGCTGCACCATCGCGGCGGGTGGAGGTTTCGGCATAGCCGATCTCGTAATCCGACGGGCCAATGGCCAGCGGCCCCGACAGACGCAGCCCCCAGCCCTGCACATCGCCCGGGCGCAGCCGCAGGCTGCCAAGGTCCGCCCGCCCCGAAAAGGCGGTGATGTCCAGCCGTTGGCTGCTGCCAGCAAAGGGAAAGACATGCCCCGCAACGCCGCGCACCAGATCATCCTGATCGGACAGCCCGGCAAGGTTGGCCTGCCCCGATCCGGTGTCGGGCTGCACGGCAAACACCATCACGTCATCGCGCCCCTCAACGCCCGCAAGCCGGAAAGACAGGCCCCGGCGCTGGCCCTGATCGTTCAGCAAGGTCTCTGCCGGCAATTCCTGCGTGCCCAACCGCAGGATCAGATCGCGCCCGGCCAGCCGCCCATGATGTTCCAGATACCAGTCTGTCACCTCTGTGGAACTGGCGCGCGTCTCGGGATCGCGGCTTTGCAGAAAGCCCAGACTGCCCTGCCAGCGCCCGCCTCCGGCGGTAAATCCCAGACGACCCGATCCGTTCAGCCGGGTTTCATCGCCCGCCGGGCCTGTCGCCCATCCGGCTTCAAGGCTGCCAGTCAGGCTGACATCGGCACCGCCAGAGGCCGTGGCAAAGCGCCAGCGTCCCAATTCGGTGTCCCCTTCCGCCGCGCGGCGATACAGCACCAGCACATGCTCGCCCCCCGGAACCCCGTCCGGCAACGTAACCACCAGATCGCGCCCGACCCAGACCAGCCCGACATCCGACGTCTGACCGTCGATTTCGGCCCTGATCCTTGTGGTGGGCAAGAACGCATCAAGCCGCAGCCGCAGGGGGCCGTCAGGGCCATCAGGCTCTACCCGGGTCTGCGCGGCAAGCAGGCCCGGCACCAGCAACACAAGCCCCGCAAGGGCCGTCGCGATGATGTCCTGCCGCAAACCCAAAGCGCGACCCTCCAACAAACCGGTCTGCCACAGGAAGAGCAGACCCAACCTTGCCATAGCATGTCCGGATAGCGGGGCGCCACCTGTGGCCGATGGTTCTGAAAAATTGTGAAGAATTCTTTGAACCCCCTGCTGGGATGGCGCGACTGACAGGTGTAAGTGGTGCGTGTGTTTTGGTGGGTGTGAAGACAGGCGTTTGGGCGCCTGATACCAGTGCGGCGCTGTTGGCGCGTCTGGCAGGGCGTGCCGTGGGTGCAAGCCTCAGATGCGCCCTGCCCTTCGGGTGAAGTGTCACGAGTATCCGGTTGTCTGCCCCGAAGGCATGGGGTTCGGCTCGGTCGGCAATGTCCGGTCAGGCTGAACCCCGTGCAAGACCGGGCGTTGAAGAACGGGCCCTGTCACAAGACCTGCCCGATCAGAGGTCCAAGCCCCCCGGACCTTTGTTTGTATGTGCATGCCGCGCAGGCCGGGCGCGGGATGATGGTGGCGCCTCTGGGGGTGCCGTACCTGTTTCGGCCTACACCGCCGGGCACCCAGCCCGGCAGTGGCACTTTCCTCCCTTGTGCGCAGCGGATTCCCTCTTGCGCGCGTGCAAGGGGGGAAAATCCTGCCACTTTTCCCCCCTTCTACAGGTCAAGCGCAATCCGCCGCCCTTCGTGAAAGGCATAGGCGGCCAGACGTGGCGCGGCACAATCGCCGATCCGGTGCAAAACCTTGCCGGGCAGCGTCTCGGGAAAGGGATCGAAAGCCATGTTCGTGGTCGCCATCACCAGGGCAGATGCGGCAAGAGTGGTCTCCTCCCCGGTCAGCAGGCTTCGGATCGTGGCGCCATTGCCGTGCCAGCGGGCGATCACGTGTTCGGTATGAAAAACCGCACCCGCCCGGGCCAGCCGCGCCCGCAACGGGCCATCGGCCGAGGTGCGGGTGATTTCCCGCCCGACATAGGGGTCGGGGGTAACCAGAATGACCTTGCGTCCCTGTTCGGCCAGCGCCATCGCCGTGCCGCCCCCGCGCCAGTTGCCGCCTTCATCATAGACAATGACCGTATCACCCAACCGCGCCTCGCGCCGCATGACCTCTTCGGCAGACCAGACATTGCCAAGGTCGATCCCCGGCAGGCGCGGTTCGGCTGGCAACCACCGCTGACGGCCATCGGGATCGGGCAGCGAGCCGGTGGCCAGAATGATCTGGCGGGCAGGATGGGCGGCCAGATCATCCTCTTCCAGAAAGCTGTTCAGCCGCAGGTTCACGCCCAGCCGGGTGAACTGGCGTTCGTACCAGTCCAGCAGATCAAGGATCTGCGCCCGACGCGGTTGCAGCCCGGCCAGCCGGAACTGGCCCCCGATCTGTGGCATGGCCTCGGCGATTTCAACCCGGTGGCCGCGTTCTGCGGCGGCGCGGGCCGCCTCCAGCCCTGCCGGGCCTGCCCCGACCACCAGAACATCCTGCGGCTCCGCCGCCGGACTGAACCGGTCGCCGCCCCATTCGAACTCGCGCCCGGCACTGGGATTGATCAGGCAGGAAATCCAGTAGTCGCGCGACCGCCGCCCCCAGCACATCTGGTTGCAGCTGATGCAGCCGCGCACGTCATCGGCCCGGCCTGCGGCCGTCTTGTTCGCCAGATGCGGATCGGCAATCTGCCCCCGCACGATGGAGACCAGATCGGCCTGTCCGCTGGCGATGACGCTTTCGGCATTGTCGGGCGTGCGGATATGCGCCTCGGAGGTGATGACCGCGTGTTTGACCAGGCCCTTGAAGATCTCCGTCGCCGGGGCTGTGAGCTTTTCGGCAAAAAGGAAGGTCGGCATCAGGCGCTCGAAATCCAGATAGCCGCCATGGCCCACCGTCACATAATCCACATGCCCTGTGGCATCATGCAGGGCAATGATCTCGCCCAAAGCCTCGACCGACAGCGTGACGGAATGGGCGTCTGAGACAGACACCGCCAGCCCGATGATGAAATCATCGCCGCACGCGCGGCGGATGCCTTCGATGATGGTGCGGGAAAACCGGGTACGGTTTTCCAGGCTGCCACCCCATTGATCGTCGCGCGTGTTGGACCAGGGCGTCCAGAACTGATCCAGCAGCGAATGATAGGCGGCCCAGACTTCAACCCCCTGAAAGCCGGCCCTTCGGGCACGGACAGCGGCGGCGATATGGGCGGCAATCAGCTCTTCGATTTCCGCCTGTGTCATGCGGTGCGAGCCATCGCTGTCATGATAGCTGGCCGCACCCGAAGGCGACCAATGCGGCTGAAAGCTCAGGTCACTGTCGCCATGCGCGCCCACATGGTACAGTTGCTGGACAATCACGCTGCCCGCCGCCTTCACATCTTCGGTGATGCGCTGGAAGGGCTGGATGATCGCATCGCTTTCATGGCGGAAATTGCCCCGCGTCAGCACCCCGGTCCGATGCACCGGCACCGGTTCGCAGACGATCATCGCCGCCCCGCCCAAGGCCCGTTCCAACAGGTAGCCATGGGTGCGCGGGCCGGGCAGGCCCAGGTCGGACATGTTGTTGGTATGGGCCCCAAAGACAATGCGATTGCGCAATGTATGTCCGCGCAATTGCAACGGCTGCATCAGGCGCGGGTGGCGAACGGTGGCGGTCATGCTGCCTTCCCCAAAAGCGGCCGGCGCAGGCTGCAGCCGGCAGATGTTGGCACGGTGGCGCTTTCGCCGATCCTTGTCCAGATGGGGCGATTTCGCTGCCTGTCAGACCTGATCCGGCGCTGCGGGCACGAAATCGTGCTGGGCGTGAAAGCGGGCGATCTCACGCGGTGCGGGGGCAACGCCGGTATAGATCTGCACATATGATGGGATACGCGCCATGCGCAGCGCCAAAGATTCGGACACTTGCATGGAGATATAGCCGATCTGGGTCAGATAGACCGTGCGCGCCCGCGTTTCGGCATCGACCCCTTCATGCCCCCACCGCCCGAACATCTGCGTTAGGGCGTCCAGCCGCACCACATCTTCATGATGCAGCCGTTCCATGATCTGCGGATCGCTTTGCGCCCAGGACCGGATGGCGAATTCCAGCCCGCTGTCAAACGCCTTGTCGCCCAGAAAGCAGCCGATCACATTCAGCATCGCCTCGGTTTCCGACTCGGCAAAGGCCTTGCAGGCGGCGATCAGCCCATGGCTGGTGCGGGCAGCCCAGCGATCTGCCAGCGCAGTCAGCAGGGCCTGACGATCTTCGAAATGCCAATAGAAGCTGGTCCGGGCAATCTTGAGCCGTTTGGACAGGGCCTGAATCGACAGGCTGTCCACGCCGGAACTGACCAGCAGCGCATGGGCCGCCTCCAGCCAGACTTCGCGCGAGCCGCGCCAACCGGATTGGGGAAGGTTGTCCTGTGTCATGGCCAGATGTCTAAGGTCAAACCGCCCCGGATAACAGGGGTTTCTGGCTCAGGGACCATTACGGCGCGCAGGCACCGGTCAGGCTTGCGGGTTTGTGCTGGACCCGACATTTTCATTCGGTCCACTGCCAAATCTTGGCAGCCATCCATTCGAAAGGCCGACTGATGACAACCCTTCGCCTGCGTATCCTGTTCGATGGCGCCATGATCGGGCCGGGCAAGGCCGAACTTCTGTCCCGCATCCGCGATACAGGCTCTATCGCGGCGGCAGGCCGACAGATGGACATGAGCTACAAGCGCGCCTGGATGCTTGTCGAAGAGATGAACAGAGCTTTCGCCAACCCGCTTGTGATCAGCACGCGGGGCGGGCCCGGTGGAGGCGGGGCGATGGTGACTGAAACCGGCACCAGAGTTCTGACGCTGTATCATGCGGTCATCAGCACCGCTCAGACTGCAGCGGCGGCCGAACTTTCTGCTCTGGAAGCTTTGCTACGACCTTCGGGCGAGATGGATATTTCTGACGGAAAATAACGCTTGCAGGAATGTGGCGACTTGATTGATATGTTTTCAGGAACATATTGCCGGGAGAAATCATGTATCGCCGCCTGACCCTTGCATGCGCTGCTGCCGTGACTCTTGCCAGCCCAAGCTTAGCCGACGAAGTGGTGGTGTTTGCAGCCGCTTCGATGAAAACCGCGCTCGATGCGGTGGCGGCCGATTTTGAGGCGGCCACGGGCCATAGCGTCACCATCAGCTATGCCGGATCGAACGCGCTGGCCAAGCAGATCATCGCCGGTGCCCCTGCAGATATCTTCATCTCGGCCGCGGTGAACTGGATGGATGAGGTCGAGAAGGCCGGGCTGGTGAATCAGCGCCGCGATCTTCTGGGCAACAGGCTGGTGCTGGTGGCCCATGGCACGGGGGCGGCCCCGGTTCAGATCGGGCCGGGTTTCGATCTGGCAGGTCTGCTGGGCGATGGCATCCTGTCGATGGCCATGGTCGATGCGGTGCCCGCCGGGCAATATGGCAAGGCGGCGCTGGAACATCTTGGCGTCTGGCCAAAGGTAGAGGCTTCCGTCGCCCAGTCAGAAAACGTGCGCGCGGCGCTGAACCTGGTCGCGGCGGGCGAGGCCCCCTATGGCATCGTCTATGCCACCGATGCGGCAGCCGGGGATAATGTCACGGTCGTCGGCACCTTCCCCCCG
The DNA here is from genome assembly GCF_036964905.1 of Gemmobacter denitrificans. Classification (NCBI taxonomy): domain Bacteria; kingdom Pseudomonadati; phylum Pseudomonadota; class Alphaproteobacteria; order Rhodobacterales; family Paracoccaceae; genus Gemmobacter; species Gemmobacter denitrificans. The sequence goes on from NZ_JBALHR010000005.1 coordinate 41,955, forward strand.
GACAGCCATCCAGCGATCATCTATCCTGCCGCCCTGCTGACCGGTGCCACCGATGAGGCCGACAGGGCCTTTTTCAGGGCCTTGTCGGGTGACGCGGCAGATGCAAGGTTCAGCGAACAGGGCTTTGTGATCCTGAACTGATGCCATTGCACCACCTGACAGAGGCAGAATGACCGACTGGCTGACCCCGGATGAATGGCGTGCCGTGGCCTTGTCGCTGCGCGTCTCGTTCTGGGCGACATTGGCCAGCCTGCCCTTGGGCCTGCTGGTCGCCTATGCGCTGGCGCGGTGGAATTTCTGGGGCAAACAGTTGCTCAATGGTCTGGTGCATCTGCCGCTGATCCTGCCACCGGTGGTGACCGGCTATCTGCTGCTCGTCACCTTTGGCAGGCGGGGTGCGGTCGGGCAAGTGCTGGATCACTGGTTCGGCATCGTGCTGGCCTTTCGCTGGACAGGGGCGGCGCTGGCGGCGGCGGTCATGGCCTTTCCGCTGATGGTGCGCGCCATGCGCCTTGCGATCGAGGCGGTGGACCCCCGGCTGGAACAGGCGGCCTCGACTTTGGGCGCATCGCGGCCCATGGTCTTTCTGACCGTCACCCTGCCCTTGATCCTGCCCGGCATCATCGCGGGCACCATCCTGGCCTTTGCCAAGGCGATGGGCGAATTCGGCGCGACCATCACCTTTGTCTCCAACATCCCCGGCCAGACCGAGACCCTGCCCTCGGCCATCTATGCGCTGCTGCAGGTGCCGGGGGGCGAAGGCCCGGCATCCCGGCTGGTCTGGGTGGCGATCCTGATCGCCATGGCCGCGCTGCTGGTCTCGGAATGGGTGGCGCGGGGTGTTGCGCGCAGGGTTTCGGGCCAATGACGCTGGACATCACCCTGAAGCACCGATTTGGCGATTTCGCGCTGGATGTCGCCTTTCGCGCCCCTGCGGGCGTTACGGCACTGTTTGGCCCTTCGGGGTCAGGCAAGACCACGGTGATCCATGCGGTCGCGGGCCTGATCCGCCCCGATCAGGGCCGGATCAGCGTCGGCGGTGTGGCAGTTCTGGATACTGCGGCTGGCCATGCCCTGCCACCACATCGCCGCCGCATCGGCTATGTGTTTCAGGATGCCCGGCTGTTCCCGCATCTGACCGTGCGGCAGAACCTGCTTTATGGCCGCTGGTTCGCCCCGAAGGGCAGCGGGCCCGGTCTTGACCGTATCGTGGAGATGCTGGGCATCGGCCCTTTGCTGGCCCGCCGCCCCGGCGCATTGTCAGGTGGCGAAAGGCAGCGGGTGGCGATCGGCCGGGCCATCCTGTCCAACCCCCGCCTTCTGGCGCTGGATGAGCCGCTGGCCGCGCTGGACGATCCCCGCAAGGCCGAAATTCTGCCCTATCTGGAACGGCTGCGCGATGACCTTGGCCTGCCCATGCTTTATGTCAGCCACGCGATGACCGAAGTTGCCCGACTGGCCGATACCGTGGTGTTGATGGCTGCGGGCCGGGTAACCGCTGCCGGGCCTGCTGCCGAAATCCTGTCCGATCCGGCGATTGCGCCCGGTCTTGGCCTGCGCGAGGCGGGCGCGATCCTGACAGCGCGGGTGGTGGAACATTCGGCAGACGGGCTGACCTTGCTGGACAGTGCCGCAGGCCCGCTCTGGCTGCCCCGCGTGGCCGCAGCCCCCGGGGCACGCCTGCGCATCCGCGTTCTGGCGCAGGATGTGATGCTGGCGACCGAACGTCCCGCCGGGATTTCGGCGCTTAACATCCTGCCCGCGATCCTGCGCGATATCCGCATCGGCGATGGCCCCGGCGCGATGGTGCGGCTGGAAGCGGGGGGCGAGGTGCTGCTCGCCCGTATCACCCGCCGTTCGGCAAACGCATTGGTGCTGGAACCCGGCAAGCCGGTCTTTGCGATCCTGAAAGCCGTGTCCGTGGCACAGGAAAATGTCGGCGCCGGAGAGTGACGCCGACCAGACGGCTAGTGCCGGGGCACAAGCGCCGACAGGGCGTCACCTGCCACGGCCTGCCCGGTGCTGGCCGAAATCTGCGCCGCCTTGCCCATTGCCACCGCCCACCAGCCATCATCGAGACTGACCTGCGGCTGACCGCCCCCGGCCACCACATCGGCAAAATAACGGTGCTGGTAGAAGGTCGATCCATTGTGATCGCCTGCCGCCAGCAATGCGGGATCGACCGGCACGTCCAGCACCCGTGGCCCTGCCGGGTTGCGCGGGCTGACCACCACCTGCGGCACGGGGGCAGGCCCCAGATGCGCGGGCCAGAACCGGCCCGGGCCGGGTACCAGACATTCGATCTTGCCCACCGGCCCCACCGCCGAGATTTCTTCCTGATAGCGCGCGCCTTCGGCAAACATGCACAGTTCCAGCAGGGCGCGCAGCCCGTTTTCGAAATCGACAATCACATAGGCATTGTCCCAGATGTCGGATTTCTGGCCATCATAGACCTCGTCCAGATGGTTCACCGCCTGCCCGCCCGACGCCATGATCCGAACCGGATTGCACCCGGCGATCAGGCGCATCAGATCAAAGAAGTGGCAGCATTTTTCCACCAGCGTGCCACCGGTATTGCGGTTGAACCGGTTCCAGTCGCCGACCTTTTCCAGAAAGGGAAACCGGTGTTCGCGGATGGTCAGCATCTTGATCCCGCCGGTCGCGGCCCCGGCCTCGCGGATCAGATGCGCCACGGGAGGCATGTAGCGATATTCCATCGCCACCCAGATCGGCGCGGGATAGGTCGCGCGCAGTGCTGCCAGCCGGGCCACATCGGCCTCGTCGGTGAACAGCGGCTTTTCCACCAGAACCGGCAGCGGGCGGATGGCGGCGATCTGTTCCAACTGCTCCAGATGCCGATGATTGGGCGAGGCGATGAGCAGGCAGTTCACCGTCTCGATCGCCAGCACCTCGGCCAGCGAGTCAACCAGCCGGGCCTGCGGGGCCAAGGCCGCGGCGCGGGCCTGCATCTCTGCATCGGGTTCAAAGATCGCCACCACCTCGGCATCGGGCAGCAATGCAATGTTACGCAGGTGTTCCTGCCCCATCATGCCACATCCGATGATGCCGTAACGTACCGGTTTCATTGTCATGCCTATTTCAAGCGCGCCACATAGCGCACGGTTACGGGGTCATACCAGGTCCAGGAGGCTTCGGCCGACCGGCCATTCTGGTCCTGGCTGATGCGGGTGATCAGGGGCAGATCCTTGCCCGGCGGATGGGGAAATTTCTCCGGGGCCCAATCGGGCAGCGGGCCCATGCCGATGCTGTCTTCGGCCCGGGCGATCCACAGGCCCAGCCGCTGCCGGTAGAACAGATAAAGCGATTCCGACAGATCCCCTATGGCGATCTGCGCGGCATGGCTGGCATCCAGCCAGATTTCCTCGACCGCCGCGACCTGCCCGGACAAAAAGCGCAGGCGCCGGATTCGATGGCCCATGTCCGATGACCCGAACTTTGGCAGGCGCGGGTCTTTGGGCAGAAGGTCCACCGACAGCACCTGCGCCGTCGGCAGCCCGCCGCCCGTGGCCAGTTCGATGCGCAACAGGGCATAGACCGAAGCCGGATCGGCCTTGGCGCGGATGTAATTGCCCGACCCCTGCACCCGATCCAGCATGCCCTTGGCGGTCAGGTCTTTCAGCGCCTGCCGCAGCGTGCCCACGGCAATGCCCAACTGCGCCGCCATATCCCGTTCGGGCGGCAGTTTTTCCCCGTCGATCAAGCGCCCTGCTGCGATGTCGCGGATCAGCAATTCGCTGATCTGCATGTAAAGCGGCAATGACCCCGGCGTTGCCATCCTGGCCCGACCCCGAAAAATTGATACAGTATTGATCTACATCATTCGCGATGCTACGCAAGTGCAAAGATGTATCCCAGAGTGAGAGAATCGATGACCATCGTGCCCGTCACCTCCGCCGATCTGGACGCAGCCGAGGTGAGCTGGTTCGCAGCCCTTTGTTCGGATGATTATCAGTTTCTGGGTCAGCCTGACGGGGCGCTGCGGTCATCATGGGCGCATTGCAGCAGCATCGTGCAGCGCGCCGAAAGCCACGGGTTTCGCAATATCCTGTGCCCGTCATCCTATCAGGTCGGGCAGGATACTTTGTCTTTCGTGGCAGGCTGCGCGCCGATCACGCAGTCGATCAACTTCCTCGCCGCGATCCGCTGCGGTGAAATGCAGCCGGTGATGCTGGCGCGCACGGTGGCCACGCTGGATCACATGCTGAGGGGGCGGCTGACGCTGAATGTCATTTCATCGGATTTCCCGGGTGAGGTGGCTGACAGTGCCTATCGCTACAAGCGCAGCCATGAAGTGGTGGAAATCCTGCGGCAGGCCTGGACGCGCGATCACATCGAATATGACGGCGAGATTTACAAGATTTCGAAACTGACCGCCGATCCGGCCAAACCCTATCAGCAGAATGGCGGGCCCTTGCTGTATTTCGGCGGCTATTCCCCCGATGCGCTCGAACTCTGCGGGGCGCAATGTGACGTCTATCTGATGTGGCCGGAAAAGCGCGAAACACTGGCCGAACGGATGCGCGCCGTTCACGCCCATGCCGCGGCCCATAACCGCACGCTGGATTACGGATTGCGTGTGCACATGATCGTGCGCGACACCGAGGCCGAGGCGAAGGACTATGCCGAATACATCTCCAGCAAGCTGGATGATGAATATGGCAAGCTGATCCGCGACCGCGCGCATGACAGCATCAGCCTTGGCGTGGCGCATCAGGCGCGGGCGCGCGAACTGGCCGATCAGTTCGGCTATATCGAACCGCATATGTGGACAGGCATCGGGCGGGCGCGCTCTGGCTGTGGCGCGGCGCTGGTCGGATCGACCGACCAGATCCTGTCGGAGATCGAGGCCTATCAGAAGATGGGTATCCGGGCCTTCATCTTTTCGGGCTATCCGCATCTGGATGAAGCCGATCACTTCGGCACAAAGGTGTTGCCGCAGCTGAAGAGCTGTTCGTTGCCGCATGCCTATGGCCGCGTGCCAACCGATACCCCTGCAACGCCCTTGGGCAACGGAGTGCGCCGCTGATGGAACGAGTATCGCTTGGACCGATCAACCTGTCGCGCCTGGTCTATGGCATGTGGCGGCTTGGGGATGACGCCGATACCAGCCCGGCCCATGTGCAGGCCAAGATCGAGGCCTGCCTGAACCAGGGCATCACCACCTTCGATCAGGCCGATATCTATGGCGGCTATACCGCCGAGGCGATCCTCGGCGCAGCCCTGCGCGCGGCCCCTGCCCTGCGCGACCAGATGGAAATTGTGACGAAATGCGACATCGTCGCCCCGGTCGGGCGCCACGCCGCCGCGCGGGTCAAATATTACGACAGCTCTGCGGCGCATATCACGGCCTCGGTCGAGGCGTCGCTGCGTGACATGGCGATTGATGTGATCGACCTGCTGCTGATCCATCGTCCCGATCCGCTGATGGATCATCATGAAACCGGCGCGGCACTGGATGCGCTGGTCGCCTCGGGCAAGGTGCGCGCCGTCGGCGTGTCGAATTTCCGGCCCTGGGATGTGCGGTTGCTGCAATCGGCCATGCACACGCGGCTGGCCACCAACCAGATCGAACTGAGCCTTGCGGCCCATGACGGGTTCACCAACGGCGATGTGGCCTTTCATCAGGAACAGGGCACGCCGATCATGGCCTGGTCGCCGCTTGCAGGTGGGCGCCTGCTGGCCGAGGCGGATGCCAGCCTGCGCATCCGTCTGGCCGAGATCGGGACCGCGCATGGCACCGACTGGTCTGCCGTGGCCGTCGCCTGGCTGCTGCGCCATCCTGCCCGCATCCTGCCGGTTCTGGGCACCAACAGCCTGACGCGCATCGCCGGGATCAGCGATGCGCTGAAAGTGCCGATGGACCGGGTCACCTGGTTTGAACTTTACAGCCTTGCCCTCGGGCGCGAGGTCGCCTGATGGCGGATGGCGGCTCCCTGACAGACGAAGGCTTCGTGCCGACCGCAGACAGCGCCCGCGCCTTTCGCGATGCGCTTGGCCAGTTTGCCACCGGCGTGACCCTTGTCACGACCGAAGGACCGTCGGGTCCGACCGGCTTTACCGCCAACAGCTTTTCCAGCTTGTCGATCGACCCGCCACTGGTTTTGTGGTCGGTCGCCCGATCGGCCCGGCGCTTTCCGGTATTCGCCACGGCCCGGCACTTTGCCATTCATGTGCTGGCAGCGGATCAAGACGGGCTGATCGCGCGGTTTGGCCGCGAAGGCCCGGGGTTTTCGGGCCTTGACCATCAGCGCGGCGCGCATGGGGTTCCGCTGATCCCCGGTGCATTGGCGCGGTTTGAATGTGAACTGCACACGACCCACGAGGGAGGCGATCATCTGATCGTCGTGGGTCGGGTGATGCGGGCGCTGTGCCCGGGCGGCAGGCCATTGGTCTTTGCCCAGGGCAGGATGGGTCGCTTTGCCAGCCATTAGGCCCGCTGGCTGACGGCATCCCGGCGTTTCGTCGGGGTGAAACGGGGGGAGGACGGCGTTTGGGAATGTTCTTGGGACTGACCAATGGCTTGGGCGCGGTGAATGCCGCGCTTCTGGCGCTTGGTCGCTGGTTGGGGGCGATCTGCGTAGCCCTGATGGTTGTCTTTATCCTGCTGCAGGTAGGGCTCAGGTTTTTTGACAACGCCCCGGCTTGGACAGAAGAAGCCACCCGGTTCCTGATGCTGTGGATGACTGGGCTGATGGCCCCGACCGCCCTGCGTCGGGGCGGGTTCGTGTCGATTGAAATGCTGGTCCGGCTGCTGCCCGAACGGGCGGCGGCGCTGTTGTCGCTGGTGCTGCTGGGTCTTTCGCTGACGATCCTGATTTCAGGGCTGCAGATCGGCTGGTCTGAAGTCACCGGTCTGGGCGGGCGGTTCAGCACAGACAGCCTCTGGCTCCCCGCGCTGGATTTCAGCGGCTGGTTCAAGGTGCCGAAGTCCTGGATGATGGCTTCGCTGGTGGTCGGGCTGACCCTGATGATCCTTGTCTGCGTCGAGTTGATGCTGCGCGCCATGGCCACACTGGCGGGGGCGGGCGCTGGCCTTCACCTGATCCCCGAAACCGCCGTCGGGGGGACCGAGTGATGCTATCCTTCTTCCTGCCGCTGTTTCTGGTGTTCCTGCTGCTGGGCCTGCCGGTCTTCTTCGGTCTGCTCGCGGCCCCTGCGCTGTTGTTGTGGCTGAACGGGCAGGAACGCGACATCGTTCTGCTGTACCGCAATGTCTATAACGGGATGGACAGCTTTCCGCTGATGGCGATCCCGTTCTTCATGCTGGCGGGCGAGGTGATGAACCGGTCCAACATCACGCTGCGGCTGGTTGAATTCAGCCAGGCGCTGATGGGCCATCTGCGCGGCGGGCTGGCGCATGTGAACGTGCTGTCGTCGATGCTATTTGCGGGCCTGTCCGGATCGGCCGTGGCGGATGTGTCGGCCCTGGGGTCCATGCTGATCCCGGCGATGGAAAAGCAGGGCTATACCCGCCGCTTTGCGGCAGCCATCACGGCCGCCAGTTCGATCATCGGGCCAATCATCCCGCCTTCCGGGATCATGATCATCTATGCCTATGTGATGGGTGAAAGCGTGGCCGCGCTGTTTCTGGCGGGCATCGTGCCGGGTATCCTGATCGGGGGCGGGTTGATGCTGGTCATCCATCTGATGGCCGATCATTACGACCTGCCGGCCCGCACCCGCCGCGCCACCTGGGGCGAGCGGGGTCATGCCAGTTTGCGCGCCGTCTGGCCGCTCTTGACGCCGGTCATCATCCTGGGCGGAATCCTGAGTGGCGGGTTTACCCCAACCGAAGCCGCCGCCGTGGCCGTAGGCTATTCCACCTTCATCGGCTTTTTCGTGCTGCGCAGCCTGAAATGGGCCGACATTCCCGATGTGCTGACGCGGGCGGGCATGACCTCTGCCGTCGTGCTGTTGCTGGTTGGTGCCGCGATGGCGTTCAAGACAGTGGCCAGCCTGAGCCATACGCCGGAACTGCTGGCATCCATCATCCTCGGCCTGTCGGACAATCCGCTGATCCTGCTGTTCCTGATCAACGTCCTTTTGTTCATCGTGGGCATGTTTCTGGATGCAGGCCCGGCCATCATCATCCTTGGCCCGATTCTGGGGCCGATCTTTGTATCGCTGGGTGTGGATTCGGTGCATTTTGCCATCATCATGGCCGTGAACCTGACCGTGGGCCTGCTGACACCCCCGATGGGGCTGGTGCTGTTCGTCACCTCTTCCGTGTCGGGCCTGCGGGTGGAAACCATCGCCCGGGCAACGCTGCCCTTCCTTGCCGTCGAAGTGCTGGTGATTTTCCTGATCACCTACATCCCCGCCATCAGCCTGACGGTTCCGCGACTGTTCGGCTTTGTCCAGTAACACCTGAATCAAAAACCAAAAGGGAGAAGACGATGTTGATGAAATCACTGAAATCCGCGGTCATGGCCGCGCTGCTGGCCGGGACGGCGGGGGGCGCATTGGCACAAGAGCTGACCCTGCGCGCCACGGCGAATTCCAATGAGGCGGACGAAGATTACGACGGGCTGGTCGTCTTCAAGAATTATGTCGAAAATGCCTCGAACGGTGCCATCAAGGTCGAGCTGTTCATCGGCACCCAGCTTTGCGCCAAGGGCGATGAATGTCTGGCCGGTGTCGCCGACGGGTCGATCGACATCTACATCTCCACCTCTGGCGGGGCGGCGGGGCTGTTTCCCTATATTCAGGTGCTGGATCTGCCCTATCTGATGTCGGATGACCGGGTGGCAGAAACAGTGCTGACCGAAACCGATTTCACCAAAACCCTGCGGGACATGGCTCTGGCGGATTCGGGCAACAAGATCCGGCTGATGACCATCGGCAATACCGGCGGCTGGCGCAACTATGCCAATACCAAGCAGCGCGTTGCGACGCCGGCCGATCTGGCGGGTCTGAAGATGCGCACCGTGCCCGCCGATCTGCCGCAATTCCTGGCCACCACCCTGGGGGCTTCACCGACGCCGATTCCGTGGCCGGAACTGTTCACTTCGTTGCAGACGGGTGTGGTCGAAGGCACCGCCAATGGCGTTACCGACATCATGTCGATGAAATTCACCGATGCCGGCGTGAAATACATGACGCTGGACGGCCATTCCTACATGGGGGCCTTCTGGTGGATGGGTCAGGATCGCTTTGCATCCCTGACCGATGCGCAAAAGCAGATCGTGGTGGATGGGTTCGCAGCCCTGCAGCAGGCCACGTTCGCCAGCCCGAAGCGCAAGGAAATTCAGGCCTATGCCGATTTCAAGGCCGCCGGTGGCGAGGTATATGTGCCCACTGCCGAAGAAAAGGCCGCCTTCAAGGCTGCCGTTGCCCCGGTGATGGATTGGTTCAAGACCAATGTGAAAGGCGGGCCAGAGGTTCTGGCCGCATTCGAAGCCTCGGTCGCCACGGCGCAGGCGGCTGTTGACGCCGACCGCGCGCGCGAGTTGCAGTAACCGTGCCTTGATACCTTGCCAGCCCCCGCATCGGGGCTGGCAGATCAGGTCAGATCGACTGCCCGGCCAGCAGTTTTGGCAGATCGCCCGTCAGCCCTGCGGCCTGCCGCATGAAACCGCGCCGCAGACCCGGCAGCGCATTCACCGCCCCCAGACCCAGATCACGCCCCAGCCGCAACAGCGAGTTGTTGTTGGAAAACAGCCGGTTGACCGTATCCATGCCCAGGGCAAGCGCCGTGCTGTCAAACCGCCGCCAGCGTTGATACTGGTCCAGCGTAACGGGGCTGCCAATATCATCGCCGCGCCGCGCGGCCTCGATCACCACCTGCGCAAGGGCTGCCACGTCGCGCAGCCCAAGGTTCAGCCCCTGCCCTGCAATCGGATGCACGCCATGAGCCGCATCGCCCACCAGCGCCAGCCGGTCTCCGATGAAGCGGTTCGCCAGCGTCAGGTTCAGCGGATAGGTGAAGCGGGCACCTGCCAGGGCGATCTCGCCCAGAAAATCCCCGAAACAGGGCCTGAGCGTCGCCAGATAGCCCGCATCATCCAGCGCCTGAATGGCTGCGGCGCGGCTGTCGCTTTCGCTCCACACGATGCTGGAATGATGCCCGCCCGCCAGCGGCAGAATGGCCAAAGGTCCGGCAGGCATGAAAAACTGATGCGCTGTACCCTGATGGTCCTTTTCATGCCGGATCGCCGTGACCAGCGCCGTCTGGCCGTAGCCCCAGCCCGTGCGCCGGATGCCTGCCCGCGCCGCCACGCCAGATTGCCGCCCATCGCAGCCCAGCAGCAGGCCCGCGCGCAGAGTGGCGCCTGACGCGAGCGACACCGAAATTCCCTGTGCGTCAGCAACCTGCGCCACCACCGTTTCGCCCGATATCAGCGTGATCGCCGGGCTGTCCCGCATCGCCTCGAGAAAGGCTGCATAGAGGTGGCGGTCTTCGACCATGAAACCCATCGGGCCTTCTTCGAGTTCCGCCGAATCAAAGCCCAGCCAGAGCGGCGATGGGCCAAGCCCTGCCACCCCGTCGCTGGCCTTGATCTTCAGAATCGGCTGATGCGCAGCAATGCGCGGCCAGACGCCGGTCACCGACAGAAGCCGCTTTGACGCCAGCGCCAACGCATAGGCCCGGCCATCGAAGCCCGCCTCGGCCCGTTGCGGCGCGGGGCGCGCATCGACCACGGTCACCCGCATCCCGCCCTGCGCCAATGCCAGTGCCAAGGCAGGGCCATTAAGCCCGCCACCCGCGATCAGAATGTCACAATCCATTGTCATGCCCTGCAATATGGCCCGTTCAGCGGGATTGTCCATGCGCGCTTGCGTCGCTAGCGTGGGGCGAAATCTTGGGATGTAGCAGGGGGATGCGGTATGGCGAAATGGCTGGGACGAACGGCGGCAGATCTGGGCCGTGCGATCGAGGCGGGCAAACTGCACCCTGTCGATCTGGTGGAATCCTTTCTAGCGGCCATCGCTAACCACCCCGATGGCACCCGTATCTATGCCCGCACCACACCACGCCGCGCGCGATCCATGGCGATGGCGGCGGCAGGGCGCGCGAAATCCGGCACAAGGATCGGTTTGCTGGATGGCGTGCCGATCAGCTGGAAAGACAATTTCGATGCCGCCGGTGCGCTGTGTGAGGCGGGGTCGGCGCTGCTGAAGGGCCGCGTCCCGACAGAGGATGCCGAGGTGCTGCACACCGCCACGGCGCAGGGTCTTGTCTGCCTTGGCAAGACACATATGACGGAATTGGCCTTTTCAGGCCTTGGGCTGAACCCGATCACGGCCACTCCGCCCTGCATCAACTTTGCCGAAGCGGTGCCGGGCGGGTCATCCTCCGGAGCGGCGGCCTCGGTTGCCTTCGGGCTGGCACCCGCCGCCATTGGCAGCGATACGGGGGGATCGGTGCGTATTCCGGCCGCCTGGAACGATCTGGTCGGGCTGAAAACCAGCTCGGGGCGCTTGTCTGCCCGGGGCGTTGTGCCGCTGTGCGAAAAGTTCGACACAGTTGGCCCGCTGGCCCATACGGTGGAAGATTGCGCGCTGCTGCTGGCGGCACTTGAAGGCAGCAAGCCCGCCGATCTGTCGGGCGTCACCCTGGCGGGTGCCCATCTGATGGTGCTGGAAACCGTGGCGCTGGAAGATCTGCGCGATGCCCCGGCCAAAGGGTTCGAAGATGCGCTGGCCCGGATCGTCACTGCCGGGGCCCGTCTGACCCATGCCGCCCGCCCCGAAGTGGCCGAGGCGATGGCGATGGCCGGGCAGGTCTTCACGCCCGAGGCCTGGGGCATCTGGTCGGACACCATCGAAAACGCGCCGCAGAAGATGTTCCCGCCGGTGCTGGAACGCTTCCGGTCTGGTGCAGCCGTGTCAGCGGCGACCTATGTCGCGGCCTGGCGGCGGCTGGAAGTACTGCGCCGCATCTGGGCCGCTGCAACGGCGGGCTTTGATGCGGTTGCGGTGCCCACTTCGGCCATCCTGCCCCCAGATGCCCGGCGCCTGCTGGAAGACCCGGCTTATTTCGCCGCCGAAAACCTGCTGGCCCTGCGCAACACGCGCATCGGCAACCTGATGGGGCTATGTGTGCTGACCCTGCCTACGGCCCAGCCGTCCTGCGGGATCAGCCTCATGGCCCCCCCGGGGCAGGAAGAACGGCTGTTGCGGCTGGGGTCTGCGGTCGAACGCGCGCTTGGCTGAACGCCCCTGACACCCCTGCCGCGCCGGACGCCCGATCAGCCCCCGGCAAGGCGCGTGAGCTCGTCGATCACCTTGGGATCGACAGGCACGGCTTCGGGTCTGGCCTGACGCTGGCCGGGCACATGCAGGCCAAGCGCCGCCAGCCTGTCCAGTTGCGCGGACAGACGGCCCGGAAAATCCGGCGCACACAGGCCGGGCGATAGGGCCAGAACCACCATGCCACTACCGGGCGGCTCATGGCCCGTCAGGAAATGGCCCGTGTCAAGCGACCAGCGCCCGCCTGTCAGGCCCGCAGCCAGCACCTCGACCATCAGCGCGATATTGGCCCCCTTGTAGCCACCAAAGGGCAAAAGGGCGCCGGTGATCGCCGCCGTGGGATCGGTGGTCGGGCGACGGTGGACATCCTGAGCCCAGCCTTCGGGCAGGTTTTGCCCCGCCGCGGCGGCGCGCAGGATGTTGACGAAGGCGGTAGCACTGCTCGCCTGATCGATCACAAGCGGGGGGCGGTCTGCGGGCAAAGGGGCCGCAAAGGCCAGCGGGTTGGTGGAAAAGGCCTTTCCACCGCCCGCCGCCACCGCCATCAGCGCATGGGCATTGCCCGCCGCAAGGCCGATCAGCCCGCTCTCGGCCAGACGGCGGACGAAATACCCCAGTTCGCCCGCAGGATAGCAATTCCGCTGTACCAGCAAGGCAAGCCCGAAATCCTGTGCCCTTTGCGCCAGTTCGGCAAAAGCCAGATCGAAGCCGTGCTGCGCTACCCCTCCATCGGCGTCGATGCGCATCAGGGCCGGGGCAGGGCTGTCGATCCGGGGCTGCGCCGCCCCCCGGATGCGGCCTTCACGCAGGCTGTGCAAATGGTCGATCAGATGGGCCAGCCCCACTTCCTGCCGTCCGGCGCGGCAAGCCGACACGCTGGCGCGGGCCAGCGACTGCGCCATGTCCGCGCCCGCCCCGCAAGCCAGACAGGCCCGTTCGGCCAGCGCGATCAGATCGGACTGTGGATAGTGCTGCATCTTTCCCCCGGCATCACGGAAACGGCCCGCAGGCCAGCCTTGGCCGCTCAAGCCTGACACCTGATTGTTGGTCCTGTCACCGGGCCTTCGCCTTCATGGGCCAGGTATCGGCGATCCTGTAGCCTTCGGGCCATGGATCGTCAGGGTCCAGCATGTGCTGATGCGTGCCCGTGACCCAGGCCCGACCGCTGATCTGGGGCCGGATCGCCGGCAAGGAACCCACCTGCGTGGTGCCAAGGATCTTGCCATGGAATTCCGATCCGATGATCGACACCCCGGTCAGACTGTCCCCCACCGCCATTTCACCCTTGGCATGCAGCAGTGCCATACGGGCCGAAACCGCCGTGCCGGTGGGCGAACGGTCCAGCTTGCCCGGCTGGATCGACACCACCGATTTGGCCCGCAGCCCCGCTGCGTCACGCTGCAAGGCCCCAGCGAACAGGCAAAAGGAATGATGCGTCCAATCCGGCCGCTGCGGATGGTGAAATCCGATCTGCCGGTTGGCCGCATCTGTGATCTTCACCCCCAGCATGGCCAGATCGCGGGCTTCATCCACCTGAAGCCCAAGACCGAGCGCGGCAGCATCGACCACGACGAAACTGTCACCGCCAAAGGCCGTATCAACCTGCAGCGTGCCCAGCCCTTCGACCTCCAGCGGAATACCGATTTGTCCGGCGAATGAGGGCAGGTTTTCCACCGTGATCCGCTCGGCCTTGCCATTGCGACAGTCAGCGACCACGCGGACCAGCCCGCCCGGCGCCTCCAGCACCAGTTCGGTGCGCGGCTCCTGCATGGGCAGGATGCCGGTATCCAGCAGAACCGTCGCCACGCAGATCGAATTTGATCCCGACATCGGCGGGGTATCTTCGGGTTCCATGATGATCCACGCGGCTTGCGCCTGCGGATGGCGGGGCGGCACCAGCAGATTGACATGCCGAAACACCCCGCCACGCGGTTCATTCAGCATGAAATTCCGCAGGGTCTGATCCTGCGCGATCCACGACCGCTGATCCCAAAGGCTCGCCCCCGGCGGCGGGGTCACCCCGCCCACGATCACATCCCCCACCTCGCCTTCGGCATGGCAGGATACGACATGGATAATCTTGGAACTGCGCATCGGGGCCTCTTGAGAATGATCGCGGCAACACCTGCCGGATTGCGTGATTTGGAATATCGTATATGATAATTGCACCCCTTATCCATCCCTTTGGAAGGCAGACCGGGAATTTGCGCTGACAGCGCGCCTGCGCTAAGGCGAGACCAACCACAACGGCCAGGAGCCGCGCCATGTCTCTTTCCCTAGCCGGAGTGCCGGATCTCGGGTCGGTGCCCACAGCATCAGAGATCGTTCTGAAACACCTGCGCACTGCGATCGTGACCGGGGTGTTGGATGAAGGCGCGCCGATCCGCCAGGATGAGGTGGCCGCCCTGTTCAATGTCAGCAAGATCCCGGTGCGCGAGGCGTTGAAGCAACTGGAAGCCGAAGGGTTCGTCAGCTTTCAGCGCAATCGCGGCGCGGTGGTCGCGCGCCTGTCGGAACCGGAAATCGCGCAGATCTTCGAAGTTCGCGCCATGCTAGAGGCCAATGCGATCCGGCTTTCGGTGCCGCTGATGACCGGGGCCGATATCGCGCTGGCCGCGGCCCATGCGACGGACTTTGACCGCGAAACCGATGTGTCCAGATGGGCGGATCTGAACTGGGCCTTTCATTCCAGCCTCTATCTGGCTGCGGGTCGCCCCTATCTGCTGCAGATGATCCGCACGGTGAATGACCGGGTTGAACGCTATCTGCGGGTGCAACTGACCCTGTCGGGCGGGCATGAAACCGCGTCACGCGAACATGCGCTGATCCTTGCGGCCTGCCGTGATGGCGATGCCGACGGGGCGGCCTTGCTGGTGCAGGATCACATCATGGGGGCCTGCCGTTCGCTGCATCGGCATCTGCCACGCAAGGACGGCTGACCGGGCCGGCATGGCGATGGACAAGCCAGCCCTCAGTCGCTAATCTGTGGGCAGAGCCGGAGCGATGGCGTCGCTCCAGGGGCCGGATTGCCCCGCCGCTTGCAGGCGCTTGCCTGCCCAAGTCCTGTACGCCGGGACCTTTCGGGGTCTCGTGTCGCCAACAGGCCGGACCCCCATACAGAGGGTCTTGATATGACGGAACGTCCACAAATGTACCGCTTCCACCAGGGCGACCGGGTGCTGCCCTTTGCCGCGTCGGAATATGACGCGCGGCTGGCGGGGCTGCGCCGGATCATGGCGGATCAGGGGGTCGATGCCTGCGTCTTCACCTCCATGCACAACATCGCCTACTATTCTGGCTTTCTCTATTGTTCATTCGGGCGGCCCTATGGGCTCGTGGTCACTGCAGCCGAAAGCGTGACGATCAGCGCAGGCATCGATGCCGGTCAGCCTTGGCGGCGCTGCCATGGCGACAACATCACCTATACCGACTGGCAGCGCGACAATTACTGGCGCGCGATCCTGTCGGTCACCGGGCCGGGGCGGGTGATCGGGATCGAAGGCGATCACCTCACGCTGTTGCAATCGGACAAGCTGCGCGGTTTCCTGTCGCCATCCAGCACGGTGGACATTGCTCCCGCCACGATGCGGCAACGGATGCGGAAATCCTCGGCGGAACTGGAGATCATCCGCCACGGCGCCAATGTGGCCGATGTGGGCGGCTTTGCCATCCGCGATGCGGTCAAGGTCGGCGCACGCGAAATCGACATTGCCATGGCAGGCCGCGATGCCATGGAACTGGAAATCGCAAAACGCTTTCCCGATGCCGAATACCGTGACACCTGGGTCTGGTTCCAGTCGGGCATCAACACCGACGGCGCGCATAACCCGGTGACTGCGCGGCAATTGCAGCGCGGCGATATCCTCAGCCTGAACACCTTCCCGATGATCTCTGGCTATTACACCGCCCTGGAGCGCACGATGTTCGTGGGCGAGGTCGATCCGGCCAGCCTGAAAATCTGGGAGGCCAATGTCGCCGCCCATGAATATGGCATAAGCCTGCTGAAACCCGGAGCGACTTGCGCCGATGTGACGGCGAAGATCAACGCCTTCTTCGAGGAACGCCAGCTGCTGCAATACCGCACCTTCGGTTACGGCCACAGTTTCGGGGTTCTGTCGCATTACTATGGCCGTGAAGCCGGGCTGGAACTGCGCGAAGATATCGACACGGTGCTGGAACCGGGCATGGTGATCAGCATGGAACCGATGCTGACCATTGCCGACGGGCAGCCCGGCGCGGGCGGATACAGGGAACATGACATCCTGATCATCACCGAGGATGGCAATGAAAACATCACCAAATACCCCTATGGCCCCGCTTTCAACGTGGTGGGCTGACCCAGACCAAGGCCGCCGCCCTTCGGGGCGGCGGCACGGCGGGCGGGATCAATAGACGCCCACAAACCCCGGCGGCGGATCGGCAGGCAGGACCCGGACCGTGATGCCGTCGCGCACCCGGTCATGCAGGTCGATCACATCCTGATCGAGCAACCTCACACAGCCCGATGATACTGCCTTGCCCAGATATTTCGGCTCGCAGGCGCCATGGATGCGATACAGCGTGTCCTGCCCGTTCTGGAACAGGTAAAGCGCCCGCGCGCCCAGCGGATTGCCCGGCCCGCCCGGCATGCCGCCATTGGCGACCGAATAGGGCGCGAATTCGGGGCGGCGGGCGATCATGCTGTCCGGCGCCTTCCAGACCGGCCATTTGCGGCGGAACTGCACCCTTGCACTGCCTGACCAGGAAAAGGCCGCCGCACCGCTGCCCGCGCCATAGCGCAGCGCCCTGTCGCGACTTTGCAGCAGATACAGAAACCCCGTGCCCGGGCTGATGACAATGCTGCCCGGCGGATCGTCGGGATAGGGATTGGCCACTTCTTGCCGCCACAGATCGGGATGGATGATCCCTTCGGGCACGGCGGGAACCGGATGCGGTTCGGTCGTGATGGCCCCGTAGAACGCGGGCAATGGTGGCCATGCGGGGCCAGCAGGCAAAGCCAACGGCGGGCTTGGTTCGGGGCGCATGCACGCGGCAAGGCCAGAGGCCGCAGTCGCGGCCATGAAAGAACGACGGGTCAACATCTCTGCCCCCTTGGATGGTCTGACTTGTGCGCGGATCGCGCGGCGACGGCCTGTCAGACAGCGCGGGGCGGGCGACGAGGCGGGGCCTCTTGCCAATCGGCCGCAACGGGCGCGCCCTCTGGCTGACCCCAGGCCCGCTGGAAAGGCCCCTGCGGGGCAAGCCCCCCTGCCCCACCGGGCAGCAGATCGGTTCCGCACGGCCCGCCCGGAAGCACGGCCAAGCGGCAGCGATGCGGGCGGGACTGTGCCTCGTTGGGTTCTGCAAGGGCGGTAGCCTCGGCCTGCGCGGGCACTGAGAAACGGCCCAGGTTCCAACTGCCCCAAGGCAACAGGGTGACCAACAGCAACAGCAGGAACAGGCATCGGAACGGGCGCATGCCCTTGGGCTAGCAAACCAGGGCTGTGCCGTCCACCGCGCCGCCGATCACCCCGACACACGATCCCGCGAGCCGCACTCACAAGCCCGGCGTGCAGCCGGAGCTTTCGCGAAACCGTCACATCCGCTTCACGGCCCTGTTACCGCGCACCGTCATCCCTGCCCAAAACCCGCAAAATCATAGGATGGCCCATGCGTTTCCTGACCCTGACTTCCGTCTTGGCGCTTTGCTCTGCCCCGGCGATGGCCGACCCGGTCTTTACCCGGATCGCCAGCTTCGCCACGCCGATGAACATGGCCGAAGGTGAAGACCGCGCGCGCGAAACCAGCGCCGAGATCATCACCGCCAGCGATGATGGCATGACCCTGATCTATTCCGACAGCCCTTTGGGTGTGATCGGCCTGATCGACATCACTGACCCGCGCGCACCCAAGCCGCTGGGCAATGTCGATGTGGGGGGCGAGCCCACCACCGCACAGGTGATCGGCGGGCAGGTTTTCGTCGGCGTGAACACCTCGGAAAGTTATACTGCGCCTTCGGGCAAGCTGGTCACGGTCGATCTGGCAGGCAAATCGGTGGTGGCGGAATGTGATCTGGGCGGACAGCCGGATTCGGTCGCCCGCGCAAAGGATGGCAGCTTCCTGGCCGTCGCCATCGAAAACGAGCGGGATGAAGATGTGAATGACGGCGCGCTGCCGCAGATGCCGGCCGGTTTCGTGGTGAAACTGCCGGTCAAGGATGGCGCGGTCGATTGCGCGGGCCTGCAGAAGATCGAGGTCACCGGTCTGGCCGATGTGGCGGGCGATGACCCGGAACCGGAATTCGTCGCGGTGAACGACGCGGGCGAGATTGCAGTCACGCTGCAGGAAAACAACCATATCGTGATCATCGGTGCCGATGGCGCGGTTGCGGGCCATTTCAACGCAGGCAGTGTCGATCTGGTCGGGATCGACACCAAGAAGGATGGCGTGCCGGATTTCACTGGCAAGAAGGATGGCGCCCTGCGCGAGCCTGACGCGGTGAAATGGCTGGGCAATGACCGGCTGATCGTCGCCAATGAAGGCGATTGGGAAGGCGGCGCGCGCGGATTTACCGTGTTCAACCGTGATGGCAGCGTGGCCTATGAAAACGGGGCCGAGATGGAGCGCGCAATTGCCGCCATCGGCCATTACCCCGATCACCGCAACAAGAAGGGCGTGGAGCCCGAAGGTCTGGAAACCGGAACCTTCGGCGAAACCCCGATGGCCTTTGTCGCGGCGGAACGTGCCTCGATCGTGGCCGCTTATGACATGACCGATCCGGCAGCACCGAAGCTGGCGCAACTGATCCCCTCGGGCATCAGCCCCGAAGGCGTGGTGGCAATCCCGTCGCGCAATCTGCTGGTCACGGCCAACGAACTGGATCTGGTGGAAGATGGCGGCGTGCGCGCCCATGTCATGATCTATGAACTGGCCGAAGGCGTTGCGAATTATCCGACGCTGGTGGCCGATGAAGCCGCGCTTGGTTGGGCTGCCCTTTCGGGTCTGGCCACCGATCCGGCAACCCCGGGCCTGATGTATGGCGTGTCGGACAGCGTGCACGCCGGGGCGCCGACCATCTATACCATCGACGCCACACAGACCCCGGCGCGCATCACCGGCAAGCTTGTGGTCACCCGCGGTGGCCACCCGGCACAAAAGCTGGATCTGGAAGGCATCGCCGCGGATGGCGAGGGCGGGTTCTGGCTGGCCTCGGAAGGCCGCAGCGACAAGCTGTTCCCGCATGCGATCTATCATGTCGATGCCGAAGGCGCGATCGTGAAGGAAATCGCCTTGCCGCCGGAACTGCTGGCCCATGAAAAGCGGTTTGGTGCCGAAGGCATCGCCGTGCAGGGCAAGACCCTGTGGATCGCCATGCAGCGTGAATGGGGCGATGATCCCAAGGGCATGGTGAAGCTGGTGGCCTATGACACCGACGCCGAAACCTGGGGTGCCGTGCATTACCCGCTGGAAGCCCCGGCAGAGGGCCGCTGGATGGGCCTGTCGGAAATCACCATCGTGGGCGACTGGGCCTATATCATCGAACGCGACAACGGCACCGGATCGGATGCCGCCGTCAAGCACCTGACCCGCGTCGCGCTGGCCGATCTGAAGCCAGCCGAACTGGGTGGCACCCTGCCGGTGGTGAAGAAGGAACTGGTTCGCGACCTGATCCCCGATCTGAACCGCTGGAACGGCTATACCGCTGAGAAGGTGGAAGGTTTCGCGATCGACGCTGCCGGTCAGGCCTTCGTGGTGACCGACAATGACGGCACCAATGACAGCTCGGGCGAAACCCTGTTCTTCGGCCTTGGCGCGCTGAACTGATCTGCTGATCACTGCCAATGTGTCCCCCGGCTGCCATGGCCGGGGGATTTTGCATTTACCCTGTCACAAAGCTGTTGACCGGCAGGGTCCGTCCGCGCCTTTGTGGGCGCAAATCAACAGAGCCCCGAGTCTGAACGTGCCAAATCTGATTTCGCGCCTTGCCGCCCTGCTTTCCCTTCTTGTTCTGGCGGCTTGCGCCGGTGGACCCAAGGCCGCAGAACCACCGCCCGCCGTCCCGGGATATGAATCTGTCGAAGACGGCGGCTTTGTGATTCAGGCTGTCGATGCCCGCTACCTGTCGGGCAACATGCCACGGCAAGAGGTGGACTTCACCGGGGATGACAAGCCTGGCACCATCGTGGTGGACCCTCATTTCCGCAAGCTTTACTGGGTGATGGAAGGTGGGCGGGCCATGCGCTATTCCATTGCCGTGGGCCGGTCGGGGCTGGGCTTCCGGGGCTCGGCCGTCGTCGGGCGCAAGGCGGAATGGCCGAACTGGCAGCCGACCGCCAACATGATCCGCACCTTCCCCGAATTCTATGCCGAATATGCGGGTGGTTTGCCGGGCGGGCTGGAAAATCCGCTGGGGGCACGGGCGCTTTACCTGTATCGTGGCAAACGCGACACCTATTTCCGCATCCATGGAACGGTGGATGTCCGTTCCATCGGGCGGGCTACCTCGGCAGGCTGCATCCGGCTGTTCAATCAGGATATCATCGATCTATACAACCGCGTGCCCAACGGCACCCGCGTCCGTGTCCGCTCGCTGGAGGAATCGGAACGGCTCGAGGGCAAGTGGATGGAAGACGAATATGGCCTTCTGATCCCCTATGACGAATCCCGGATCGAAGAGATCAAGCAGAAGAAGGCCGAGCTCGAGGCGCAAAAGGCCGCCGAGGAAGCCGCAGCAGCGGCAGCGGAACAGACGGCGACGGCGGGCACGGATGCCGCAGCGCAACAGGGCTGATGCCTGCGCCCCTGAACACAAAGGCCCCGGTGAAAGCCGGGGCCTTTTGCTTTGCGCTGACCTACGGGCCTACCAGTTGATATGGGTCTTGAAATCGCCGACCAGACTGTCCCAAAGCACCAGATTGTCGCGAAAATTGTCGCGCGTCATGCCCCCTTCAAAATTCAGGTCCATTTCAAGATAGGGGTCGTTTTCGTCGTCGATATAGGCCTTGCCGAACCGCTTGCGCTTGTTCCAGTCGTTCATCGCGGGGGCATCCGACCCGGTTTCCAGATCGAACCCCGCTGAAAACTGGATGGCATCGCACTCTTGCCCATCGGTGCAGCCGTAAAAGTAGACCGAAAAATTGATACCCGCCGTCGCGGATTTGATCCGCGGATCGCCTTGACCATCTGTCGTCAATTCGGCGCGGTAGCCATGGTCGCGCATGGCATCGGCCAATCCGTCGGGATCGCTGGCCTGCAGCAATTGCCCGCTGCCTGTCGGCACTTTCGGATTGGGGTTCACGGCAGACCCCGTCGCTTGTGCCCAGGACGGGGTGGCCAGAAGGCAAAGCGACAAAGCGAGGATCGCGGGAAATTCATGGGCAGACATGGCCAACTCCGGCACAGGGATAATAACAAGTCGCAAACTGATGTGGCGGCAGCCTGCCCCCAGTGGCACATGGCGTCAAGCGGGGGCATGGTGCCGCCGCGCCCCGCAAGGCGGCAGGGTCAGGTCAGGATCACATAATCCTTCAACGTGGTTTCGACACATTCCCATGTGCCTTCAAATCCCGGGCGGATGATCCAGCTATCCCCAGCCCGCAGTGTCGTGGCATTGCCCGCGGCATCCGTCAGGATCGACACACCTTCATGGATATGGACATATTCCCATTCCGCGTAGGACACGCGCCATTTGCCCGGGGTGGATTGCCACATCCCGCTGTAAAGCCCGCCGCGCTCTTCGATGTTCCAGCTGGTATGGACGGGATCGCCCGCCAGAACCTTGTCCGGATCGGGGCGCGTCACTTCGGGGGCAACGGCGCTGCGGTCGATACGTTGCAAGGGGGTCATGGCTGTCTCCTGATGCGATGCTTGCCGAACCATGCTGGCGGGGCCCCTGCGTCGTCAAGCCTGCGACCCGGTGCCGCTGCGGCGCGGCGGGCAAGTTTCGCTGGTGCGGCACCCGGGGCACCGTTATACAGGGCTCCGGTTCCTCTTGAGGGAGAGCAGGAGAAACATGAGCGCATCCGCCCCCGTCCGTCCCGTGATGCCGGTCGATATCATGCACCGCAAGGGCGGAACGCCCATCGTCTGCCTTACCGCCTACACGACCCCGATGGCCCGGCTGGTCGATGCGCATTGCGATGTGGCGCTGGTGGGCGATTCGGTCGGCATGGTGCTGCACGGCATGCCCAGCACGCTGGGCGTGACCATGGACATGATGATCCTGCATGGCCGCGCCGTGGTAAAAGGCTGCCAAAAGGCAATGCCGGTAATCGACATGCCATGGGGCAGCTATGAGGAAAGCCCGCAACAAGCCTTTCGCAACGCCAGCCGGCTGATGGCCGAAACCGGCGCCCCTGCGGTAAAGCTGGAGGGCGGCAAGCATATGGCCGAAACCATCGCCTTCCTGACCCGGCGCGGCGTGCCGGTCATGGCCCATATCGGGCTGACCCCGCAATCGGTGAATGTGCTGGGTGGCTACAAGGTTGTGGGCCGCGAGGCCGAAGCCGGCAAGGTCATGGTCGATGCCGAAGCGGTGGAGGCATCGGGGGCCTTTGCGGTCGTGCTGGAAAAGGTGCCCGAGGGGCTGTCGGCCCGGGTCACGCAGCGCCTGCGCATCCCGACCATCGGCATTGGTGCCGGGCTGCGCTGTGACGGGCAGATCCTTGTGGTCGATGACATGCTGGGCATGTTTACCGAATTCCGCCCCAAATTCGTCAAGCGCTATGCCGATCTGGGTCGCACTGCCGACGAGGCGATCGCGAACTACGCCGCCGAGGTCCGCGCGCGCGCCTTCCCGCAGCCCGAACATGCCTTCCCGGATGTGCTGCCGCCCAAAGGGCCGAAAAGCTGATGCAAATTCTCAGGACTGTCGCCGAATTGCGTACCCGTGTGCGCGGCTGGAAATCCGATGGCAAACAGGTGGGGCTTGTGCCCACGA
Organism: Gemmobacter denitrificans; assembly: GCF_036964905.1. Classification (NCBI taxonomy): domain Bacteria; kingdom Pseudomonadati; phylum Pseudomonadota; class Alphaproteobacteria; order Rhodobacterales; family Paracoccaceae; genus Gemmobacter; species Gemmobacter denitrificans. The sequence continues at coordinate 65,086 of NZ_JBALHR010000005.1, forward strand.
TGGGCGCGCTGCACGAAGGACATCTGAGCCTTGTGCGGAGCGCAAAGCGCGGCTGCGACCGGGTGATCGTGACGATCTTCGTCAACCCGACCCAGTTCAACAGCCCGGAAGATCTGGAGAAATATCCCCGGACCGAAGATGTCGATGCGGCCCTTCTGGCCCGCGAAGGCGTGGATGTGTTGTTCGCCCCTTCGGTGGATGAAGTTTACCCCGCAGGTTTCAATACACGGGTCACGGTGTCAGGTGTCAGCGATGCGCTGGAGGGGGCGATGCGCCCCGGTCATTTCGATGGTGTGGCCACTGTGGTGGCCAAGCTGTTCGGCATGACGCAGGCCGATCGCGCCTATTTCGGCCAGAAAGATTGGCAACAGTTGCAGGTGGTCAAGCGGTTTGTGGCGGATCTGAACATCCCGGTGGAAATCGTCGGCTGCGAAACCGTGCGCGAGGCAGATGGGCTGGCGCTGTCGTCCCGCAATGTGCGGCTGGATGCTTTGTCACGGGCACAGGCCCCGGCGCTGTACCGGGTGATGGGCCGCGCTGCCACGGCCCTGCGCGATGGTGGTGATCTGGACACGACATTGGCGCAAGCCCGGACCGATCTGCTGCAGGCCGGGTTTGAAAAGGTCGAATATATCGATCTGCGCGCAACCTCGACCCTGGACCCGATCACACGGCTGGATGGCCCGGCGCGGCTTCTGGCGGCGGCCTGGATCGGCGGCGTTCGCCTGATCGACAATATCCCAGTCTGATCGCCCCTTGGGCATCCTGTAACCCGGCCCCGTCAGAAATGGCGGGGCTTTGTCATGTCATGCGATGATTTCAGGCCGATGACAAAATCGGCAAGGCTTTTGCAGGTTTGTGCATTTTGTCCCTTGCGTCCCCCCCGCGCTGCCGCTAAATCCCCCTCACAGTGGACCCGTAGCTCAGCTGGATAGAGCATCAGACTACGAATCTGAGGGTCGGGCGTTCGAATCGCTCCGGGTCCGCCACTCCACCACTTTGATATATCTGCATTATGATCCCATACCGGGCGATGGCAGATTATGGCGGACGTGCATACGCAGTTGCCGCGCAATCATCACCTTCTACTTTATCGGCCCGAGGTGTGGCACTGTTGCCGCGCGTCAGCTTTGTCGTGAAGATTTTCCTGAACGATCATTCCTGACGGCCTGAACGGATACGGGGGAGCACCTGCCCGCCCTTCAGTCCGAAGCGCCTGTCTGAATAAATCACCGCGTCCCTCTGGCTCCGGCGCGGTCCATGTGGCGGGCATAGGTGAAGGTCGTGCATGAGATCTGGAAAAACCCTCCCGCCCGCAGACAGCCCGGTCGATCACGACAATTCTTTTAGCTCCGCGCTGGCAAGCTGTGACCCTCTATGGCGGCAGCTCATCGCTGGCCGAGCATCGGCTCGTGGTTACCGTATCGCAGCATAGTCTGATCGCGCCATGTTTGGGCGGCAGCAGACCAAAGATCATGGCTTTCGCAATTGTCCGGTTTTTGAGGATCACATCAGATATGCCGGTTTCTGTCACAATCAAGGATTAGCACCGAACCCGTTGCGATCCTTTGCAAAGTGGAGAAATCTGGGGTCATGGATGAACCTGAACTGAGCATACGGCACGCAACCCAAAGCGACATCCCACGTTTGCTGGACCTCTATCAGCACCTTGTCCCCGATGACGAGCGTCCGGATGATTTGCGTGCCAATGACGCGTTTGCGCGCTTTCTCAGCTATACCGGTAGCGCAATTTTCCTTGGCGAGATTGGCGGCGTGCTTGTTGCGTCCTGCGCTCTGGTCGTCATTCCGAACCTTACGCGCAGAGCAAGGCCCTATGGTCTGATAGAGAACGTCGTGACCCATCGGGATCATCGAAACCGGGGATACGGACGGATGATCCTGAATGCCGCATCAGAGGCAGCATGGGCATCCGGCTGCTACAAGGTCATGCTGTTGACCGGCTCGACGGAGCGGGGCACGCTTGAATTCTATCGCAAGGCCGGGTTCGAACAGACAAAAACCGGCTTTCAGAAACGGTCTATCCCGGTTCGTACGGAAGAATGACGGCGGTTCCCCTATGTTCCAAAGAGGATCGGCCAGACCAATCTCTCTGCGCTGGCGGGCGCCGCGATCTGCACCGATCTGCCCGCGCCCATGATCCGCGCAGGCCACTGCCAGTGCTTTGCCCCAGAATGAAAAGGGGCCGGTCACACCGGCCCCCTGTGCGATCAGATCGCGTCCAGCAGCGCCTCGCCGCCCGAAATGCTGCACTGTCCGGGGCTGTCTTCGACCTGCAGCACCTTGACCACGCCATCTTCGGCATAAAGCGCATAGCGCTTGGACCGATCAATCAGCCCCGCTGGCGGGGCCGAGAACTCCAGCCCGATGGCCTTGGTGAATTCAGCCTGCGCATCGCCCAGCATGGTGATGCCCGCGGCATCTGCACCGGTGGCTTCGCCCCAGGCCTTCATCACGAAGGGATCATTGACCGAGACACAGATGATTTCATCCACGCCCTTGGCGGCAAATTTGTCCTTGGTGCGGATGAAGCTGGGCACATGCGCCGTGGTGCAGACGCCGGTATAGGCGCCCGGCAGACCAAAGATCACCACTTTGCGGCCTGCCAGTTTCGCGGCCAGATCCACCGCTTCGGGGCCCGCATCCCCCATCCGCAACAGGCTTGCGCCCGGAAGTTTGCTGCCCTCAGAAATCGTCATTTGCCAGTCCTCGCGCGTTGCGTTTCCGTCGCCCACAGTTATAGGGTCCGGGGCGAGGAAGGCCAGAGGGCAAAGGGGAGCGGAAGATGGCGCATTTCGTGATCGTGGGGGCCGGGCAGGCGGGGGCGGCGCTGGCGGCCAAGCTGCGCAGTGCGGGATTTGACGGCGACATCACCCTGATCGGCGAAGAACCCAGCCCCCCCTATCAGCGCCCGCCGCTGTCAAAAGCCTATCTTCTGGGCGAGATGGAGGAAGAACGGCTGTGGTTGCGCGGGGCCGATTTCTATGCCGAGAACCGCATCACCCTGCGGCTGGGCCAGCCGGTGACCGGCATTGATCCGGTCGCACGCCATGTGACGCTGGGCAGCGAAACCCTCCAGTATGACGAACTTGCGCTGACCACCGGGTCGGTGCCGCGCCGCCTGCCCGCTACCATCGGCGGCGATCTGGACGGGGTCTATACCGTGCGCACCCTGGCCGATGTCGATGCGATGCGGGCGCAGTTTCAGCCAGGCCGCCATGTTGTCATCATCGGGGGCGGCTATATCGGGCTGGAGGCTGCCGCCGTGGCTGCCAAGCTGGGCCTGAAGGTCAGCGTGGTGGAAATGGCCCCCCGCATCCTGCAGCGGGTGGCCGCGCCCGAAACCTCGGATCACTTCCGGGCGCTGCATCGCGCGCATGGCGTGGATATTCTGGAAGGCGTCGGCCTGGATCGCCTGCTTGGCGAAGGCCGCGTATCGGCAGCCCGACTGACCGACGGGCGCGACTTGCAAGCCGATTTCGTGATCGCAGGCGTGGGCATCCTGCCTGCCACCGCGCTGGCCGAACTGGCAGGCTGCGCGCTGGATAATGGCATCCGCACCGATGAATTCGGGCGAACCTCTGTGCCGCATATCTGGTCTGCTGGTGATTGCGCCAGCTTTCCGCATGGCGAGGGCCGGTTGCGGCTGGAATCGGTGGGCAACGCCATCGATCAGGCCGAGGCGGTGGCCGCCAACATGCTGGGGGCAAACCAGCCCTATCTGGCCAAACCGTGGTTCTGGTCGGATCAATATGATTGCAAACTGCAGATCGCCGGGCTGAACACCGGCTATGATCGCATCGTGACCCGCGGCCCGACCGGTGCAGCAGTCAGCTTCTGGTATTTCCGGGGCACCACGCTGCTGGCCGTGGATGCGATGAACGATCCGCGCGCCTATATGGTGGGCAAGCGGCTGATCGAAATGGGCCGCAGCCCCGACCCGGCGCTGGTTGCCGATACCACTGCCGATCTGAAGGGCCTGCTGAAGTGAGGATCGTCGGCGGCGCATCGCGGGGCCTGAAACTCGCCGATGTGGGGGCGGGTGACCCGCAGGCCCATCTGCGCCCGACGACCGACCGCGTGCGCGAGGCGATCTTCAACCTTCTGATCAATGGAAGGGTGGCGAAGTCGGGCGATCCGGTTGCCGGTGCCCGCGTGCTCGATCTGTTTGCCGGGACTGGCGCGCTTGGGCTGGAGGCGCTGTCGCGAGGCGCAGCGCGAGTGGCCTTTGTCGATGACGGCACGGCAGCAAGGGCGCTGCTTCGGCGCAATATCGAACTGATGCGGGCCATGGGCACCACCGATGTCTGGCGGCGCGATGCCACCAACATGGGCCCCAATCGCGGCGCGGGCTATGATCTGGTGTTTCTTGATCCGCCCTATGGTCAGGGCCTGGGCGAAAAGGCGCTGGCCTCCTGCATCGGTGGCGGCTGGCTGGCACCACGAGCGCTGATCGTCTGGGAAGAAAACACTGCCCCCCTTCCCCCGGACGGGTTCGAGGAAATCGACCAGCGCAGCTATGGTGACACGATCATCACCCTGCTGCGCGCGCCATGACCCCCGCCGCCGTTCTGTTCGATTGTGATGGCGTGGTGGTGGACAGCGAACCCGCCACCTTCGACCTTCTGGCCGAAGACCTCGCCGCGCGCGGCCTTGACCTGAGCCGGGCCGAAATGGAACAGCGTTTTCTGGGCGGCACCATCGAACGCTGCGGACGGATCGCTGCCGAACTCGGGGCCGATATTCCCGCAGGTTGGACCGCAGAGATTTACGAACGGCTTTATGACCGGCTGGCACAGGGCACTGCGCTGGTGGCTGGTGTGGCGCAGGTCTTCGATGCGCTCGATGCGGCGGGTATTCCCTATGCCATCGGATCAAACGGCACGATGCGCAAAATGGCCGTGACCCTGGGCCAGCATCCGGCGCTGCTGCAGCGGCTGACCGGCAGGTTGTTTTCCGGAATTGATCTGGGGATGCTGAAACCCGCGCCCGATCTTTATCTTCACGCCGCGCAAAACCTTGGGGTAGCGCCTGCTGCCTGCGTGGTCATCGAAGACAGCGCGACCGGTGCCCGTGCCGCCCAACGGGCCGGGATGCGCTGCATGGGTTATGCCCCCCATGGCGACGGGGCATCATTGCAGGCCGAAGGGGCGCAGATCTTCACCTCCATGGCCGAACTGCCCGCACTTCTTGGCCTGACCTGATCCCCACAAACGCCAACCGCCTTTATCTTGGCCCAAATATCCTCGGCGTGCGCAGCGGGCAGACAGCCCCCCGCACAACCGTGACGCAGCGTTGACGGTGACAGCGCCGCGCCCATTTGCAACTCTGGCCGCCAAGCCCGAGGAGGACCGCCATGACCACCAGCTATCCGCATCTGCTTGCCCCGATCACGATGGGCAGCATCACGCTGAAGAACCGTGTGCTGATGGGGTCGATGCATACCGGGCTGGAGGAAACCGGAGACTGGAACCGGGTGGCCGAATTCTACGCGGCGCGGGCGCGCGGCGGTGTTGGCCTGATGGTCACCGGTGGCATGGCCCCCAACCGCGAAGGCGGGGTGTTCCCGGGGGCAGCGGGGCTGTTTTCCGACCGCGACATTGCCAATCACCGCATCGTCACCGACCGGGTTCATGCCGCAGGCGGGCGCATTGCCATGCAGATCCTGCATGCGGGCCGCTATGCCTATGGGCCGGATTGCGTGTCGGCCAGCGCGGTGAAATCGCCGATCTCGCCCTTTGTGCCCAAGGAACTGGATGAAGAGGGGATTGAAAAGCAGATCAGCGACATCGCCACCGCCGCCAGCCGCGCCATCGCCGCGGGCTATGACGGGGTCGAGGTGATGGGGTCCGAGGGATACTTCCTGAACCAGTTCCTCGTGACCCATGTCAACCGCCGCAACGATCACTGGGGCGGCAGCTATGAAAACCGGATGCGCCTGCCGGTCGAAGTGGTGCGGCGGGTGCGTGCAGCGATTAGCGATGCCATCCTGATCTATCGCATTTCGCTGATCGATCTGATCCCAGACGGCTCCACCTGGGACGAGGTGGTGCTTCTTGCCAAGGCGATCGAGACGGCAGGGGCCTCGGTCCTGAATACCGGGATCGGCTGGCATGAAGCGCGGGTGCCCACCATTGCCACATCGGTGCCACGGGCGGCCTTTGCGCATCTGACCGCGCGGTTGCGGCCCGAAGTGGGCATTCCGGTCATCACCTCGAACCGGATCAACACGCCCGAAGTGGCCGAGGCGCTGCTGGCAGGCGGACAGGCCGATATGGTGTCGATGGCGCGACCCTTTCTGGCCGATCCCGATTTCGTTGCCAAGGCGGCGGCGAGCCGGGGGGCCGAAATCGCGCCTTGCATCGCCTGCAACCAGGCCTGTCTGGACCATACGTTCAGCGGCAAGCTTACCTCTTGTCTGGTGAACCCGCGCGCCTGCCACGAAACCGAGCTGGTGATCGCCCCCGCCGCCACACCGCGGCGCATTGCGGTGGTCGGGGCGGGGCCTGCCGGCCTTTCGGCGGCGCTGACCGCGTCTGAGCGCGGCCATCACGTGACGCTGTTCGACCGCAGTCCAGTTGCAGGCGGGCAATTGCATCTGGCCGCCGCCGTGCCGGGCAAGGAAGAGTTTCGCGGCTTGATCGATTGGTTCCAGACCCGGCTGGCCGCAAGCTCGGTCACCGCCCGTCTGGGTGTGGAAGCCACGCCCGAGATGTTGGCCGGGTTCGATGATGTCATTCTGGCCACCGGCATCACCCCGCGCAGCGCGGGTATCCCAGGCGAAGACAATCCCCGGGTTCTGTCTTACCGTGATGTATTGCGCGGGGCACCGGTGGGGGCGCGGGTGGCCGTGGTGGGCGCAGGCGGCATTGGCTTTGATGTGGCCGAATATCTGGTGCATCATGGCACCAGCCCGACGCTGGACCCTGCGCTGTGGCGGCGCGAGTGGGGGGTGGGCGATCCGGCACAGGTGGCGGGGGGGCTTGCCCCCGAAGGGCCGCGCCCCGAAGCCCCGGCCCGGCAGGTCTGGCTGTTGCAGCGCAAGCCCGAAAAACCGGGGCGCAAGCTGGGCAAGACGACGGGCTGGATTCATCGTGCCGCATTGCAGATGAAGGGCGTGAAAATGCTGGGCGGCGTGGCCTATCAGGCAGTCACGCCCGAGGGGCTGGCCGTTACGGTGAATGGCGAGCCGCAGGTCTTGCGCGTAGATTCCGTGGTGATCTGCGCCGGTCAAGACCCGGATCGCAGCCTGCAGGCCGGGCTAGAGGCGCGGGGCGTCACCGTGCATCTGATCGGCGGGGCCGATGTCGCGGCAGAGCTGGATGCCAAACGCGCCATCGATCAGGGCACGCGGCTGGCTGCGGCGCTGTAACGCCCGGCCCATCAGCCGGCCAAACCCGTCAGTCAGGCGCGCTTAAACGCCATCGTCCAGTTGGTTTCCCATGTGGCACCGCCATCAACCGACATGGCCTGTTCCCATCTGGGGCTGGCCGTGTCGGTATCCAACCACAGGAACCTGACCGTGACCGGCCGCCCGTCCACGCTGTCTTGCGCCAGAAATGTGCCGACACCGGCCTCAAACCTGCCGATCACCGGCACATCCAGCCGATGCGGATCATTGGCCGACAGCCACCAGATCGCCCAACTGCGCTGTTCCACGCTGTAGGATCTGATGGCGATGGCGCGGTAGTTGCAGCCCGGAAACAAGAGCAGGTTGTCTTCGATATTGCCGTTACCGCCCAGAACCGGCCTGGTTTCAGACTGGCCGGAAAACTCGTCCCATTCCGTGCAGCCGACCAGCCGCTGCTTCAATCGGCGATGACGCACCCGCCACTGACCAAATTCGAAATCGAAATCGTTGGAAATCACTGTTGCGGCGGACATGGGATCCTCGTAGGGCAAACGCTACTCTCAAATGTTCACATATTGTTCGCATCAATGCAACCCTTGACTGTCCGCTTGACCAACCCGCCCCCTTCGCCCTGCCCCTGTTTTCGCATTATGGCGCAAAGGAACGCCCCGTGGGAGTCATGCATGCAGGACGGGTTCCCAGATCCTGAAAGAAGCGCAGCAGATAGCCGTCCGGGTCGGCCACGACGAACTGGCGATTGCCTGATTCCATGCTGCCTGTGCGATACCATTTGTCTTCGACCGGCAGGAACAGCGGGTGGCCCACCCGGTCCAGCCCGGCGAGCAGCGGGCCGATATCCGGCACTTCGATCTGCAGATTCAGCCCCCTGCCAAAGGGATAGCCGTCCGGCAGATGCCCATCGTCGAAATCGCGCCCCAGCCCGATCTGGTCAATCATCAACTCGGCTGCGCCAAGGCAAAGATAGCTGAACCCTTCATCGGCACGGTCATAGGCGCAGGAAAATCCCAGCACTTCGCAATAGAACCGCCGTGACCGCTGCCAGTCAGAGACGGCAAGTTCGGGCACCAAAGCACAGGTCATTCTTCATCTCCCCCATCAACTCGCGCGCGAAGATGTGTAATCCCGTGCACTCAAATCGAACCCTACCGCGCACGAGACCATCCCCGGCCTGTCATCCAAGCTTCACCGAAGCTTTGAGCATCTTTCACATTGCAGGGCTACCACCGCCGCCAATGGGACCAGGGGTGGTGCGATGCTGGAAGTCAAGAATGTCACACGGATGTTTGGCCAGAAGGCCGCCGTGGACAACATCTCATTCGCCATCGATGGCCCCGCCTTTGTTGGCATCATCGGTCGGTCGGGCGCAGGCAAATCCACCTTTCTGCGGATGATGAACCGGCTGACCGATGCGTCTTCCGGCAGCATTCTGGTGGAAGGCCGCGACGTTCTCGCGCTGAAAGGGGCCGAGGCACGGGCCTGGCAATCGCAATGTGCGATGATCTTCCAGCAGTTCAATCTGGTGCCGCGCATGGATGTGGCTTCGAACGTGCTGCATGGCATCCTGAACCGCCGGTCCACCCTGCAGACCATGTTCAACCTGTGGTCCGAGGCCGATATCCTGAAGGCGCTGGAAATCCTTGGCCGTCTTGGTATCGCCGAACAGGCACCGAAACGGGCCGAAGCCCTGTCAGGTGGCCAGCAGCAGCGGGTGGCGATTGCCCGCGCGCTGATGCAGGACCCCAAGATCATTCTGGCCGATGAACCCATCGCAAGCCTTGATCCGATGAACGCGCAGGTCGTGATGGACACGCTCAAGCGCATCAACGTGGAAGATGGCCGCATGGTCATCGCCAATCTGCACACGCTCGATACCGCGCGGCGCTATTGCGACCGGGTGATCGGCATGCGGGACGGGCGCATCGTCTTTGACGGCACGCCCGACCAACTTTCGACCGGTGTGGCCCGCGACATCTATGGCGCCGACGAAAGCTTTAACGAGTCCGCCACCTCGACCGCGATCCCTGCCGATCGCCGTCCTGACGAGGCCTATGCCGGCGCGATGCTGGCCTGACCGCTTTCCCTTCTCTTTCCCCCAGCCCCTTGGGCCAGAACCCGGAGATGACCATGAAGACGCTGATCCTTGCCCTTGCGGCGACCACTGCCCTGACCGGCGCTGCTGCCGCCGAAACCATCAAGGAATTCAACATCGGTATCCTTGGCGGCGAAAATGCCCAGGACCGTATGACCAACCTGGAATGCTTCCGCGCCAAGGTCGAGGCCGAGCTTGGCGTCCCCACCAAGCTGTTCACCCCCGCCGATTATGATGGCGTGATCCAGGGCCTGCTGGGCGGCACGCTGGATTTCGCATGGCTGGGTGCCAGCGCCTATGCGAAAACCTACCTGACCAACCCCGAAGCCGTTGACGTGATGCTGACCAAGCAGAACGTGGATGGCACCACCGGTTACTATTCCATCGGCTTCGCCAAGGCCGACAGCGGCATCAAGTCGATCGAAGATGCCAAGGACAAGGTCTTTGCCTTCGCAGACCCGAACTCCACCTCGGGCTATCTGGTGCCGGGCGCCGAACTGCAGGAAGCCCATGGCAAGCTGGAAGAATTCTTCAGCGAAGTCAAAATGTCGGGCGGCCACGAACAGTCGATCGTCGGCGTGGCCAATGGCGATTTCGACGCTGCCGTGGCTTGGGCAGATGGTCTTGGCAACTGGGAAGACGGGTTCAACTCGGGCGCGTTCCGCAAGGCCGCCGACTCGGGTCTGGTTGACATGAGCACCCTGACCGAAATCTGGCGCTCCAAGCTCATCCCGGAAGGCCCGATGGTTGTCCGCAAATCCGCTCCGCAGGATGTGAAGGACAAGATGTACGCCCTGCTGGATACCATGTGGGAAACCGATCCGACCTGCGCCTATGCCGTCGCTGCCGGCGAAGCCAAGGATTTCGTGCCGGTCAAGCACGAAGACTATCTGGGCATCCTCGCCGCGCGCAAACTGCAAGAAGCCCAATAAGTTTTCATGACGCGTCGCTGGACCCCCTTCCGGGGGTCCGGCTTTTTCATTCTGGACATCCCAAATGGTTGACGTCGCTTTCGGCCCGGAACCCGGCCCACGCCCGCAGAACAGCTCGGCAACTCAGGTCTATCTGGACATGGCCCGCCGCAAACGCATGTATGGCGGCATCCTGCTTGTGCTGTTCGTGGCTTTCATGGCTTCGGGCTGGTGGCTGGCGGATGAACGCAATGCCGGCGGCTTCTGGGATGGCCTGCCGCAGGTTTTTGAATTTCCGTCCGAAGTTCTGTCAGAAGCCTGGTCCAAGGCCGCCAACCTGCCCGGCCTTTTCATCGAACATATCCCGGCCCTGATCGAAACCATCAACATTGCCGGTGTGGCCACGCTGATCGGTGCGTTGATGGCCATGGGTCTGTCGCTGCTGGCAACGCGTGGTCTGGCACGCTGGCCGCGTCTGATCCCGCTGTTCCGCCGCAGCATGGATGCCCTGCGCGCCATTCCCGAAATCGTCATCGCGCTGGTTCTGATCTATGTCCTGGGCGGCGGTCCGGTGCCCGCGGTGATCGCGATTGCGCTGCATACCGGCGGGGCGCTTGGCAAGCTGTTTTCCGAAGTGGCCGAGAATGCCGATCTCAAACCCATCGAAGGGTTGCAATCGGTCGGGGCGACATGGGGGCAGCGGATGTGGCTGGGGGTCATTCCGCAGGTCGCGCCAAACTGGCTGTCCTATGCGCTGCTGCGCTTTGAAATCAACGTCCGCGCCAGCGCCATTCTGGGCTTTGTCGGCGAAGGCGGCATCGGCCATGACCTGAAACTGGCGATGCAATGGGGTCAGGGCCGCTATGACAAGGTGGTGGCGATCTTCCTTCTGCTGTTTCTGGCCATCGTCATCATCGACCGCGTTTCCGACCATTTCCGCCACAAGCTGGTGAAGGGGCAGTAAGCCATGACCATGACCGCCGCCGCTGCCACCTCGCTGACGCCCTCGCTGGCCGAAACCGTCACCCGCAGCTTTGCCCGCAAGCGCCGCATGGCGCTGTTCATCCCGGCGCTGATCCTGGCCTATCTGGTATATACCGCCATCAGTTTCGATGTGGCAGGGCTATGGCAAAGGGCGCGGTTCGACAATGCCGCGATCCTGCTGTCCGACTTCTGGTCGCACAAGACCCATGTCACCCGTGACAATCGCACCGGCAAGGTAGAGGTCGCGATCGAAGGCGAAAGCAAGGGCACCTATCCGCCCGGCCTTTTGCCCGATTGGGTGACGATGAACGGAACCACCACCACCATCGATCTTGGGACCGGCCACAGCGTCACCTATGACGATGCCGGCGCGCGCATGATCGTTCCGGGCTATGGCACCATCGACATCCGCCCCGAAGGCGGCAGGCCGGTTCTGACTGCGCCCGAGCCGATCCCCGACTGGATTTCGGTCGCCCCGAACAAGGTGTCGGTCACTACCGAAGCAGGCCGCTTCAACTATACCCGCAGCAAGGTGGAAACCTTCCGCTATCAGGCGGGGTGGGAACTGTGGTTCTTCACGCTGGACAGCCCTTTCTACGGCAAGGGGATCGGCGAACTGGCTGCGCTGGCACTGTGGGGGGATCGGGTCGATCCGGCACGGTCGAACATCGGCCACATGCTGTCGGATTTCTGGACCAACAAGATGTGGCGCCATGGCGATGTGGCCTGGGCGATTTTCGAAACGATCCTGATGGCCTTTCTGGGCACCATGACGGCGGCGATCATCGCCCTGCCGATGGGCTTTCTGGCCGCGCGCAACTTCATGCCGCTGGGGCCGCTGCGCTTTGCCGCGCGCCGGTTGTTCGATTTCATCCGGGGCGTGGATGGGCTGATCTGGACCGTGATCCTGTCGCGCGCCTTTGGGCCGGGGCCGATGACAGGGGCTATCGCGATTGCGATCACTGATGTCGGGTCCTTTGGCAAGATGTTCTCCGAGGCGCTGGAAAACATCGACGAGAAGCAGGTGGAGGGCATCCGCTCCACCGGGGCGAACGGGTTGCAGCGGGCGCGGTTCGGGGTGATCCCGCAGATCACGCCGGTTCTGCTGTCACAGGTGCTGTACTATCTGGAATCCAATACCCGCAGCGCCACCGTCATCGGCGCGATTGTCGGGGGCGGCATCGGGCTTTTGCTGACACAGGCCATCATCACCCAGAAGGATTGGGAAGAAGTGGCCTATTACATGGTGCTGATCGTGCTGATGGTCATGCTGATGGACAGCCTGTCGGGCTGGCTGCGCCGCAAGCTCATCAAGGGGCAATGATGTGGTCCATGTGCTGATCACGGGCGGGGCGCGTGGAATCGGGCGTGCGCTCTGCGAGGCAGCACTGGCGCGGGGGTGGCAGGTGTCCTGCACCCTACGGCAAGGCGAACCCCCGCCCCGTGTGACGGGCTACCGGCTGGAGATGGTCGGGCTGGCCGGGCTGGCCGATCTGGCAGCGGATATCGGCCCCATCGACATCCTGATCCACAATGCCGGGATCATCGGCCCGAAGGCTGGACCTTTGGGGGATCTGAACCCCGATGATTTCGCCCGTGTCATGCAGGTCAACGCCTTTGCCCCGCTGGCCATCACCCGGGCCCTGTTGCCGCAGATGCAGGCTGGTGGCCGGGTTCTGGCGATTTCATCGCAAATGGCCTGGATGGGCTATGCCAAATCGGATTCCATCGCCTATCGGATGTCAAAGGTTGCGCTGAACAAGGGTGTGCAGGCCATGGCAACCGATCTTGCGCCCCGGGGGATGATCGCAGTGGCCATTGATCCGGGCTGGGTGCGCACGGATATGGGCGGGGCAGAGGCCGACCGGGATCCGGCCGCCGCCGGTGCCGAGATCATCGCGCTGGCCGACCGATTGACCCCCGGCCAGAACGGCCGTTTTCTGAAATCTGACGGAACCGAGCGAGATTGGTGATGCCCAAATTGTCTGCCACTGCCCCCATGATCCACGAGGGGGCCAAGATCGTGAATTCCACCTTCGGTGGCTGGTGCGAGATCGGGGCCGGGTCGATCGTGGTGAATTCGGAATTTGGCGATTACGCCTATTGCGACCGTCTGGCCGATATCGCCAATACCGCCGTCGGGCGGTTTGCCAATATCGCGGCGATGACGCGGATCGGACCGACCGATCACCCGTTCCAGAATGCAGCACAGCACCATTTCCTTTACCGCTCCAGCTATTACTGGGACGATGTGGAAGATGACGCCGAATTCTTCGCCGCCCGCGCAGCCCGGCGCACCAGCTTGGGTGCCGATTGCTGGATCGGCCATGGCGCGATCATCAAGCCCGAAGTGACAGTGGGTATCGGCGCCATCGTGGCCAGCGGCGCCGTGGTCACCCGCGATGTGGGGCCCTTCATGATCGTGGCAGGATGCCCAGCCACCCCGCTGCGGGCGCGCTTTGCCCAGCCGGTGATCGACCGGCTGCTGGCGCTGGCCTGGTGGGATTGGGATCACGCCCGGTTGCGCAGCGCCCTGACCGATTTCCGCCGCCTGAAGGCCGAAGAGTTTCTGGAACGCTACGAAGGTTGATCCCGGCAAGGCCGGGGGGCCTTCCCCCGGTCGCGCTTTCCGCGTCACGCTACCCCGGCAGGCAGGGCCAGCCGGTCAGCCTGTTGCTGTAGCCTGTCGCGCTGAAAGGTCACGAAATCGGGGGCTGGCTGCTGCGCCTGCAGCAGGCCCAGCACCGGATCGACCACGGCGGTTCTGATCCCCGACAGCGCCTCCAGCACGGCAAGACCGCAGAACGGCACGATGACCTCGGCATAGCCGCCCTCATGCACGCACAGCAGACGCCCGTCGCAGATCGTATCGGCCAGCGACTTGACCTGTTCGGTCATTGCCCGGAACGTCTCCGAATGGGCCTGCATCCGCGCCAGCGGGTCAAACCCATTGGCATCCAGCCCGCTGGCCACAACAATCATGTCCGGCGCAAAAGCCCGCAGCGCGGGCAACACCAGCAATTCCATCGCATCCATATAGGCCTGATGCCCGCCACCCGGCAGCAAGGGCACATTCAGGTTGGCCCCAAGCCCGGCTCCTGCCCCGTGTTCACTGGCAAGGCCCTGACCCGGAGGAAAACAGCTTTCCTGATGGATCGAGATGGTCAGGGTGTCAGCCCGGTCATAATAAACGGCCTGTGTGCCATTGCCATGATGCACGTCCCAATCCAATACCGCGACCCGCAGGGGGCCATGTTCTGCCCGCAGCGCCTCCAGCGCGATCGGGATATTGGCCAACAGACAGAACCCCATGGATTGTTCGGGCAGGCAATGGTGCCCCGGCGGGCGTGACAGCACATAGGCATTGGCCACCCGCCGCGCCCAGACATCGGCCACCGCCTGCTTGGCCAGCCCTGCCGACAGCGCGGCGATTTCAAAACTGCCCGCCCCGAAGGGCGAATAGATGCCCGCATTGCCCCCCCCGGCATCCGACAGCGCCTTGAAGCGGTCCAGATAGCCCGACGGATGAACGCGCAGCATGTCTTCACGGCTGGCGGGGGCGCCGCCGCGCATGTCCAGCTGTGCCGCCAGCCCAGACACGTCCAGCAGATTGCGGAACCGGCGTTTGCTTTCCGGGCTTTCAGCATGGCCCGCACCTGCGGGGGGCTGGACCCAGCCACCCACCGGCAGGATCAGCGCATGTTCCCCCGTGCTGTGCCACAGGCAGCGTTCATCATGGTAGAAGGCGGTTTTCATGCGGTTTTCTCCTGTCGGATCAATTGGGCCAGACGGTCGATCAGCCCGGCCAGACCGCCGGGCGCGAACAGCATCACCGCGATTGCGGCAGCCCCCACGGCCATCAGCGTCGCCCCGGGCGAAAAGGACAGTGTCTCGCGCAGGGTAAAATACAGGGCCGTGCCAAGGATCGGCCCGGACAGACGGCCAATGCCGCCGATGATGCAGACGAAGACCGTGGTCACCATCCATGTCATGTCAAAGGCCGCCATCGGGGTGATGAACAGCGCGGACAGAAAGCTGATCGCCCCTGCCATGCCCGCCCCGGCTGCCGAGATCAGAAAGACAATCAGCCGGATGCGCTGCGGTCCGACGCCAATCGACCGCGCCGCCACTTCGTCATCGCGCAGCGCCCGCAGCCGCAGGCCAAAGCGCCCCGCCATCAGCCAGCCCACAAACGCCGTCATCCCAAGGGCCAGGGCCAGGGCCGACCAGAAGGTGAAGCTGCCCATCCAGTCGCGGCTGATGGATCGCGCGCCCGCCAGCGGCAAGCCAGATGCGCCGCCCAGCCAATCGCTGCGGCTGACGGCAATGCGCAGGATTTCCGCCGCAACCCACATGCCCACCGCAAAATAGACATCGCGCAGCCGGAACAGGATCGGCGCCAGAACCAATGCCAGCGCCGCCGCAGAAAGCCCCGCAAACGGGATCGCTGTATAGGGGTTCAGCCCCAGATCGCGGCTGATCGCGTAAAGCGCATAGCCGCCTACCCCGAACAGCGCATGATGGCCGAGCGAGAGCAACCCACCATAGCCGGCGAGCAGGTTCCAGGCCTGCGCCAGCGCGATCAGCACCAGCATTTCCACGCCCAGCACCAAGAGGCCACGCCCGGCCACGAAGGGCATCAACGCCAGGGCCGCCCCGGCAATTGCCCAAAGGATCAAGTGCCGCATCACCGCGTTCTCCTTTTGCCCGCCAACCCCTCGGGGCGGATCAGCAAGATCGCGAGCAGCAGGATATGGCCGTAAAGCAACCCCGAAGCCGGATCGGCGCGAAAGCTGACCGCATGAACCAACCCCAATGCCAACCCACCTGCAAGGCTGGCCCAGATCGAGCCCAGACCGCCGATCACCACCACTTCAAAGGCGATCAGCAGGCGTTCCGCCCCGGAAAACGGTGTCACGGTCGAACGCATCGCAAGCAGCATCCCGGCCAGTGCCGCAAGCGCCGCCGAAAGTGCCATCACTCCGGCAAAGACCTGTTTGCGGTTGACCCCCATCAAGGCAACGATTTCAGGATCATCTGCCGTGGCCCGCACGACCCGGCCCACAGCGGAATGGTGCAGCCCCCAATGCAGCAGGGCAAAAAGCAGCAGCGTCAGGCCAAAGGTGACGAGCGGCAGCAACCCCACCGACAGCGTGCCCAATGTCAGCGCGGCCGTCTTGAAACTGCCAATGTCCAGCGACCGGCTGTCAGCGCCGAACAGTTCCACCAACAGGTTCTGCGTCAGCACCGACAAGCCGAAGGTCAGCAACAAGGGCCGCAACGGATCAGAGCCCAGAACCCGGTTCACCAGCGCCGATTGCACTGCCCATCCCAGAGCAAACATCAGCGCAGTGACCAGCGCCACCAGCATGATTGGCGGCAGCGGCACGGCCCCGGCAATGGAAAATGCCATGAACGCTCCACCGATCACCAGTTCCCCATGGGCAATATTGGCAATCCGCATCACGCCAAAGATCAGCGACAGGCCCAGACCGAACAGCGCATATAGTCCCCCCAGCATCAGCCCGTTCATCAGGGTTTCGATCCAGACATTCATGCCGTCTCTCCGAAATAGGCGCGGCCTATGGCGGCCAGATCGGCCCCCCGCGCAGGCCCGGCCAATTGCGCGCGGCCCTCCAGCAGGCACAGGAACCGGTCAGCCTGCCGCAAGGCGCGGGCGATGTCCTGCTCCACAAAGATAATGGCCATGCCCTCGCCCCGGATCCGGACAAGTGCGTCATGCAACTCGTCCACCACCACCGGGGCAAGGCCAAGGCTGACCTCGTCCAGCAACAGCAGTGCAGGGTTGGCCATCAGCGCCCGCCCGATCGCCACCATCTGCTGTTGCCCGCCCGACAAAAGCGCCGCCGGGCGCTGCGCGAATTCGCGCAAGATGGGGAACAGGCTGCAGACGCTGTCCATATTCCACGGGCCCTGTCGGCCAATCCGTCCGCCCAACATCAGATTTTCCGCCACGCTGAGCGAGGAGAACATCCGCCGCCCTTCGGGGCAAAGCGCGATCCCGGCCCGCGCCCGGGCCGGGGCCTCAAGCGGCAGCATCGCCTGCCCGTTGAGCGCAAAGCGCCCGGCCTGCGCCCGTGTCAGGCCACAAAGCGCGCGCAGGAAGGATGTCTTGCCCGCGCCATTTGCCCCGATCAGCGCCAGCGTCTCGCCCGGCTCCAGGTGCAGATCGATCCCGAACAGCGCCTGAAAATCGCCGTGAAAAGCGTTCATACCTTCGATGTCAAGCATGGGCCGCCGCTCCCAGATACAGCGCGCGGACGCGCGGATCGGCAGTCACCACATCGGGCCTGTCTTCAATCACCTTTGCGCCCAGATGCAGCATCAGGATACGGTCGCAGGTCGCTTGCAGCGCATGGGCGATATGCTCGATCCACAGGATCGCCAGACCCGGACGTTTCAGCCCGCGGATCAATACGACAAGCGCCTGAACCTCGGGCTCGGTCAGCCCGCCGGAAATTTCGTCCAGCAGCAGCACCTTCGGCCCGGTCGCCAGTGCCTTCGCCAGTTCCAGCCGCTTGCGATCAAGCAGGCGCAGGCTGCCCCCGGGCGCATTGCGCAGGCGCGATAGGCCCGTCAGAGCCAGCACCTCATCGACCCTTGCGGCGGCAGCACGGCCCCGCAAACCGCCCCCAGCATCGGCAGCCAACAGCAGGTGTTCACCCACCGTCAGCGTGGCAAAAGGTTTGGGCACCTGAAACGCCCGGGCCAGCCCGGCACGCACCCGCGCCTCGGGCGGCAGCGCCGCCACATCGACGCCATTCACCAGAACCCGGCCCGCATCCGCCCGCGTCACGCCCGCAAGCAGATCGAAGAAGGTGCTTTTCCCGGCCCCGTTCGGCCCCATCACGCCCAGACATTCGCCGCCCTGCACGGTGGTGCCCAGGTCGCGCACCACCTGCAGCGGACCAAAGGCCTTGGCCAGCCCATGAACCTGCAGCATCAGAGCTTTGGCAATGCAACGGTCTGCGCCTCGACCGTCATCGAAGGCGCAAGCGTGTTTTCGGTAATCAGCAGATCATAGGCATGTTTGCCGCCCGTCTTGCGCCATTGTCCGCCTGCAATCTCGGTCCGGGCAACGTTGCGGATCGGGGTATCGGCCCAGGACACTGGCCCGACCATCGTATTCAGCCGCAATCCGGCAATGGCATCGCGGACCAGATCACGATCCTTCGGCGCACCCGAGGCCTTGAGCGCGGCAATCCCGGTTTCGAACAGCGCATGGCTGTACCCCAGCGTCTGCACCCATTGGCGGCCTGAGGCGGCCTCATAGGCAGCGGCCAGTTCGGCAGCAGTCTGACCCGTCAGCGAACTGGTGAAGGGCACTTTCGGCGTCCACCAGACCTCGGTTGACATGCCGTCGCCGCGATCGCCCAGAGCCTCGATCGCACTGGGGAACAGGAAGGCGGCGGCGAAGGTTGCGGCCTCGGGAGCAAAGCCCGCCTGCCCGGCCTGCGCCCAGAAGGTGGACCAATGCGGCGGAAAGCCGAAGCCCGTCACGATCTGCGCGCCCCCATCGCGGAACCGCGATACCTGCGCCGCAAAATCCGAAGTGTCGATCTGGAACATGCCGCCTTCGACCCGGCTATAGCCAGCCTGTGCCATGAAAGCGGGCAGGCCAAGCTGCGGATCGGCAAATGCCTGTCCGGCTGGATTGTCAAAGTAGAAATCACCCACGATGCGGTTCGTGGCCACCTGATCCCAGATCCGGGTAAAGGTGGCCATCGCATCATCAGCCCCCCAGAAGAAGGTAAAGCTGTAGGGGAACCCCTGCTCCGGGTTGGAACCGCGCCCGAACATCCAAGCCTGCCATGGCCCCATGGTGGAAATGGACGGAATCCCCGCGATGTCCGACATCTCGCCTGTCGCGACCGAGGCATCCAGATCCTGCACCAGCAGCAGATCGACGTCTTCGCGCTGGATCAGTTCATTGCCAACGCTGGCGGATCGGTTCACGTTGCTTTCATTGTCACGCATCATGATCTCGACCTGATATTGCTGGCCGCCGATCTGCAGCCCGTTCGACAGCAGCGTGTTCACCTGCTCTAGCATCCACGGGTCGGATGCCCCGAACTCCGCCCGGGGCCCCGACAGCGCGGTGATATAGCCGATGCGGACCACCCGGTTTTCCGCCCGCACCACATGCGGTGCCGCCAGCAGGCCTGCCGCAGCCGCGGAACCGGCAAGGAAGGACCGGCGGGGAAGGATCAATCTGGTCATGTCTGCGCTCCCTGGGTTTTTTGTTTTCCCCAGACTGCGGCAGCCCGATGGGCCGCGATATAGTATAAAGCTACTATTCAGATGGGCCGAGTCGCCGGGCCAGATCCATTTTGCCGGCGGCACCCGTCTTGCGATAGATCGTGGCAAGCTGATTGCGCACGGTATGGGGCGAAACGCGATGGCTGGCGGCAATCTCGCGCATGGTAAGACCTGACAGCACCAGTTCGGCCACGCGCCGCTCCTGCGGGGCCAGCAAGTCCCACAGGCCGGGCCGTTCCATGCGGATCACCGTCAGGTCTTCGGCATAGGGTTCTGATTTCAGCACCACGCCCTGCCCCTGCCACTGGCCCTGGCCAACCCCCAACCGCCGCAGGACGGCTGCGCGGCTGCGGGGGGCCAGCCCTTCTGCCGCCAGCGCGGGCAGAAACCCGCGTGAGGCGCGCACCAGCTGGCCTTCATGATCCACCACCGCAGCCTCACCACCCTGCGGGGCGCGGGCGCGGATTTCGGCGCGCAGCGACAGGGACAGGCTCTGTTCCAGATGGCGCAGGATGATCCGGAAATCCGCCGCCTCGGCCTGTGAAAAGACCGCGCCCTGATGGCGATAGAGCGACATGAAGAAGTTGAAGCTTGACCCGGCACCCAGGCGGCAATGGCCGTTCAGGATCGCCTGCAGACGAAAGGCCTCGGCAAAGCTGCGATAGGCCGGATCGACAACGGCAGTCGCAAGATCCTGTGTCATCGAAAAAACTGGCAGGCTGCGCCCGTGTCGGACGAAGGGATCAATATGCATGACCGCCCGCACCGCCGATTCAAAACTGCGGGGCAAGGCATGGGTGGTGGAACGCACGATGGTCAGCCGACCGCCCGACAGGTTCGACCAGCCCCACCATGCCGCATCGAAGGGGATGGCATCACGCAGAAATTCAACCATCCGCCCCTGATGTTCGGTGACCGAAGACTCCATGGCGCTGGCCATCAGCCGCAGCACAAGATCGCTGAGTTGGTGCGCAAGCATGGTGGAAGGCTCCCTGCTCCCGCCGGTCAGGGGTGCCGGGGTTCCCATTTCTGGGCCTGCAAGGGCCTCAACCGCAAGTCCTCAATCCATCCGCAAACGTGCAGAAGGGGCCTGACCCGCCCCGCCTGGCCGGTCAATCGTCGCAGACCACCCGAAACGACAGGACATTCTGGCCACCCTGCCGACAATAGGTCAGATCGCGCGACAGGGTCCGGATCAGGTGCCAGCCAAAGCCCCCTTCCGGCAGATCATCCGCCATGGCCGGCAACCGCCCTTCGGGGATGTTCAACCCCGGCATCGGATGGCCCGAATCGCGCACGACGCAGGCGAGTGCGCCCGCCCCTGCCGCAAGTTCGATCAGGATCGTGCCGTTGGTTCCCGCATAGGCATGTTCCACGACATTGTTCAGCGCTTCGGCCAGCACGATTTCGGCCGACCCCTTCAAATCCTCGGGCAAGTGCTCCAACCGGGCATCCGCAAATATGCCGGTCAGCCAATCCCTGACGGCAAAGGGATCACTTCCGATCTGCGCATGGATCACCGACCCGTCTCCCTCCAGAATGGATCTTGATTCAGCAGGCATCCCGCAGCTCTTCGGGCAAATCCGCATGGATCCGGAAGACCGAATCCATTCGCGTCAGGCGGAACACCTTTTCAACGGTGGGGGTCAGCCCTGCCAGTTCCAGTTTGCGATCCGGCCCCAGCAGCTTCATCACGGCAACCACCGCGCCAAGGCCGGAACTGTCCAGAAACTGCACCCGCGACATGTTGAGAAGAACCCTGCCGGATGCACTGGCCATGACTTCGCGCATGCGATCCTTGAACTGGATGGCGCAGGCCGCATCGATCCGGTCTTCCAGCACCTCGACCGCCAGCAGATCGGGCATTTCCCGTGTTACAAGATTCATCGCCAACTCCCACATCGCTCGGCTGATGCAGGCTATTCCGCGTTCGTTAGCATTTGGTAAGCGCGGACCGCTTTCGCCGCAATTCGGGCCGGGCTAGGATCAGGCAACGAAAGGACAACCGAATGACCGTTGATTATGCCGATCTGGCCCGCCGCATCGAGGCGCTGTGCCATGGGGAAACCGATACCGTGGCGCTGATGGCCACTGTGGTCTGTGAACTGCATCACGGCCACCCGCTGTCAGACTGGACCGGATTCTATCGGGTGACAGGCCCCCAAATGTTGAAGATCGGCCCCTATCAGGGCGGCCATGGCTGTCTGGTCATCCCGTTTTCGCGGGGCGTGTGCGGCGCAGCGGCGCGCAGCGGTCAGGTGCAGATCGTGCCGGATGTCGATGCCTTTCCCGACCATATTGCCTGTTCCTCCACCACCCGGTCGGAACTGGTGCTGCCGGTCTGGAATGCACGGGGCGATCTGCTGGGCGTGCTGGATCTGGACAGCAATACCCCGGCAGCCTTTGACGAAACCGATGCGGCGGGCCTGACTGCGATCCTGGCCTCGGTCTTTGCCGGGGCGGCGTGAAAGACAACAGCAATTTTGCCATGACGGGGCTTGACCTACCCCCAGTTGCACGCTTGTTCTGGTGAACCAAAAATCGGGCAAAGACCCAGGGGGGACCATGGCGCTCAGCTTTCGTCAGACCGAAATCCTGTCCATTGCCCGCAGCGAAGGCCGCGTGGTGGTTGAAAGTCTGGCCGAACGCTTTGGCGTCACGCTGCAGACCATCCGGCGCGATCTGACCGAACTGGCCGATGCCGGGCATCTGGACCGGGTACATGGCGGCGCGGTGATCCGCACAGGGGTCAGCAATATCGGCTATGAAGAGCGGCGCAGCCTGAACGATGCGGCGAAGGCGGCGATCGGCCGAGCCTGCGCGCAGGCCATTCCCGACAATTGTTCGATGATCCTGAACCTTGGCACCACGACCGAGGCCGTGGCCCGCGAATTGCTGCATCACCGCCAGATCACCGCCGTGACCAACAACATGAATGTGGCGAATATTCTGGTCACCAACCCGTCCTGTGAAATCATGGTGGCGGGGGGCGCGCTGCGCCGGTCGGATGGTGGGTTGGTGGGCGATCTGACCAGCCAGTTCATGGAACAGTTCAAGGTGGATTACGGCATCATCGGCATTTCGGCGCTGGACCCCGATGGCGACCTGCTGGATTATGACCTGAACGAAGTGCGGGTGTCGCGCGCCATCATCCGGCAATCGCGCAAGGTGTTTCTGGTCACCGATGCGTCAAAGCTGGGCCGCTCGGCCCCGGTGCGGATGGGATCGCTGGCCGATATCGACGCCATCTTCACCGATGCGCCCTTGCCTGAACCGCTGATGAAGCGCTGCGCCGAATGGGGCACCGCCGTGCATATCGCGGGTCAGGCGGGCTGAATCCGGCGGCTGGCCACCCAGGCATAGCCTTCGGGCGACAGGATCACGCATTCGCGCAGACCATGACCCGGCTTGTCGGTCGGGGCCTGCAGGATCACCGTATCCGGATGCAGGGCTGCGCGGGCTGCGGCCTCATCCGGGTCGGTTTCAAAGGCCCGCAGTTCCACGCCGCCGCCGCGCGGTGGGTTTTCCGGCACCAGATCGGCCAGCGGATGGCGGGCATAGGTGCCATCGGCGTGCAATTGAAACGGGCGTCCCGCATAGACGATAATCGCGAAATCGCGGCTGCTGCGATGCGCCTTCATGCCCAGCACCTCCGTCAGGAACGCGACCTCGCGCAGCACATCGCGGCACAGAAGGTTGATCCCCAACCCCTGCAGGGCATGACCGAAATCGCGGGCAGGTACGGTGTCGTAATCCATCTGGGCCTCCGCTGGCATCAAGGTCAGACTGGCTGACCCTTTGGCCTCTGTCAAATGACCTGTCTTGATCTTTGCCATGACAAGGAGGAATGTGCCGCCATGCTGGACCTGCTGCTTTCCTTCCCGCCCGGACATCTGGCCGCCTTTCTGGCGGCGGGCATTGCGCTGAATCTGACGCCGGGGGCGGATGTGATCTTTGCGACAGCCAGCGGCATGGCGGGCGGGCCAAAAGCCGGGGCTGTGGCAGGCCTCGGCGTCGGGCTGGGCGGGCTGTGGCATGTCGGTCTGGCTGCGGCCGGGGTTTCGGCCCTGCTGGTCGCGCATCCCGGCGCGCTGATTGCGCTGAAATGGGCTGGGGCGGCCTATCTGGCCTATCTGGCATGGAAAAGCTGGCGCGCGGTCGATCCGACCGATCAGGCGCGCGGCGTTGCCTCACCCGGGCGGGCGCTGTGGCGTGGCTTTCTGACCAATGCGCTGAACCCCAAGGTCGCGCTGTTTGTGCTGGCCTTCCTGCCGCAGTTCACCCTGCCCGGGTTGGGCCCGGTCTGGCAGCAGATCGTGGTGCTGGGTCTGTTGTTCAGCCTGACCGGCACGATCATCACCGCAGGCTATGGCGCATTGGCGGGCATTGCCCGGCAAAGCCTTGGGCGCCGGCTCGGATTTCTCAACAAGATCGCAGCCTTGCTGTTCGGCGGGTTGGCGGCAAAACTGGTGCTGGAGTAGGCATGGCGCAGATCACCCTTCTGGACGGGGGCATGGGGCAGGAACTGGTGGCTCGGTCGGGCGATGCGCCGACGCCGCTTTGGGCCACGCGGGTCATGCTGGACCATCCGCATCTGGTGCGCCAGATCCATGACGATTACTTTGCCGCAGGCGCGACCATCGCCACCACCAATACCTATGCCATCCACCATGACCGGCTGGTGCGGTTTGATCTGGATGACCAATTCGCCGCCTTGCATCTGGCCGCAGTGAAGGCGGCGGTTGACGCCCGCATGGCACATGGATCGGGGCGGATCGCAGGGTCGATCGGGCCGCTGGTCGCCACCTATCGCGACGATGTGGTGCTGCCGGTGGACGAGGCCGCGCCGAAGATCGCCGAGATTGCCGCCCTGCTCGCCCCGCAGGTGGACATGATCCTGCTGGAAACCCTGTCCACCGTGGCCCAGGTCGAAGGCGCGCTGAAAGGCGCGTTCACGGCGGGCAAGCCGGTCTGGCTGTCGGTTTCCGTGCATGACCGCAAGGGCGATCAACTGCGGTCGGGCGAAAGCCTGACCGAATTGGCCCGGCTTATCGATACCTACGCCCCAGCCGCCGTTCTGGCCAATTGTTCCGTGCCCGAAGCGATGGGCGATGCACTGGCCGTCCTGAAAACCTTTGGCCGCCCCTTCGGGGCCTATGCCAATGGCTTCACCCATATTTCCGACGGCTTTCTGGAAGATTCCCCGACCGTCGCGGCCCTGACCCATCGTCACGACCTGACACCCGCGAAATATGCCGATTTTGCGATGGGCTGGGTGGATCAGGGTGCAACCATTGTCGGAGGCTGCTGCGAGGTGGGCCCGGCCCATATCGCCGAACTGGCCCGCCGCCTGCGCGCCGCCGGGCATGACATCGTCTAATGCCACCCTACAGCTATAACCCACCGGATCTTCCGCTGGACATCCTGCACCGTGATGATGCGATTCTGGTGGTGAACAAGCCTGCCGGTCTGTTGTCAGTGCCCGGCAAGGACCCGGGCAAGGAAGATTGCCTGATCGAACGCCTGCGTATCCCCTTCCCCGAGGTGCTGCTGGTGCATCGGCTGGATTGCGATACGTCGGGGGTGATGGTGTTCGGGCTGACCCGTGCGGCACAGGGCCATCTGGGCCAGCAATTCGAAAACCGCCAGACCAAGAAGGTCTATGTCGCGCGGCTGGCCGGGCGGTTGGAACCGGCAGAAGGCCGGGTGGACCTGCCGCTTTGCGTGGATTGGCCGAACCGCCCGCGCCAGCATGTGAACCATGATATCGGCAAACCCGCCATCACCGATTGGCGCGTTGTCCGGCATGACGGCAATACAACCCGGGTCCGCCTGATGCCGCAGACCGGGCGCAGCCATCAGTTGCGGGTGCATATGCTGGAACTCGGCCATCCGATCCTGGGCGATCCGATCTATGCCACCGGGGCCGATGCCGATTATCCGCGGATGATGCTGCATGCCGAAAGCCTGCGCCTGCGCCACCCGGAAACCGGCACCACGCTGACCTTTTCAGCGCCCTGCCCGTTCTGACCCCGCGGCCAAAGGAAAAGGGCGCCGTGCCACCGCACCGCGCCCCCAACCTGTTTGATCCGTCACATCGGGCAGATCAGCCCTTTTTCAGGCAGCGCTTGCCCAGCACTTCGGCGATCTGCACCGCGTTCAGCGCCGCGCCCTTGCGCAGGTTGTCGCTGACGCACCACAGGTTCAACCCGTTCTCGATGGTCGAATCCTGCCGGATGCGGCTGACATAGGTGGCATAATCGCCCACACATTCCACGGGGGTGACGTAGCCACCGGCCTCGCGCTTGTCCACGACCATGACGCCGGGGGCTTCGCGCAGGATGTCCTGCGCTTCTTGCCAATCCAGCGGGTCTTCGAATTCGATGTTGATCGCTTCGGAATGGCCGACAAACACCGGCACGCGCACGCAGGTTGCGGTGACCTTGATCGACTTGTCGAGAATCTTCTTGGTCTCGGCGACCATCTTCCATTCTTCCTTGGTCGAACCATCGTCCAGGAACACGTCGATATGCGGGATCACGTTGAAGGCGATCTGCTTGGGGTACACCTTCGGCGCCACTTCCTGACCCGGCACGAACATGCCCTTGGTCTGGTTCCACAGCTCGTCCATCGCCTCTTTGCCGGTGCCCGACACGGATTGATAGGTGGCCACAACCACGCGCTTGATCTTCGCGCGGTCATGCAGGGGCTTCAGCGCCACAACCATCTGCGCGGTCGAACAGTTGGGGTTGGCGATGATATTGCGCGCCTTGTAGCCGTCCACGGCCTCGGCATTCACCTCCGGCACCACCAGCGGCACATCGTGGTCATAGCGGTAAAGCGAGGAGTTATCGATCACCACGCAGCCCTGGCTTGCCGCCTTGGGCGCATAGATCTTGGTCGCATCCGACCCGATGGCGAAAAACGCGATGTCCCAGCCGGTGAAATCGAAATCCGCCAGATCCTTGGTCTTCAAAGTCTTGTCGCCAAAGCTGACTTCAGTGCCCAGCGAGTTGCGCGACGCAAGCGCGACGATCTCGTCCACCGGAAACTCGCGCTCGGCGAGGATGTTCAGCATTTCCTTGCCCACGTTGCCCGTGGCGCCGACGACGGCGACTCTGTAGCCCATCGAGGACCTCCTTCTCTTCAGAGACGCTCGGCCCTTAACGTAATCAGGCGACAAGTAAAAGCACGATCAACGTCGGTGAACAATACGCGGGTCGTTGGCTGACAGTTCGGCCACGAATGTCGCCTCACCATCGAAGTTATGACCGACATCCGCCTTTGTCCGGGGACCGGACAGCGACAGTGACGCGAAGAAATCAAAGCCATAAAACCGAAGCTCGGCCATCCGCGAGGTCGCCAGAAGGTCGATCATCATGATCCCGGTCGTGGGGCCGGTGCCCAGTTCGTCGCGCAGGCGTTGGTAACGCGCAGGCGGATAGCGGAAAAAGCCGGGCACCCGCAGGATGTTCCAGCTGATCCGCTTGAACTTGGGCGACAGTCAGAGAAGACGCGGTTGCCCCAGCCGGTCGAACTCGGCAGGCGAAAGCCTGACGGCAAGCGCAAGCCAGTCGGTTCTGGTTCCATGCGATCAGGCCGAAGGCATCGGCGCGCCATTGATGCGGATGACCACATCGGCGCTATCGATCTCGGCCCCATAGTCCTGCTCCGCCAGCGCGCGGGAATTGCCAACCAACGCCACCTGCTTGCATGCAACATAGTGCAGCAACTCGGCTTCCGTGATCGATGCGGCAGCAAATGCCGTCTCATCTCCGCGCCATTTGGCGAACAGATATTGCAGGCGGTTCATCGGCACCTCCTTGCAACGGCCAGCCGTGCCCGCAAGGCCTCGGTGTCGGTCGTGCCGCCCTTTTCGTCAAATCGGACATAGTATTCGCGGTCGAGCCAGGTCAGGAATGCCGCGCGCAAAGAGGCGTCATAGGTCAGCGTTTCGGGCCTTGCGAAAAGCATGTTCAAATCGTTGCGGCTTTCGGCGTGGTTCAGCAGGCCTGCCAGATTGAAGAAGGCGCGGCCCAATGTGATCACCGGTTTGTCGTGAAAGAACGCCTGCACCCCCATGGAGGAATTGAGCGTGACAATCCCCCGGCTGGCCGCCACCTGCGCAAAACTGTCAGTGGCGTTATCCAGCACCACCCGCCCTTCGGCCAGAAGTGGCTGGATCAGCGGGGCCAGCGTTTGCTTGGCAGAAGGGTGCTCTTTCAACCGCAGGTGCCAGCCTTGGGGCAGGTGTCGTGCGGCCTCCTGCAACGCCGCCAGAAAGCCCGCCATATCGCCGCACCAGCCGGAAAACAGCGTGACCTGACTGTCATCGGGCACTTGCAGCGGGCAGAACAGGAACGGGCTGTCAGGCAAGGCACCGCCCCCCTGCCCCACATCGGCCCGGCGCGACGCGCGCGCCACCAGCCCGGCCCCAATGTCACGCCACCCCGTCAGATCGCGCCCCTGCGCCCAGCGGCGATAGAATTCCGGGTCCGGTGGCACTGATCCTTCGGCATTCACCCCGGCAGGGTCCAGCGTGATGCGCCCCGGCAGCGGTGCCAGTTCGGCATGAAGCGTGGCCGCACCCGCATCGCGAGCCCCGGCCATGAAGGCCATGCGCGATCCGGTCAGCCCGTTCCAGCACAGTGCCAGATGGTCCGGGTTGCGGCTGAAATGCGCCCGCGCCCAGTTATATTGCCCCCGGATCAGCATCCGTTTGGCCCAGCGGGTCAGCGGGCCCTTCGGCTGCCGCTTGGCCCGGGCCAAGGCCTTATCAACCCGCGCTGCCGTTTCCGGCCAATCCCGAAACGACACGGGAATGAACGCCAGACGCCGCGCAGCGCCTTCTACCCCGGCCAGTGCGGCAAAGACCGCCTCTTTGCGGGCATTGTATTCGGCGGGAAAGACGATCATCGGCAGCGGTCCGGCAGGGTTTCAGCCAGCCGCGACCCTAAGTCGATCGGCGGACAGGCGAAAGCCCTTTCAATCGGTGCGGTCTTCGGACAGCGCATAGATCGCCAGTCCGATGGCCAGCGCGATGATGAAGAACAGAAAGATCGCCAGATAGGGCGCCTCGGCGGGGGGCTGGGCAATACGGCCCGACAAACGCCCGGTGGCGAATTGCGCCAGCCCCACAGACCCGATCCCGAAAAGATTGAGCAGAGTGACGCCCCGCCCCGTCAGATGCGCAGGCAGGAAGGCGCGGCCATGGGCAATGACCATCGGAAAGGAGGTGCCCGCGAAACCGAACAGGATCAACAGGCCCAGGGTCACCCAGCCCCCCGCCAATGGCCAAAGCCAAAGGCCGATCAGCGCCGCCAGGGCAATCAGGTTCCCGCCCAGCACAAGCCATTTGCGGGTGCCCAGCAGGCGCTCCAGCGGGCCATAGGCGAAACTGCCCAACACCATGGCCATCCCCATCATCAGGGTCACTTGCCCGATTTCATCGGCCGTCGCGCCAAAGACATCGGTGTAATAGGGCCCGACCCACAGCCCGCGCAGGGCGGCCACCGGCGCATAGCACAGGGCCATCATCACAAAGACCGGCCACAGGCTGCGCATCGCCAGCAGATCGAACAACGACCCGTCAGCCTGCACCTGAACCCGGGGCGGATCGCGCAGGAAGGCCACGACCAGCCCCGCGATTGCAGCGGTCAGCACAGCCAGCCCCCAGACCGTGCCGCGCCAGCCAAAGACCTCGACCGCCAGCGACAGGGGCAGCGACGATCCAATATTGCCCAGATTGCCCACGCCGACCATGGCCCCGGCCAAGGTGCCAAAGACGGCGGGCGAATAGCTGCGGGCAAAGATGTAATAGCCCGACATCAGCACCGGCGAGCAGCCCACCCCGATCAGCGCCATGGCGATCTTGATTTGCAACGGCGCAGTCGCGGTGGCAAAGACCGCTGCCCCCACCGCCCCGACCAGCAACAAGGCTGCCGCCGTGCGGCGCGGGCCGATCCGGTCCAGCGCCGCACCAACCGGCACCTGCATGGCCGCAAAGACGATGAACCACAGGCCCGAGGCATCGGCCAGATCTTCGGCTGTCGTGCCCAGATCACTGGCCAGGACCGGGCTCAGCACCGCCAGAAAGGCGCGATAGAACTGGCTCAGCACATAGCCTGCGAACAGGCAGGCAATTCCGGTTTTCATGTCAGGCCGCCTTGGCCGCCCAGGGTGCCTCGCGGATCGGCAGATGCACCAGCGCCGAAAAGGCCCCGACACCGACACCGATCCACCAGACCAGCGTGTAATCGCCTGTAATGTCATACATCTTGCCACCCAGCCAGACGCCCAGGAAGCCGCCGATCTGGTGCGACAGGAAGACAAAGCCATAGAGCGTACCCATATAGCGCAGCCCGTAGATATGCGCGACCAGCCCCGAGGTCAGCGGCACGGTGGCAAGCCATAGCGACCCCATGGCCAGCGAAAACAGCAGCACGGTCGTCGGGGTCATCGGCAGCAGGATGAACAGGGCCGCAACGATGGTGCGCGCCGTGTAGATGCCCGCCAGCAGGTATTTCTTGGTATAGCGCTTGCCCAGAACCCCCGCATAGATCGTGCCCGCGATATTGGCGAGCCCGATGACCGCAATGGCCGCCGCCCCAAGCGCCGAGGTCGTTTCAATCCCGATTGCCGCCAGCGGACCATTGGGATCGATCGGGCCGCACATTTCCGTCACGAAAGCCGGGAAATGCGCCGTGATGAAGGCCAACTGATAGCCGCAGCTGAAGAAGCCCAGAAAGATCATGATGTAGGACGGATCGGTGAAGGCCCGCTTCAGCACATGGCCCAGGCTTTCCTCCAGTTCCTGCCGCGTTGCCACCTGCGGCGAACGCAGGAAAGGCAAGGCCAGCAGGCTGGACAGGATGATGGCGGCAAAGATCAGAAAGACGGTCTGCCAGGGAAAGACCTGCATCAAACCTTCGGCCAGTGGTGCCCCGACCACCTGCCCCGCCGAACCGGCAGCCGTGGCAATGCCCAGCGCGATGGACCGGTTTTCCGCCGAGGCGGCCCGCCCCACCACGGCCAGCACCACGCCAAAACCGGTGCCGGCAATGCCAAAGCCCACCAGAACTTCGTAAAGCTGCATCTGCACCGGTGTCACGGCCATCGACGACAGCACCAGCCCCAGCGCATACAGGATGGCCCCCAGAATGATCGCACGCCGGTCGCCAAAGCGTTCCGCAACGGCGCCAAACAGCGGCTGTCCGATCCCCCAGGCAAGGTTCTGGATGGCAATGGCCAGCGAAAACTCGGCACGCGGCCAGCCGAATTCGGTGGCGATGGGGATCTGGAACATCCCGAAACTGGCGCGCAGGGCAAAGTTGATCAGCAGGATGAAACAGCCTGCGATCAAGATGGGGGTAAACAGCGATCTGGACATGGCGCGCTCCGGCTTTGGGGGCGAAGGTGCGCCTATGGCCCGGCAGGGTCAATCAGCATTTTGTGTGGGAAACAATCACGTCCGGTGACGAAAGCTGCACCGATGGGCAAAATCCAAAGCGCTTTCAAATTCCGCTTGCACCTGCCGCAAGTCATGGCAGGCTGCGCCAAACGGTCGGGAGGATGGCATGACGGAATGGTGGCGTGGCGCGGTGGTCTATCAGATCTATCCCCGGTCGTTTCAGGACAGTGATGGCGACGGCATCGGCGATCTGAAGGGCATCACCGCCCGTCTGGATCATGTGGCGGGTCTGGGCGTGGATGCGATCTGGCTTTCGCCGGTCTTCACCAGCCCGATGGCCGACATGGGTTATGATGTCAGCGATTATTGCGACATTGATCCGCTGTTCGGCACGCTGGCCGATTTCGATGCGCTGGTGGCGCGGGCACATGATCTGGGGCTTAAGGTCATCATTGATCAGGTGATCAGCCATTCATCCGACCGTCATCCGGCCTTTGTCCAAAGCCGCGCCAACCGCACCAACCCCAAGGCCGACTGGTATGTCTGGGCCGACCCGAAACCCGACGGATCGCCGCCCTCGAACTGGATTTCGGTCTTTGGCGGCAGCGCATGGGAATGGGATACCCGGCGGCGGCAATATTACCTGCACAATTTCCTGACCAGCCAGCCCGACTTCAATTTCCACAACCCAGAGGTGCAGGATTACCTGCTGGGCACCATGCGCTTCTGGCTGGAACGTGGCGTGGACGGGTTCCGGCTCGACACCGTCAACTACTATTTCCACGATGCGCTGCTGCGCGACAACGGGCCGGAACCGCGCGAAGACAATACCCCCGCCGTGAACCCCTATGACATGCAGGATCACGAATATTCCAAATGCCGGCCCGAAAACCTGCCCTTTCTGGAGCGGATGCGGGAGCTGCTGGATGAATTTGATGCCCGTACCATGGTCGGCGAGGTGGGCGAAGGCCCGCGCCGCGCGCTGCGGATCATGGAGGAATATACCAGCGGTCGCCGCCTGCACATGGCCTACAGCTTTGACATGCTGGGGCCCAAATTCACGGCGGGCCATTTCCGCAGCCGGGTCGAGGGGTTTTTCAAGGCCGCACCGCAGGGCTGGCCGATGTGGGCCTTTTCCAACCATGATGTG
This sequence comes from Gemmobacter denitrificans, assembly GCF_036964905.1. Taxonomy (NCBI): domain Bacteria; kingdom Pseudomonadati; phylum Pseudomonadota; class Alphaproteobacteria; order Rhodobacterales; family Paracoccaceae; genus Gemmobacter; species Gemmobacter denitrificans. The sequence continues at coordinate 97,300 of NZ_JBALHR010000005.1, forward strand.
ATCCGCCATGTCACCCGCTGGGAAAAATTCGGCGCTCAGGATGATGTGGCGAAACTGTCGGCGGCGCTGTTGCTGGCGCTGGAAGGATCGATCTGCCTGTATCAGGGCGAAGAACTGGGGCAGACCGAAACCGATATCGAATATCACGAACTGACCGATCCGCCCGGCTTCAAGTTCTGGCCCGATTACAAGGGTCGCGACGGATGCCGCACGCCGATGGTCTGGGACGGATCGCCACAAGGCGGATTTACCAGCGGCACACCCTGGCTTCCGGTGAAGCCGCCGCAACTGGCCAGCAATGTGGCCGCGCAAGAAGCCCCGGGATCGGTGCTGGCCTGCTATCGCAAATTGCTGGGCTGGCGCAAAGGCACGGCTCTGGTTTCAGGTCGCAGCACATTCTTCGATCTGCCGGAACCCTTGTTGGGCTTCCGGCGCGACGATGCCACCGGATCGGTGCTGTGTCTGTTCAACCTGTCGGACAAGGTGGCACAGGCGCGGGTGGACGGCGTGACCGCCCTGGACGGCCCGCAGGCCGGGGCCGTATTCAAGGGCGACAGACTGGCCTTGGCCCCCTGTGGCTGGGCATGGACCAGATGCGAATCGACCGCATCTTTTCTCTGATCTGCGCGTCTGTCTCGCACTTAAGTGGAAGCAGTGCGAGACAGGTACACAAATCTCCCAAAGGATGCGCGTATCTAGATCAGTGACTTTACCATGCGATGCACGGTATGGCGGGCCGCGCCGTACTCTCGGTCTGGAAAGACCTGTTCGGGCAGGAACCCTTCGCGCTGCCAGAACGCCCGGCCCTTTTCATTGGCCTCCAGCGCGGCAATCAGCAGCCGGGTCGCCCCCCGGACCCGGGCGCGGGATTCGATCTCGCGCAGCAGGCCAGCCCCAAGACCAGCCCCGCGCGCAAGCGGATCAAAGATCATGAGCCCGATATAGGCGTCCTGCGCGCCGGGATAGCCAAAGGCCACATCGGCCTTGCCCACCAGCCGCGCCCCGGCAAAGACGCCCAACCGCAGGCTGCTGGCCGGGTCGATACCGGGCGGGGCATCGGCAAAAAACTCTTCGGCCAGAGCCACGGGATCGGTGATTTCACCACGCTCCAGCCGGGTGTAGTCGGCAGCCGCCGCAAAGAGCGCGGCCACGGAACCAAGATCGGCGCGGGTCAGGTCACGTATCATCAGGGACCTCGATTGCCAGAATTTCCAACTCGGTCGCGCCTGCGGGCCGTTGCCATGTCACCAGATCGCCCAGTTCGGCACCCGTCAACGCCCGGGCCAGCGGCGATTGCGGCGCGATCCGGTGCAGATGGGCATCGGCCTCATCCTCTCCTGTGATCTCCCAAACCGTCCGGCGGCCCTGATCATCTTCTACAGTCACGCGATGGCCAAACGCTACCACATTGCCGGAATGGGCACGCGGATCGACAAGGATCGCGGATTTCAGCCTTGCCTCCAGATAGCGGATATCCCGTTCGGCCGCAGCCTCGGGCAATTTGTCCAACCGGTCTGACCGCGCGCGCAGGTCCGCCAGCCGGGCCTGTGCTGCGGCCAGTCGGTCGCGCAAGGCCTGCAGCCCGCGCGGCGTGACCAGATTTGGATGGGGTGACACCGGCAGATCGGGCAGCGGGGCCAGATCGGGTGTATCTTCCTTGACGAAAGCGCGGCTCATCTCACGATCGGCTCCAGCGCATCGTAAAGCATGCCATTGCCCCAGGCGGCCTCTGGCAGGCTGTCGGGCTTGAACCGGATCGTTGCCATCTCGGCCCGGGTGAAAAAGCGCCGTTCGGTCACGATGCCTTCGGGATCGCGCCACTCTGGGTCGAGGCGTCCCGCAATGATGGCACAGCGGAAATAGATATCCACCTGATGAAAGCTGCCCCTCGGATCGTGAAATTCGTTCACGAGAACCGGCGCACCGACAGTGACGGTCAGGCCGGTTTCCTCATGCACCTCGCGGATCAGATTGTCGGGCAAGGAACTGCCGCGTTCCACACCGCCCCCGGGCGCGCACCACAGATCGGACCGCCCGCCGCCATAGGCATTGACCAGCAATAGTCGATTTTCGTGCAAGATAAGCGCACGGGCGGCAAGACGGGGGCACGGGATCTTCATTCGACAAGGCTGCCCTGACAGGTCGCGATTGTCCACCGCCTTGTGCCATGCAAGGATGGCGGCATGTTGCGCCTGCTTGCATTGCTGATCCTGATGGCCACCCCCGCAGCGGCGGATTGCGTGGTTTTGCTGCATGGCCTTGCGCGCAGCGAGACGTCACTTCTGGCCATGGAAGCCGCCTTGCAGGCACAGGGCTATCAGGTGGTGAACGAAGGCTATCCATCGACCAAGGCACCGATCCGCAGCCTTGCACCGCAGGTGGGCCGGGCTGTGGCGCAATGCGAGTCGGGCAAGGTGCATTTCGTGACCCATTCGATGGGCGGAATTCTGGTTCGGGTCTGGCTGTCGGAAAACCGGCTGGACCAACAAGGCCGGGTGGTGATGCTGGCCCCGCCGAACCGGGGGTCGGAACTGGTGGATACCTTCGGGCAGATCGGTGCCTTTGAATGGCTGAATGGCCCCGCCGGCGTGCAACTGGGCACAGCCCCGGAATCGGTGCCGCGGGCGCTGCCGCTGCCAGAATTCGAATTGGGGGTGATCGCGGGCAACCGGTCGCTGAACCCGGTCTATTCGGCGATCATCGAAGGCCCGGATGATGGCAAGGTATCTGTCCTGTCCACCAAGGTGGCTGGCATGAAGGCCCACATCACGCTGCCGGTGACCCATACCTTCATGATGCTGAACCCCGAGGTCATCGCCCAGACCATCCTGTTCCTGCGCGAAGGCCGGTTCGATCCTGCGATGACCTATGCCCGCGCTGTGGAAATCAGTCTGGGCGCGGCCCCCTAGCCGCCCAGATGGCGGGTGCCCCGCTGCTCGGCCAAGGCCATCTGCCGCATCCGTTCCCGGAAACGAGCGCGATCCTCTGCCGAATATTCGTCCACGCAATGCGGGCATTGCACGCCTTCCTCCCAGGCGGGGTGGCGCTTGTCTTCGGCAGAAACCGGGCGACGGCAGGCATGGCAGCTGTCGTAATCGCCAGGCACCAAACCGTGCCCGACGCTGACCCGCTGGTCAAAGACATAGCACTGGCCTTGCCACAGGCTTTCGGTTTCAGGCACCTCTTCCAGGTATTTCAGGATGCCCCCCTGCAGGTGGTACACCGCGTCCACACCCTGCCCCAGCAGATAGTTTGTCGATTTTTCACAGCGGATGCCGCCAGTGCAGAACATGGCAATGCGCTTGTTGTGAAACCGGTCACGATTGGCTTCCCACCAAGCAGGAAAATCGCGGAAGCTGCGGGTGCCAGGGTCGATGGCCCCCTGAAAGGTGCCAATTCCCACCTCGTAATCATTGCGGGTATCGATCACCGCCACATCCGGCGCGCTGATCAGCGCGTTCCAGTCGGCAGGTTCGACATAGTGGCCGACACGGGCCAGCGGGTCGATATCCGGCTGCCCCATGGTCACGATTTCGCGCTTCAGCTTTACCTTCATTCTGCCGAAGGGCATCGCGGCTGCATGGCTTTCCTTGTGGATCAGATCGGCACATCCCGGCAGGGCACGGATTGCCGCCAGCATTGCATCTATGCCACTGCGCGACCCGGCGATCGTGCCATTGATCCCTTCCTGCGCCAGCAGGAGCGAGCCTTTGACCCCTTCGGTCTCGGCCAGCGTCTGAAGGCCCGGGCGCAGGGCGGCGGGATCGGAAAAACGGGTGAAGTGATAAAGCGCGGCGATGGTGATCATGGGGGGCATTTGGCGCGGACAGACCAGAAATGCAAGCGCAGCATTGACGCAACGCCTCAGACCGGGCTCTGATAGGGCCAAGCAAGGAGGCTGCCCATGACCGAAGCGCTGATCGTGATTGATGTGCAGAACGATTTCTGCCCCGGGGGGGCGCTGGCCGTGGCCGATGGCGATGCGATCCTGCCCGAGGTCAATGCCCTGCTGCGGCACTATCCGGTCCGGGTGCTGACACAAGACTGGCACCCCGCCGATCATGCCAGCTTTGCCGCCAATCACGGTGATGCCGCGCCATTTTCGGTGACACACATGCCCTATGGTCCGCAGGTTCTGTGGCCGGTGCATTGCGTGCAGGGCAGCCAAGGCGCGGCCTTTCATCCGGGGCTTGACTGCGACGCCGCCGATCTGGTGATCCGCAAGGGGTTCCGCCCCGCGATCGACAGCTATTCCGCGTTTTTCGAGAATGACCGCAGCACGCCAACCGGGCTGGAGGGTTACCTGCGCACACGCGAGGTGACCGATCTGGTTCTGGTCGGGCTGGCGACGGATTTTTGTGTCGCCTATTCGGCATTGGATGCGGCACGGCTGGGCTTTGCAGTAACCGTGCGCCTGAATGCCTGCCGGGCAATCGATCTGAACGGATCGCTGCAAGCGGCACTTGATCAAATGCGCGCGGCCGGGATCACGTTGATCTGAACCAAGCATTAACCCTTGCCTCATAGTCTGGGCCTGAACAGACTGGCAGGGATGATGGTCATCAGCGGCACGACAGAGGCTGATTTCATTCGGCGCAACGGTCCTTCCGGGCTTTTCCTGCGCTATGCGCGGGCGCGCGTGGCCAGTTTTGCCCTGCGTCAGGGAATGACACTGGTCGGATCGCTCGTCATCGGCCTGTTGGGCGAGGCCTGGATGGGTTGGGCCGCATTGGCCTTGGCATTGGCCGGCGAAGCGGTGGATTGCCTTTGCCTGCGCGCCATCCAGGCCCGCCGCGACGACGAGGTGCCGCAGCGGCTCCGCCGGATCGCCACACTGACCGCAGGGTTCCAATCGCTGACAATCACCGGCTGTGTCTGGCTGTGCTGGCATTTCATCCCGATCACCGAAGCCAGGGTCTTTGCAGCGGTATTCATGATGTCTGCTGTGGTGAATGCCGGTCTGGTGCGGCGGCACTTTCCCGAGGGCGGTCGCCTCAGGCTGATGATTTTCGGTATCGGGTCCTCGTGGATGCTGGGCGAGATGATCCTGAACCCGGCCGCTCTGGGCATGAACGGTCTGTTCCTGCTGCTGGCGCTGCTGATCCTTGCCTATACATCGGTGACCTTCATTCAGGCGGTGGAAAAGGGCAATCGTGAACGCACCCGGTTCGAGGCCGCCCTGCTGGAAGAACGCGCGGCGCTGCGCGCCTCCCAGACCGCGCTGGCCGAAACGGCGCGACGCTCCGAACGGCTGGCGCTTGTGGCCCGGCATGCGCGCGACAGTGTGATCTTCAAAAGCCCGGACGGACGTATCGAATGGGTGAACGAAGCCTTCACCACCATCACCGGTTACAGTTTCGATGAGGCCGTCGGCAGACAGGCAAGCGAACTTCTCAACAGCCCTGCCACATCTGCCAAAGGTGTGGCCTTGCTGACCGAAGCACAACAGCGATGCGAGCCTTTGCGGCTGGAACTGGAAAACCGGCGCAAGGATGGCAGCCTGCTGTGGATGGATATTTCGATGACACCCGTGCTGCGGCCCGATGGCACAGCCGATGTGTTCATCGCGGTGGAGCGTGACATCACGGAAGCCAAACGCCATGCCGCCGAACTGGCCCAAGCGCGGCGCGAAGCCGAGGCGGCGGCCAAGGCGAAATCGGATTTCCTTGCCACCATGAGCCACGAAATCCGCACCCCGCTGAATGGGGTGATTGGTGTGGCGGAATTGCTGTCGGATACAACACTGGATGGCGAGCAACGCGGCCTGGTGCGCACCATCATCGACTCCGGTCAGGCGCTGACCACGATCATCAATGATGTGCTGGATCTGTCAAAGCTTCAGGCCGGGCATGCCGATCTGCTGCGCGACCCCTTCGCCATCGCAGACTGTATTGACAGCGTGCTGGATCTGATGCGCCCCGCGATCAACAAGAAGGGGCTGAACCTGATCGCCGATTTGCCGCGCGATTGGCCGATGCATCTTGGGGATGCCGGTCGATTGCGTCAGATTGTGCTGAACCTTGTCGGCAATGCGATCAAGTTCACCGAACAGGGGGCGATCACGGTCAGATTGACCCGCAGCACCGAACCCGATGCCGATCAGGTCACATTGGACATTGCGGATACCGGAATCGGTGTTGCCCCCGACCGGCTGGATCGTGTGTTCGACAGTTTCTCGCAGGCTGACAGCAGCATTTCGCGCCGGTTTGGTGGCACCGGGCTGGGCCTGACCATTTCGCGCCTGATTGCCCGCCACATGGGGGGGGACATTACGCTGAACAGCGTGGAAGGACAGGGTTCCGTTTTCACCGTGACCCTGCGCCTGCCCCGCAGCAGGGCTTTGGCACAATCGGCCACTGCCCGGGCGCCCTGCCCGAAAACCACGCTGCGCCTGCTGCTGGCCGAGGACAACCGCACCAACATGATGATCGCAACCCGTTTGCTGGAACCTGCGGTTGCCAGCATCGTGCCTGCCGAAAACGGGGCGATTGCCGTTGAACGCTATCGTGCCGATCCGCCCGATCTTGTGCTGATGGATGTGTCGATGCCGGAAATGGACGGGATGGAGGCCACACGCGCAATCCGCGCCCATGAAGCCACACAAGGTTTGCGGCATTGCCCGATCTACGCCCTGACAGCCTATTCGTCAGACGAGCATCTGGAGGCCTTCCGGCAGGCCGGAATGGATGGTGTTCTGACCAAGCCGATCATCCGCGCCGAACTGTACGATCTGATCGCGGCCCAGGCCGAAAGCCTTGCCGAAGTTGCGACGGCTTTTGACCTTTCCCCCCCTTCTGTCCTAGAGAATAGGCAACAGGGAGGGACGGGATGGTCGACATCGCCACAAGGGTACACAACCACAACTGGAAGATCGACCCGATCGTCCGCTCGCTGATTGATACCGATTTTTACAAACTATTGATGTGTCAGTCAATTTTCCGCAACAAGCCGGAAACGACAGTCACCTTCAGCCTGATCAACCGCAGCACGCGGGTTCGTCTGGCCGATCTGATCGACGAAGGCGAACTGCGCGAACATCTGGATCACGCCCGCGGACTCAGCCTGTCGCGCGGCGAAAGCACATGGCTGCGCGGCAACACCTTTTATGGCAAACGCCAGATGTTCCGCAGCGATTTCATGGAATGGTTCGAAGGCCTGCGCCTGCCCGCCTATCATCTGGAAAAGCATGACGGCCAGTATGAGCTGACCTTCGAAGGCCAGTGGCCCGAGGTCATGCTGTGGGAAATTCCGGCCCTGACCATCCTGATGGAATTGCGGTCACGCGCCGTGCTGAAGGGCATGGGCAAGTTTGAACTGCAGGTGCTTTACGCCCGGGCGATGACGCGGGTCTGGGAAAAGATCGAACGGCTGCGCCGGATCGACGGGTTGAAGATCGCCGATTTCGGCACAAGACGCCGCCACGGATTTCTGTGGCAGGACTGGTGCGTGCAGGCGCTGCAGGCAGGGCTGGGCCAGGCCTTCATCGGTACATCGAACTGCCGTATCGCCATGCGCCGCGATATCGAGGCCATCGGCACCAATGCCCATGAGCTGCCCATGGTCTATGCCGCGCTGGCCGACAGCGATGCCGAACTGGCGCAGGCCCCCTACAAGGTGCTGGCTGACTGGCACGAGGAACATGACGGCAATCTGCGCATCATCCTGCCCGATACCTATGGCACGGAAGGTTTCTTGCGCAACGCGCCCGACTGGCTGTCCACCTGGACCGGTATCCGCATCGACAGTGGCGATCCCGCGCAGGGGGCGGAAACCGCGATCCGCTGGTGGCGCGATCACGGCGAAGACCCGCGCGACAAGCTGGTCATCTTCTCGGACGGGCTGGACGTGGACAAGATCGAGGAGTTGCACCAGCAATTCGCCGGGCGGGTAAAGGTGTCATTCGGTTGGGGCACAATGCTGACCAATGATTTCCGGGGGCTGGCCGGTGACCGGCTGGCACCCTTCAGCCTAGTCTGCAAGGCCATCCGCGCCAATGGCCGCCCGACGGTCAAGCTGTCGGACAATCCGAACAAGGCGATGGGCCCGGCTGATCAGGTGGCACGCTACAAGCGGGTTTTCGGCGTGGGTGATCAGCAGGCGCAAGAGGTGCAGGTCTGACCAGCACCGCTTGCGCGGGTGCGGCGCCGCGGGTCAATCCTCATCGACGCGTCCGCGCAGGGCCTTGACTTCGCCGCGCTGCGCCTTGCCTTCCAGCCGGCGCTGCTGGCTACCCCATGTGGGTTTCGTCGCGATCCGCCTTTTGGGGGCGACCAGTGCCTGACGGATCAGTTCCGTCAGCCGTTCTTCGGCCAACGCGCGATTGCGGGCCTGACTTCGGGTTTCCTCGGCCCGGATGACAATTGCCCCTTCCAGCGTCCAGCGCCGCCCAGCCAGCCGCTTCAACCGGGCCTTGACCGCCGGGGACAGATGGGGGGACCGTTCCGCCTCGAACCGCAACTCAACGGCGGTTTCCACCTTGTTCACATTCTGTCCCCCCGGCCCGGACGAGCGCGAGAAGCTTTCGGTCAGCTCCCAATCGGCAATGGTGATGGTGTCGGTGATGCGCAGCATGATGCGCGCAGGGTAGCGGGTTTTGCTGCGGGGAAAAGAGGGCAAGGCGCAGGGCTTTGCCATCTGTCTTGTTTGCGCTATCACAAGCGGCAAGAGGAGACTGCCATGCCCAATTTTCCCAAACGCTATGTTCCTGCTGACGACCGTTACGAACGGATGGTCTATCGTCCCTGCGGTCGGTCGGGGCTGAAACTGCCTGCGGTCAGCCTTGGCCTGTGGCACAATTTCGGTGAAGATACGCCCCATGCCACCAAACGCGCGATCTGTCAGGCCGCCTTTGACCATGGCATCACGCATTTCGATCTGGCCAACAATTACGGCCCCCCCTTCGGCAGCGCCGAAGAGGCCTTTGGCCAGATCCTGAAGCAGGATTTCGCGGGCCTGCGAGACGAGCTCATCATCAGTTCCAAGGCCGGGTATGACATGTGGCCCGGCCCCTACGGCGAATGGGGAAGCCGCAAATACGTGATCGCCTCTTGTGACCAGAGCCTGAAGCGGATGGGGCTGGATTACGTTGACATCTTCTATTCGCACCGCTTTGACCCCGAAACGCCGCTGGAAGAAACCATGGGCGCGCTGGATCACATCGTGCGGTCAGGCCGGGCGCTCTATATCGGGATTTCCAGCTATAGTACCGCCCGCACCCGCGAAGCGGTGGCCATTCTGCGGCAGATGGGCACCCCGCTCTTGATCCATCAGCCCAGCTATAACCTGCTGAACCGCTGGGTTGAACGCGACGGGCTGAAAGAGACGCTGGCCGAACTTGGCGTCGGGTCGATTGCCTTTACCCCGCTGGCACAAGGGATCCTGACCCGGAAATATCTGGGTGGCATTCCACAAGGCAGCCGGGCCGCGCAGGGCAAAAGCCTGGCGCCTGACACCATCACCCCCCGGGCGATCGAAAGCGTGCGCGCGTTGGATGCCATCGCGCAGGCACGCGGCCAGACATTGGCCCAGATGGCGATTGCCTGGGTGCTGCGCGGCGGCGGGATCACCAGTGCGTTGATCGGCGCATCGCGGCCCGAACAGGTGGTGGATTGCGCGGGGGCGGTGGGAAATCTTGAATTCACCACCGCCGAACTGGCCGAAATCGACCGCATCGCAGCCGAAGAAGACATCAATCTTTGGGCGCGGTCATCTGAGGGGGTCTGACGCCGGTGCCCGGATCGCGGCCGAGAAATCGGCCGCATCGGGCAATGCAAGGGCGCGGGCCGAAATTGCGGCACGCGCCTTGATCGCGGCCAGATCGCCGGTATCGGCCAGCACACCCAAACGATAAAGCCAATCGGGCAACAGCCCCGACAGCAACAGCGCGCGGTTCAATGGCAGATCGGGGTCCAGCACCCGCACCAGCCCCCAGACGACGCTGGTGCAATTTGCGGTCACGGTGTTGTACCAGCGTGGCTGCGCGTTCAGATCATTGCCCAGCTCGACATAGCGCAGGAACACCGCGCGCAGTTGATCCGGTGTCAGGCGCAGCGGATAAAGCCGCACATCCTCGGCCCGGTGATTGGTGCGCAGGCGGATGATGTCGGATTCGTCGGCCGCGATCAGCGCCAGTTCGAACTGCCGAAAGAACCCGCCGATGGAACTGAACGCCTCGTCCCGTTCGCGGCGGATTTCAACGGAAAACACCACGCGCTGCCCATCGACGAAGCCGAAACTGACCACAAGATGCGCGATTTTCGGATTGCCCCAGACCGAAGTCAGCATATCGGCCCCGGTCAGTTGTGACAGGTCATAGCGCCGGGTTTGCCAGATCTCCTCGGCCTCGGTGGCCGAGTGCCAGCGGAAGGCGCGGACATTGTGCAATGTCACCTGATCGCCTACCATTTCCCCGCGCACGATCTTTGCCACATCGGGGGCCCAGTCACGATCCGCGCGCGGGGTCAGGGGCAGATACCACACCAAAAGCGCAAGGATCACTGCGCCAAGCGCAGGCCAGCCCGCGCCAGTCCAGACCCGCACCGCCGCGACTGCCAACAGAACCATGGCAAATCCGACGGTGACCAGCGGCGCACGCGGAAACTGCACCTGCAGCGCCGTGCCGCCCAGCCCCGCCACCAGAACCCAGGTTGACCAGAAGATCACCGCTTCACGCTCGCGGTGACATAATTCACTGACAGATCACGGGGCGAAAGGCTCCAACTCCAGCTGACCGGGTTGAACACCATGCCCTTGCGATCCACCGGCTCCAGCCCGGCACGACGGATCAGGTCGTACAGCTCGTCAGGGGTGATGAATTTCTTCCAGTCATGCGTGCCCTTGGGCAGCCAGCGCATCACCCATTCTGCGCCGACAATCGCCATGGCAAAGCTTTTCGCATTGCGGTTCAGAGTAGAACAGATCATCAGCCCGCCGGGTTTCAGCAGCGTCTGGCAGGCGGTCAGATAGGCCAGCGGATCGGCCACATGCTCGACCACCTCCATGTTCAGGACGACGTCGAAACGTTCACCCGCTGCTGCCAGATCTTCCGCAGTGGTATGCCGGTAATCGATGGTCAGACCAGATTGCTCGGCATGCAGTTTCGCCACCGGAATGTTGCGCGCCGCCGCATCGGCCCCGACGACATCGGCCCCCAGCCGGGCCATCGGTTCAGACAAAAGGCCCCCGCCACAGCCGATATCAAGGATACGCAACCCCTTGAAAACACCGGATTGCGTCAGATTGCGGTCAAACTCGGCGGCGATCTGGGTGGTGATGTAATGCAGCCGACAGGGGTTCATTTCATGCAGCGGTTTGAACTTGCCCTTCGGATCCCACCATTCGGCGGCCATGGCTTCGAACTTGGCGACCTCGGCGGCATCAATGGTTGTGGTCATGGGCATCTCCGGTTTCGCTGGCAGCATGTCATTCCTACGTTATATAATATGGCCATGGATCACAGATCAGGCCAAAAGCGCGCAGTCGAATATCTTTACCCGCCGGTCGAGCCATTTGACCAGCGTATGATCGATATGGGCGATGGCCACCGGGTCTATGTCGAACAGTGTGGCAGGCCGGATGGCATTCCAGTGCTGGTGGTACATGGCGGTCCGGGCGGCGGCTGCAGCCCGGCGATGCGTCGTTATTTCGACCCGGAAACCTATCGCGTCATTCTGTTTGATCAGCGCGGCTGTGGCCGGTCGCGCCCCAATGCCAGCGTCATCGAGAATACGACATGGCATCTGGTGGCAGATATCGAGGTGATCCGCGATCTGCTGGGGATTGACCGTTTCGTGCTGTTCGGCGGCAGCTGGGGGGCCACGCTGGCGCTGATCTATGCGATCACCCATCCCGAACGCGTGCGCCATCTGGTGCTGCGCGGCGTGTTCCTGGGCAGCCGGGCCGAGCTGGACTGGTTCTATGGCGGCGGCGCGGGGGCGTTTTTCCCCGAACTCTGGCAACGCTTCATCGACCCGATTCCCGCAGGCGAACGCGACGATCTGGTCGCGGCCTACCATCGGCGGCTGTTTTCCGGCAACATGGTGGAAGAGATGCGCTTTGCCCGGCTTTGGGCGCAATGGGAAAATGCGCTGGCCTCGGTCAGTTCTGACGGCACCAGTTACGACAGCCCACCCGACTATGCCCGCGCCTTTGCCCGGCTGGAGAACCACTATTTCCAGAACAGCGTCTTTCTGGAATGTGATCGCTGGATCCTGCGCGAACGGGCCCGCATCGAACATCTGGGGGCCAGCGTCGTGCAGGGCCGGTTTGACATGATCTGTCCGCCACTGGCCGCATGGGAATTGGCGCGCGGCTGGCGGCGCTGCGATCTGCGCATGGTGGGCATGGCGGGCCATGCCCTGTCAGAACCCGGAATCTCGGCCGAGCTGGTGCATGTGATGGACGGGCTGCGCCCGCTTTTGAAGGATCGTTGACATGGCAATCGACTGGGGCCTTGCGGGGCTGTTTCTTGGCGCCAGTCTGGCCGCCGGGCTGACCGGCTGGATGTTCAAGCCGGGCGACTGGTATGAAGGTCTGGTCAAACCCGATTGGCGCCCGAAGAACTGGATGTTTCCGGTCGCCTGGACAGGGATCTACATTCTGTCAAGCCTTGCAGCCGCGCGGGTGGCCGTGCTGCCCGGCAACAGCCATGCGATGGGATTCTGGGCCCTGCAGATCGCGCTGAACACGCTTTGGACCCCGACCTTCTTTGGCGCGCGGCGCATGGGTCTGGCGGTGGGGGTCATGGCCGCATTGTGCTTTGCCGTGCTGGGGATGCTCTGGACCTTCTGGACCCTTGATGGCTGGGCCTTTGTGCTGATCCTGCCCTATGCAGGCTGGCTGTCGCTGGCGGCCCCGCTCAACTGGCGCGTCTGGCGCGACAATCGCGGCGCCTGACCGCTGCGGCCAAGGCGCTTGCATTTCTGGCGGTCCACGCCTATATGACACGTAACAGAGGCGCTTGCGGGTCCAAACCGGAAGCCCACCGAATGATGCAAACGGGCCCTGTAAGCCCGTTTTTTGTTTTTGGAAGCAAGGCATGACCGATCTCATCGCCAAGACCGCCATCGACCGGCGACTCGCCGATATCGTCGGCCCCGTCATCGAGGGGCTGGGGTTTGAACTGGTGCGCATCCGCCTGATGGGCGGAAGGACGCGCACGCTGCAGATCATGGTCGATCGCCCGGATGGCGGCATCGAAGTGGACGAATGTGCCACCTGTTCGACTGCAATTTCTGCCGTGCTGGATGTGGAAGACCCGATCGAGGATAACTATATCCTCGAAGTCTCCTCGCCCGGGATCGACCGTCCGCTGACCCGCCTGAAGGATTTCGACATGTGGGTCGATTACGAGGCCCGGCTGGAAACCACCGAGCTGATCGATGGCCGCCGCCGGTTCAAGGGCGTGCTGCAGGGCACCGAGGGCGACGAGGTGCTGATCGAGATCGAGGAGGGCGGCGAAAGCCTGACCATCGGCCTGCGCTTTGACTGGCTGTCGGATGCCAAGCTGCTGCTGACCGATGAACTGATCGCCGAGGTTCTGCGCCAACGCAAGGAATCGGGCGTCATCGACGAATCGAAATTCGACGAGATCGAAGAAACCGAAGGGGATGAGGACGAAGAGCCCGACACCCCCCAGACCAAACACTGACAGGCCAAGAGGACATCATGGCGATTACGTCTGCGAACCAGCTGGAACTGCTGCAAACCGCCGAAGCGGTCGCGCGCGAGAAGATGATCGACCCCGACCTGGTGATCCAGGCCATGGAAGAAAGCCTCGCCCGTGCCGCCAAGTCGCGTTACGGCTCGGAGCTTGATATCCGCGTGAAGATCGACCGCAAGACCGGCCGCGCCACCTTTGCGCGCATCCGCACCGTGGTCACCGACGAGGAATTCGAGAACCACCACGCCCAGCTGACCGTCAAGCAGGCCAAATCCTACCTGAAAGATCCGCAGATCGGCGACGAGGTGATCGACGAAGTGCCGCCGGTGGATCTGGGCCGTATCGCCGCGCAAAGCGCCAAGCAGGTGATCCTGCAGAAGGTGCGCGAGGCCGAGCGCGACCGCCAGTTCGACGAATTCAAGGATCGCAAGGGCACCATCATCAATGGCGTGGTGAAGCGCGAGGAATATGGCAACCTGATCGTCGATATCGGCCGGGGCGAAGGCATCCTGCGCCGCAACGAAAAGATCGGCCGCGAATCCTATCGCCCGAATGATCGCATCCGCTGCTACATCAAGGATGTGCGCCGCGAAACCCGTGGCCCGCAGGTCTTCCTGTCGCGCACCGACCCGCAGTTCATGGCCGAACTGTTCAAGATGGAAGTGCCGGAAATCTATGATGGCATCATCGAGATCAAGGCCGTGGCCCGCGATCCCGGGTCGCGCGCCAAGATCGCCGTCATCAGCTTTGACAATTCGATCGACCCGGTCGGCGCCTGCGTCGGTATGCGCGGCTCGCGCGTGCAGGCTGTGGTGAACGAACTGCAGGGCGAAAAGATCGACATCATTCCGTGGAATGCCGATACCGCCACCTTCCTGGTGAACGCGCTGCAACCCGCCGAAGTGTCGAAAGTCGTGTTCGACGAAGAGGCCGGCAAGATCGAAGTCGTGGTGCCGGATGAACAGCTGTCACTGGCAATTGGCCGCCGTGGCCAGAACGTCCGTCTGGCCAGCCAGCTGACCGGTCTGGACATCGACATCATGACCGAGGCCGAAGAATCGGCCCGCCGTCAGGCCGAGTTCGCCGAGCGCACCAAGCTGTTCATGGATACGCTCGACATTGATGAGATGATGGCACAACTGCTGGTCGCCGAAGGCTTCACCAATCTGGAAGAAGTGGCCTATGTCGAACAGGACGAACTGCTGTCGATCGACGGGTTCGACGAAGGCACCGCCGAAGAGCTGCAGGCCCGTGCCCGCGATTATATCGAAGAACAGAACCGCAAGGCCATCGAAGCGGCGCGCGCTCTGGGCGTCGATGACAGCCTGTTCAACTTTGAAGGCCTGACCCCGCAGATGATCGAGGCGCTGGCCCGTGACGGGATCAAGACGCTGGAAGACTTTGCGACCTGCGCCGATTGGGAACTGGCCGGTGGCTGGACGACCGAGAACGGCCAGCGCAAGAAGGATGAAGGCATCCTTGAAAAGTTCGAACTGAGCCTGGACGAGGCGCAGACCATGATCATGACCGCGCGCGTCATGCTGGGCTGGGTCGATCCGTCGGAACTGGCGTCGGACGAAGACCAGGCCGAGGGCACTGACGACGAAGAAGAAGAGGCGTAAGTTCAGGCATGACCCGCGGCGGCCGCAAGGACGAACAGGATGGCCCGGAACGGAAATGCATCGTTTCGGGCGAGGTCGGGCCAAAGGCCGGGCTGATCCGCTTTGTCGCGGGGCCGGATGGCGAGGTTGTGCCGGATGTGCTGCAACGCCTGCCGGGCCGAGGCTTCTGGGTGACCTGCACCCGCGAAGCCCTGGACCGGGCGGCGGCAAAAGGCCTGTTCTCGCGCGCGGCGCGGGCCAAGGTCACGGCACCTGCCGAATTGGCCGACCTGATCGAAGGTCTGCTGGCGCGACGGGTGGTTGATCTGGTCAGTCTGGCCCGCAAGGCCGGACTGGCGGTGACCGGATACGAGAAGGTGAAGGACTGGCTGGTGAACGGCACGGCGACCGTGCTGATCCAGGCCAGTGACGGGTCGGAACGCGGCAAGGCAAAGCTGCGCCCGCCCCAGCGGACCGGGCTATTCATCGGCTGCCTGACGGCACAGGAAATCGGTTTGGCTTTTGGTCGCGAAAGTGCCATACACGGCGCGCTTGCGGCTGGTGGACTCAGCAACCGTGTTGTAGAGGAAGCGGCAAGGCTGGCGGGGCTCCGGGGTGGAGCTGGCCAGCAGGACGGCGGCGAGACCGCCGGAGAGGATACGAAGACGGCATGAGCGATACAGACGGCAAAAAACCCCTGGGGCTTGGTGGCGGCGCGGGTCAGCGTCCGGGTCAGGTGAAGCAGAGCTTCTCCCATGGCCGCACCAAGAGCGTCGTGGTGGAAACCAAACGCAAGCGCGTGGTGGTTCCCAAACCCGGCGCGCCCGGCACGGCTGCCGGCGCAGGCGGATCGGCCCCGCATCTGGGCGACCCGTCCAAGCGCCCGGCCGGCATTTCGGATGCCGAAATGGAGCGGCGTCTGGCCGCCCTGAAAGCTGCCAAGGCCCGTGAGGCCGAAGACACCGCACGCCGTGCGGAAGAAGAGCGCCAGCGCGAAGAAGAGCGCCAGCGCCGCCGCGAGGAAATCGAGGCCAAGGAAGCCGAAGAGCGCGCCCGTCAGGCTGCGCTGAAGGCCAAGGCCGAGGAAGAGGAACGTCTGGCCCGCGCCGAAGCCGAGGCAAAGGTTGCCGCGGCTGCACAGCGCAAGGCCGATATCCTTGGCACCAAATCGCGGGCCCAGATTCAGCGCGAGCAGGAAGAGGCCCGCGCAGCTGCCGAAGCGGCCAAGCCGGCTGCCAAGGCCAAGGAAGCGGCACCTGCCGAAGAAGCCCGCAGTGCGCCCAAGCCGGCCGCTGGCGGTGCGCCTTCGACCAGCGGCCCCAGCCCGCGCAAGATCGACCGTGAACGCGAGGAACGCGAACGCGAACGCACTGCCAAGGGCAAGGGCGAGGATGGCCGCCGTTCAGGCAAGCTGACCCTGACCGCCGCGCTGGATGGCGAAGGTGGCCGGACCCGTTCGCTCGCCTCCATGAAGCGCAAGCAGGAAAAGGCCCGCAACAAGGCGCTTGGCTTCGGCCAGAAGCCGGAAAAGCAGGCCCGCGACGTGCAACTGCCCGAAACCATCGTGGTGTCGGAACTGGCCAACCGGATGGCAGAACGTGCCGCCGATGTGGTCAAGGCACTGATGAAGATGGGCATGCTGGTCAACATGAACCAGGCCATCGACGCCGATACCGCCGAGATCATCATCGAGGAATTCGGCCATCGTGCCGTCCGCGTGTCCGACTCGGATGTGGAACAGGTCATCGATACGGTTCAGGACAAGGAAGAAGACCTGCAGCCGCGCCCGCCGATCGTCACGATCATGGGCCATGTGGACCACGGCAAGACCTCGCTTCTGGATGCGATCCGCAAGACCAATGTGGTGACCGGCGAAGCTGGCGGGATTACCCAGCATATCGGGGCCTATCAGGTGAAGACGCCGAACGGCGCGCTGATCAGCTTCCTCGACACGCCCGGCCACGCGGCCTTTACCAGCATGCGTGCCCGTGGCGCGCAGGTGACGGATATCGTGGTGCTGGTGGTGGCTGCGGATGACGCTGTGATGCCGCAGACGGTTGAGGCGATCAACCACGCCAAGGCCGCCAAGGTGCCGATGATCATCGCGATCAACAAATGCGACAAGCCCGGCGCGAACCCGCAAAAGGTGCGCACCGACCTGCTGCAACATGAAGTGGTCGTCGAGGCCATGTCGGGTGAAGTGCAGGATGTCGAGGTTTCGGCCAAGACGGGCATGGGGCTTGAGAATCTGCTGGAAGCCATCGCGCTGCAGGCCGAGATTCTGGAACTGAAAGCCAACCCGAACCGCGCTGCGGCCGGGGCGGTGATCGAGGCCAAGCTCGACGTGGGCCGTGGTCCGGTGGCGACGGTTCTGGTGCAGAACGGCACGCTGAAGCGCGGCGACATCTTTGTCGTGGGCGAACAGTGGGGCAAGGTGCGCGCGCTCATCAACGACAAGGGCGAGCGCGTGGACGAAGCTGGCCCGTCGGTTCCGGTCGAAGTGCTGGGCCTGAACGGTGCCCCGCAGGCGGGCGACGTGCTGAACGTGGTCGAAACCGAGGCTCAGGCGCGCGAAATCGCGGATTACCGCGAGAAGGCCGCCAAGGACAAGCGCGCGGCTGCTGGCGCAGCCACCACACTGGAACAGCTGATGGCGAAGGCCAAGGCCGATCTGAGCGTGGCGGAACTGCCGGTGGTGGTGAAGGCTGATGTTCAGGGTTCTGCCGAAGCCATTGTTCAGGCGCTGGAAAAGATCGGCAATGCCGAAGTGCGTGTGCGTGTCCTGCATTACGGCGTTGGCGCGATTACCGATTCGGATGTGAACCTGGCCGAAGCCAGCAACTGCCCGATCATCGCCTTCAACGTCCGCGCCAATGCCACGGCCCGCAGCTCAGCCCAGCAAAAGGGCGTGGATATCCGCTACTATTCGATCATCTATGACCTGATCGATGACATCAAGGCCGCCGCTTCGGGCCTGCTGAAGGCGGAAGTGCGCGAAACCTTCATCGGTTATGCGCAGATCAAGGAAGTCTTCAAGGTGACCGGCGTCGGCATGGTGGCGGGCTGCCTGGTGACCGAGGGCGTGGCACGCCGTTCGGCAGGCGTACGCCTGCTGCGCGAAAACGTGGTGATCCACGAGGGCACGCTGAAGACGCTGAAACGCTTCAAGGACGAGGTGAAGGAAGTCATCTCGGGTCAGGAATGCGGTATGGCCTTCGAACGCTACGAAGATATCCGTCAGGGCGACGTGATCGAGATCTTCGAGCGCGAGGAAGTTCAGCGCACGCTGGCCTGATCTGCAGCCAGCAGGTCAAACTGCGGAAAAGACAAGGCCGGGCGAAATGCCCGGCCTTTCTGTTTGCCTTCAGTGGAATTTCCAAAGGGACGTGTCACGCCCGCCCGACAGTGACCGGATAGCCGACAAAGGTCTTGTCATCGACCCGTACCATGAGCTTTCCATCAGGCGTGTTGCCAACAACAAGCCCCTGTACCGAAACGCAGCTTCCCAGTGTGATCGTGCGCAACATACTGTCTCCCCCTCGCAGCGAGCTACTTCACCTGTCCAGATTGCGACAAAATGGTAAACAGAGAAATAACAATCTGCTCGGGAATGCGGCAGTTGGCGAAATCTTTCGAATAGATCAAAGCCAGTCGCGCAACATCGGAATCAGCGGGACGTCAGCCGGGGGCATCGGATAGTCCTTCAACCGGTCTGCACGCACCCAGGCAAGACCCTGCCCTTCGCGCGGCGTCACGGTGCCCTGCCAGCGGCGGCATGCAAAGAGCGGCATCAAGAGGTGGAAGTCGTCATAGCTGTGGCTGGCAAAGGTCAGCGGTGCCAGACAGCTTTTCCAGGTGTCGATCCCCAGTTCTTCCTGCAATTCGCGGATCAGGGCGGCTTCGGGCGTTTCGCCTGATTCTACCTTGCCGCCCGGAAATTCCCACAGTCCGGCCAAGGACTTGCCTTCGGGGCGCTGCGCAAGCAGCACCCTGCCATCGGCATCAATCAGCGCGACCGCCGCAACAAGGACGATCTTCACGACCGATAATCCGCGTTGATTTCCACATAGCGGTTGGTCAGATCGCAGGTCCAGATGCGGCGCGTGGCCTTGCCCAGCCCCAGATCAACACCGATCACAAGTTCGGACTGGCGGAAATAGGCCGCGCCATCCTCTTCGCGGTAATCCGGGTTCCGCCAACCGTTGCGAGCCACCACCAGATCGCCAAAGGTGATGCGAAGCCGGTCACGATCCGCTTCGGCCCCCGACTTGCCGATTGCGGCCACGATTCGGCCCCAGTTCGGATCTTGCCCGGCCAGCGCGGTTTTCACCAACGGCGAATCGGCGATGGCTTTGCCAATCCGGTAAGCATCTTCAGGGCTGGCCGCGCCGGTGACCTTGATCTCGACAAATTTCGTGGCGCCTTCGCCGTCACGGATCACCTGATGCGCAAGATCCATCATCACGCCGCGCAACGCCGCTTCGAACGCCTTGGCCACGGGACCCTTCACTTCGGCAGCTTCGCTTTGGCCGGTGGCGGCCACCAGCAGCGTGTCCGAGGTGGAAGTGTCACTGTCCACTGTGATGGAGTTGAAGGTGTCATCGACATTGCGTGACAGCATCTTCTGCAGATTGGCAGCGCTGATCTTCGCATCAGTGAAGATATAGACCAGCATCGTCGCCATATCGGGCGCGATCATGCCCGATCCCTTGGCGATACCCGAAATGTGGATCAGACCCCCATCGCCCTGCACCACCGCCGCTGCGCCCTTCGGGAACGTATCGGTGGTCATGATCGCTTCGGCGGCCATCTGAATCGATTCTTCAGCCAGATCATCCACCAGCGCAGGC
Source organism: Gemmobacter denitrificans (assembly GCF_036964905.1). Lineage (NCBI taxonomy): Bacteria > Pseudomonadati > Pseudomonadota > Alphaproteobacteria > Rhodobacterales > Paracoccaceae > Gemmobacter > Gemmobacter denitrificans. The sequence goes on from NZ_JBALHR010000005.1 coordinate 117,411, forward strand.
AGGACAGCCGTGATCTTTTCATAGGGCAGCGGCTCGCCGATCACCCCGGTGGATGACGAAAACACCCGGCTTGCAGGCACGGCAAGGGCCGCAGCGGCAGCGCCAGTCACTTCTGCCACGGCCTTGTCCCCCACGGCACCCGTAAAGGCGTTGGAGTTGCCCGAATTCACCACGATGGCCGCCCCTGCATCTGCCGGGGCCTTCATCGCCAGCTTGGCCTGACAGTCGCGCACACAGCCCGACCGGGTGGAAGACCGGGTAAAGACCCCGGCCATCACTGTTCCCGGGGCAAGATGCACCAGCATCACGTCCTTGCGGTTCTGATACTTGATGCCGGCCCCGATCGCCGCAAAGCGCGCGCCCCGGATCACCGGAAGATCCGGAAAACGCGCGGGGGCCAGAGGCGAAACAGGCTTGGCCGCCTTTGTCGCGACGGCCTCTGCCCCATTTTCCATATCGCCACGCAGATCGGCCAATTGGGCAGTCAGCTTGTCGACCTTCTTCCTGAGCTTCTTCTTCAGCGCTTTTGCTTCGGCTTTCCAGTCGGTCTTGGCCATGTCTGCCCCCAATGCTGCGGGATTACTTGTCCAGAAGGGTTTCGTCCTTCAGCACCGCCGGGTCAATCCCCTCGCCGGGTTTCTCGACCTTTGCGGCAGCGGTCAGGTCGGCAACGGCCTGCGACACCGCCTTTTGTTCGATCTCGCTGGCCAGTTCCTCACGCACGTCATCCAGCGACGGAATGGCCGCCTGACGGGTTTCAACCAGCTGAATCAGGTGCCAGCCGAAATCGGTTTGCACCGGGCCCTTCAATTCGCCTGCCTTCATCGACATCACGGCGTCCTCGAAGGGTTTCACCATCATGCCCGCGCTGAACCAGCCCAAATCACCGCCGCTCGCAGCAGTGCCATCGGTACCGTGTTTCTTGGCTGCATCGGCAAACAGAACACCGCCTTCGATCTCGGCCTTGATTGCATTGGCCTTTTCTTCGCTGTCCACCAGAATATGCGAGGCGCGGTATTCGGTGCCGGGCGTCGCATCCTTGAAACGCTCTTCATAGGCGGCCTGCAGAGCCGCATCGGTGACCGCTGCCTGCACAATCCCTTCGATAGCGATGGCCGACAGCGCGCTGCGGTGGGTATTCGCCACTTCAAGCTGCTGGCGCTTGGTCAGGCCGGGTTCGACCTTCTGCTGCAGCGCGGTCTGTTGCACCAGTTGATCGAGGATTCCCTTGAACAGCACATCATCGGGCAGTTGCTGGTATTGCGGCGGCAGGCCCGCACGGGTGACGATCATGTCGCCCAGCGTGATGGCCGTACCGTTCACCGTGGCGACAACCGTATCGGCTGACAGGTCTTCGGCCCGCAGCGGGGCAGAAATCACCGCCATCAGCGCCACGGCGCCCAGGATTTTCGTCATTTTCGCCATCATCACCGTCTCCTGATCGGGCAGCTGCATCGCGCCGCGTTGACTTGCGCGCAGCAGCCCCTTACATCGCGAAGGTCGCGCGAGACGGGGCACCTTCGCGCCTTTCCGGGTTCTTCTATGAAAGCTGGGCAAGGCGGGCAAGGCCCCTGCCTCGCACGTTCTTGTCAGACAAGGGACAGCGGAGAAAACATGCTTGGCCTCGGAACGCTCGCGCGGAAGGTCTTTGGCTCGCCCAATGACCGCAAGGTGAAATCGGTTCGCCCGCTGGTCGCGAAGATCAATGCGCTGGAGCCGGAATTTCAGGCGCTGTCGGATGAAGGGCTGATTGAACGCACCCGCGCCCTGCAGGAACGGGTGCAGGTCAAGGGCGAAAGCCTAGACAGCATCCTGCCCGAAGCTTTCGCCAATTGCCGTGAAGGCGCGCGCCGGGCACTTGGCCTGCGGGCATTTGACGTCCAGCTCAAGGCTGGCATCTTCCTGCATCAGGGCAATATCGCCGAAATGAAGACCGGGGAAGGCAAGACCCTGATGGCCACCTTCCCGGCCTATTTGAACGCGCTGGCCGGCAAGGGCGTGCATGTCGTCACAGTAAACGACTATCTCGCGCGGCGCGATTCCGAATGGATGGGCAAGGTCTATCGCCAGCTGGGGCTGACCTGTGGGGTGGTCTATCCCTATCAGCCCGAAGAGGAAAAGCGCGCCGCCTATCAGGCCGACATCACCTATGCCACCAATAACGAGCTGGGCTTCGATTATCTTCGCGACAATATGAAGGGCAGCCTCGAAGAGATGATGCAGCGTGGGCATTTCTACGCCATCGTTGACGAGGTAGACAGCATCCTGATCGACGAGGCGCGCACGCCCCTTATCATTTCAGGCCCCAGCCAGGACCGCAGCGACCTTTACACCAAGGTCGATGCCATCGTTCCCGAACTGACAGCCGAGCATTACAAGGTCGATGAAAAGACGCGCAACGCGACGCTGACCGAAGAAGGCAACGAATTCGTTGAACAGCGCATGCGCCAGATGGGCCTGCTGCCGGGCGAACAGACGCTGTATGACCCGGAAAGCACTTCGCTGGTGCATCACATCAATCTGGCCTTGCGGGCGCATAAGCTGTTCTTCAAGGACCAGAACTATATCGTCCGCGACGGCGAGGTGATGCTGATCGACGAATTCACCGGCCGCATGATGCGCGGGCGCCGCCTGTCCGAAGGCCTGCATCAGGCCATCGAAGCAAAGGAAGGCGTGGCGATCCAGCCCGAAAACGTGACGCTGGCCAGCGTGACGTTCCAGAATTACTTCCGCCTGTATGGCAAGCTGGCGGGCATGACCGGCACGGCCCAGACCGAAGCCGAAGAATTCATGGAAATCTACAAGCTGGGCGTGGTCGAAGTGCCGACCAACCGCCCGGTGGCGCGCAAGGATGACCACGATCAGGTCTATCGCACCGCGCGCGAAAAATACGAAGGCGTCGTGCGCACCATCAAGGAAGCGCATGAAAAGGGCCAGCCGATCCTTGTCGGCACCACAAGCATCGAAAAATCTGAAATGCTGTCGGGCCTGCTGCAATCGGCGGGCGTGCCGCATAACGTGCTCAATGCCCGCCAGCACGAACAGGAAGCCAAGATCGTGGCCGATGCGGGCCGTTTTGGCGCAGTGACCATTGCCACCAACATGGCGGGCCGTGGCACGGACATTCAGTTGGGCGGTAATGTGGAAATGAAGGTGATGGAAGCCATCGCCGCCGATCCGCATTTGCACCCTGATGAGGTGCGCGCCCGGATCGAAGCCGAACATGCCGAGGAAAAGGCAAAGGTTCTGGCTGCCGGTGGTCTGTTCGTGCTGGGCACCGAACGACACGAAAGCCGCCGCATCGACAACCAGCTGCGCGGCCGCTCCGGTCGTCAGGGCGACCCGGGCCGTTCGGCCTTCTTCCTGTCGCTGGAAGATGATCTGATGCGTATCTTCGGCTCGGAACGGCTGGATTCGGTGCTTTCCAAGCTGGGCATGAAGGAAGGCGAAGCGATCGTTCACCCCTGGGTGAACAAGTCGCTGGAACGCGCGCAGGCCAAGGTGGAAGGTCGCAACTTCGACATCCGCAAGCAGTTGCTGAAGTTCGATGATGTGATGAATGATCAGCGCAAAGCCATCTTCGGGCAGCGCATGGAGATCATGCAGGCCGAAGACCTTTCGGAAATCGTGCAGGACATGCGACATCAGGTGATCGACGATCTGGTCGAGGATTTCATGCCCTCGGGCACCTATCCCGAACAGTGGAACGCACCCGGCCTTTACGCCGCCGTGATCGAGAAGCTGGGCCTTGATCTGAAGATCATCGAATGGGCGCGCGAAGAAGGCGTCGATCAGAATGGCATCCGCGAACGGATCGAGGCCGCAAGCGATGAGATGATGGCCGAGAAACTGGCAGCCTTTGGCCCGGAAACCATGCGCAACATCGAAAAGCAGCTGTTGCTGCAGACGATCGATGCCAAATGGCGCGAACATCTGCTGCGGCTGGAACATCTGCGGTCAGTTGTGTCCTTCCGCGGTTATGCGCAGCGCGACCCGCTGTCGGAATACAAGAACGAAGGCTTTACCCTGTTCGAAAACATGCTGGACGGGCTTCGTATTGATGTGACGCAAAAGCTGGCCATGGTGCGACCGATCACGCCCGAGGAACAGCAGGCGATGATGGCGCAATATCTGGCGCAGGCCCGGGCCCAGGCTGCCCCTGCCGCCGCCGCTGCGGCACCTATCGCCGCTGGCGCGGCCGCGTTGCCGGGGTTTGACGAGGCTGATCCGGCAACATGGGGCAATCCGTCACGCAATGACCCCTGCCCCTGCGGATCGGGCGAAAAGTTCAAGCACTGCCACGGGCGTCTGGCCTGATCGCCAGACGCGTATTGAACCGAAACACTGTCTGTTTCCGGGCCGCCCCGTCCAGTGACGCGGGCGGCCCTGCCTTTGCAAGGCTGGAAACATTCCCCGGAATCGCCACGGATTGGCCCAGTTTGCACGCTACACCCGTAGGCAGACCTGAACTGGAGCCCGTGTCATGGACATGAAACGCCGTATCGCCCTTGCTTCCGCCCTGTTGGCCGTGGGCCTTGGGGCCGGGCATTTCGTGCAAAGCCGCGCCAAACCGGCCCAACAGGCGGCGCTTGCGCCTGAGGTGAAGCCACAAAGCGTCGTGCCACTGGCTGCGACCATCGAACCCGCCCTGCCGGAACCCGTCAAGCCGGCACTGCCTGCTGCGCCCGCGCTGGAACCGGCAGCAAAGCCCGAAACTGCCCTAGCCCCGGTGGCTGATGCCTGCCCGGTTGAGCTGGAGTTGATGCAGCAGGACAATGCCATGGTGGGGATCACCCTGCTGGCGCCCTGCCGCCCCGGGCAGCGTCTGGTCATCAAGCATGGCGGACTGGCGATTACGGCACAGACCAGCACCACCGGATCGCTGTTCCTCGACATTCCGGCGATGGAGACGCAGGCCCGGATCGACATCAGCTTCCCGGATGGAGAGAAGATCGCCTCCACCATCCCCATGCCAGAAGTGGCCCAGATGCAGCGTTTTGCGGTGCAATGGCTCGACCGGGATGCGTTCCAGCTGCATGCTTTTGAAAACGGGGCCGATTATGGCAAACCGGGCCATGTATCGGCTGCAGCCCCGCAGCGTCCCGCGCCAGGAGAGATCGCGCAGGGCGGATTTCTGACCCTGCTGGGCGATGCCACGACCGATCTGCCTATGCTGGCCGAAGTGTACACCTTTCCCAAGGATGGCACACCCGAAGTGCTGATCGAATCTGCTGTGACCGCCGACACCTGCGGGCGCGAATTGCTGGGTGAAACAATCGGTTCGGTCGGCGGCAAGGTCAGCGTGAATGAATTGACATTGGTCATGCCGGAATGCGATGCCGCCGGAGACATTCTGGTGTTGAAAAATCTGGTGCCCGAGATGAAACTCGCCGCCAGATAACGGCGGGTTTCTGATGCGGCATGTGCCATGCTGCGCGGCAGTTTTCGCCGCGCTTCTTTCTTTTGCACCGGGCGCGATGGCGCAGGATGTGACGCTGACCGCCCGCGACAGTTCGCTGTCGATCGAAGGCACGTTGCAAGGCTTTGATGGCGAGTTCTACCGGGTGGATACCCGCTATGGCCTTCTGACGGTCGATGGCGAAGGCGTGATTTGCGAAGGCCCCGGCTGCCCGGACCTGACGGCACCGCTGGCGGTGCTGACCGTGACCGGTGCTGGCGCTCCGGGCAATGCGTTGTTGCCTGCCCTGCTTGCAGCCTATGCCGAGACGCGCGGGCTTGCCGTGGCTGTGTTGCCCGAAGGCGATGGCTTTCGCGCCATCCTGACCGATCAGACCAGCGGGCAGGATCTGGCCCGGATCACCTTTCAACCCAGCCCGCCTGAAGTGGCACGGGCAGCGTTGCTTGCGGGCAAGGCCGATCTGATCGTGGCACAGACCGCCGACAAAGGCTTTGGCAGCCGGGCGATGGCGCTGGATGCGCTGGTGGCCATCGTTGCCCCTGACAATCGGCTGGCGCATGTTTCGACCCCCGATCTGGCCCGTGCCCTGTCGGGCGAAATCCGCAATTGGCAGGCATTGGGCGGGCCAGACATGCCGCTTGTGCTGCATGCGCTGCGGGCCGATACGTCGCTGCAAGAGGCACTCGCAGCCCGTTTGGGCCGACAGGTGGCGGCTGTCGTGGAACATGACACGCCCGAAGCCCTGGCCGAAGCCGTGGCGCGCGACCCCTGGGCGCTGGCCATCACGGGCCAATCTGCCCGTGGCAGGGCCCGCCTGCTGCCCTTGACCGACAGTTGTGGCTTTGCCCTGCAGCCCGAGCGGGCCTCGGTCAAGGCCGAGGACTATCCGCTGGCGCTGCCCGTGAACCTGTTGACGCCACGCAGGCGCTTGCCACTCTTTGCCCGTGAGTTTCTGGAATTCCTGGATCACCCTGCGGCGCAGGGCGCGATTTCCGCGGCGGGCTATGTGGACCGGGCACCGGAACTGACCCCGCTGACCGGCGATGGCCTGCGCCTGCTGAACGCGATCAAGGGCGCCGGGCCGGATGTACCATTGCCCGAATTGCAGCGGCTGGCCGAAACCATGGCCGGGGCCAGCCGGTCTTCGTTGACCTTCCGCTTTGAGGATGGGTCCACCACATTGGACGCGCGGTCGCGCGACAATCTTCGATTGCTGGCTGACCTGCTGTCAGTGGGGGCGTTCAACGATCAGCAGGTGGTGCTGGCCGGCTTCTCTGATGGGTCCGGCGACGGGGCTGCCAATCTGCAGCTGTCGGAAAGCCGGGCCATGGGCATTGCCACCGCATTGGCAGAGATGAGCCCAGATTTGCCCGAGGGTCAGGCCTTTCCCGATGTGATGGCCTTTGGCGAGGCCCTGCCAATGGCCTGCGACACCACAGCCGCCGGACGGCGGGCCAATCGGCGGGTCGAGGTCTGGGTGCGCCCTAAAGGTATTGCTGCGCCCTGAAGCTCAACTCGCGTTCCTTGCCGATGATGATGTGATCATGCAGCACGATGCCCAGAACCTCGGCCGCATCGCGGATCTGCGCTGTCATTGCGATATCGGCATCGGACGGGGTGGGATCGCCAGAGGGGTGATTGTGCACCAGAATCAGGGCACAGGCATTCAACTCCAACGCCCGTTTCACCACTTCGCGCGGATAGACGGGAACATGATCCACCGTGCCACGCGCCTGTTCCTCGTCAGCAATCAGGACGTTTTTCCGGTCCAGAAACAACACCCGGAACTGTTCCGTCTCGCGATGCGCCATGGCGGTGTGGCAATAATCGAGCAGTGCCGCCCAGCCTGACAGGACCGGCCGCTGCATCACCCGCGACCGGGCCATGCGCTGTGCCACCGCCTCCAGCAGTTTCAGTTCCAGCACCACCGCATCCCCGACACCCTTGACCTGCAGCAGGCGCGGCAGCGGTGCGGCAATCACCCGGTTCAGATCGCCGAAGGTATCCAGCAGCTGCCGGGCCAGCGGTTTCACATCCTGCCGCGGGATCGCCCGGAACAGCACAAGTTCCAGCAATTCGTAATCCGGCATCGCAGCTGCGCCGCCTTCCAGAAATCGCTGGCGCAGCCGTTTGCGGTGATCAGCGATGTAGGAAGGCAGGCGCCCTTCCACAGGCGCAGCCAGTACCACATCATCCTCATCACCCGGCGGGGCAAAAAGGGGCAATGAAGCTTCGGCAAAGGCGCTGGATTTCGGGCTCATGCCGCGCAGGGTGCGGCAGAAGGGTAAACCAGTGGTTAACGCGCCGGGCACCCCGGCCATTGGCCGGGGTGCGGCAGCAATCAGAAGTCCAGGTTTTCCACGTTCAGCGCATTCTGCTGGATGAATTCGCGGCGCGGTTCCACCACATCACCCATCAGTTTGGTGAACAGATCATCCGCCTCTGCCACGTCATCGACACGCACCTGCAGCAGTGTGCGGGCGTCCGGGTCCAGCGTGGTTTCCCAAAGCTGCTCGGGGTTCATCTCCCCCAGCCCCTTGTACCGCTGCAGCGACAGGCCCTTTTCGCCCTCGGCCAGAATGGCCTTCAACAATTCGGTCGGGCCATGGATCGGTTGATCCCGATCCTTGCGCACCAAACGGGCCCCGGAGGCAAAGACATCGCGGCTTTGCGCAGACATTTGCGAAAGCTTGCGTGCCTCGCCCGACCGTAGCACCGCACCATCCAGTGTGCGCAACTCTTCCACGCCCCGCAGGATGCGCGACAGGCGGATGCCGTGGTCCTGCGTGATGCGGCCTTGCCAACCACGTTCATATTCCACAGCGACCCCGTCCAACCGCCGCGCCACCATATCGGCCACCAGTTGCAGGTCGGCATCGGCACGACCCTGATCGAAGGCCCCGGCCAGCGCCGCCTGCTCCAGAATGTTGCGCGGGTAATGCGTCGGAAATGCCTCCAGCACCCGGCGGAAGGCGCGGGCACCTTCGACGATGCGCAGCAGATCGGCGCCTGCCACCTCTTCGCCGGTGCCAAGGCGCAGCACGGCCCCTTCGACCCCTTGTTGAATCAGGTAATCTTCAAACGCCGCCTGATCCTTGAGATAGACCTCCGACTTGCCGCGGGCCACTTTGTACAGCGGCGGCTGCGCGATATAAAGATAGCCGCCATCAATGATTTCGGGCATTTGCCGGTAGAAGAAGGTCAGCAGCAGCGTGCGGATATGCGCGCCATCCACGTCAGCATCGGTCATGATGATGATCTTGTGGTATCGCAGCTTCTTGATATCGAATTCATCGCGGCCGATCCCGGTGCCCAGAGCGGTGATCAGCGTGCCCACCGTCTCTGACGACAGCATCCGGTCGAACCGCGCGCGTTCCACATTCAGGATCTTGCCGCGCAGCGGCAGCACGGCCTGTTGCTTGCGCGATCGCCCCTGTTTGGCCGACCCACCGGCGCTGTCACCCTCGACGATGAAAAGTTCCGAAAGGGCCGGGTCTTTTTCCTGACAATCGGCCAGCTTGCCGGGCAGCGAGGCCACATCCATCGCGGTCTTGCGCCGCGTCAATTCGCGCGCCTTGCGGGCGGCTTCACGGGCCAGCGCCGCTTCGATGATCTTGCCGACGATGATCTTGGCCTGCGCCGGGTTTTCTTCGAACCACTCGCCCAGCTTTTCGTTCACCAGGTTTTCGACGGCCGGGCGCACCTCGGACGAGACCAGCTTGTCCTTGGTCTGGCTGGAGAATTTCGGATCAGGCACCTTGACCGACAGCACACAGGTCAACCCTTCGCGCGCATCATCGCCTGTGAAATCGACCTTTTCGCGTTTGGCGATGCCACTGTCCTGCGCGTATTTGGTGATCGTCCGGGTCAGGGCCGCGCGCAGGCCCGCCAGATGGGTGCCGCCATCGCGCTGCGGGATGTTATTGGTGAAGGGCAGCACCGATTCATGGTAGCTGTCATTCCACCACATCGCGACCTCGACCCCGATGCCGCCACGTTCGCCCACCATATAGATCGGCTCGGCCATGACCGAAGTCTTTGACCGATCCAGGTATTTCACAAACTCCCGAACCCCGCCCTCGTAGAACAGCTCGGTCTTCACCGGCTCGGCATGGCGGTCATCCTCGATGATGATGCGCACACCGGAATTGAGGAAGGCGAGTTCGCGCAGCCGCGTCTCCAGCACCTTGAAGCTGTAGTCGAGGTTGGAGAACGTGCCATCTTCGCGGTTGGTCTTGGCGCTGGCCAGAAAACGCACCTCGGTGCCTCGCTGGCCGGGGGCTGGCCCCACGTCATGCACATGCACCACACATTCGCCGAATTCGAACCGCGCGCGATATTCGCGATCATTCCGCCAGACCGTCAGTTCCAGCCATTCCGACAGCGCATTGACCACCGAAACCCCGACGCCGTGCAGGCCGCCCGACACTTTGTAGGCATTGCCGCTTTCGTCGGTGTTGTTGAATTTGCCGCCGGCATGCAGCTGGGTCATGATGACTTCGGCTGCGGAAACGCCCTCTTCCTGATGGATATCCACCGGGATACCGCGCCCGTTATCGCGCACGGAAACGCTGTCATCGGCATGGATTTTCACATGCACATAATCGGCATGACCTGCCAGCGCCTCGTCGATGCCGTTATCGACAACCTCATAGACCATATGATGCAGGCCCGAGCCGTCATCGGTGTCACCGATATACATGCCGGGGCGCTTGCGAACAGCCTCCAACCCCTTGAGAACCTTGATGGAATCCGCGCCATACTCGGCGGGTTTCTTGGCTTCTTCGGCCATGTGCCACGCACCCCTTGAATTGCCTGCAATTTATAGCGGCTGGGGCCGGGAATGTCACCCCTGCCCCACAAGATTTGGGGTCAGAGGAAGGGGATCACCGCCGCCACCGCAATGAGCAAGAGCCCTGCCGTCACATTCAGCCGACGCAGGTTTTCCGGGCTGGACAGCAGCGCGCGTGCGCCATCCAGAAACTTGGCCAAGGCCAGATTGCAAACCATGGGCAAAAAACCCGAAATTGCAATGATCGCCAGAATGTCGGGCCATGTCAGACGCGACAGATCGAAAAACCCCGGCAAGGCACCCATATAGAACAGGATCGCCTTGGGATTGCCGATCACTGCCGCAAGCCCGACCGTGAACCCGGCCCATAGGCCCGGCCGGGTGAGGCGGCTATCGCTGCCCGGGGCTTTGGCGGGGCTGCGCAACAGCATCACGCCCATCACCAGAAACACCGCCGCAGCCACCCATCGCAACAGGCTGAGCACGTCACCATATTGGGTCGCGATCCAGGACAGGCCCAGAATGGCAGCCAGCGGCCACATCAGATCGCCAATGGCAACGCCCACGGCCAGCGGCCAGGCCGCACGGAACCCGCCCGAAAGCGCCCGCGCCAGCAGTGCCACCCAGACCGGGCCCGGCACCAGCCACAGACCCAGCATCGCACCCGCATAGGTCAGAAGTTGCCAGAACGTGACGGTCATTTGGGCAACCTCAGGCTGCCATCGGCATCCAATGGCCAGAACGGATTCATCGTAACCTCCCACACATGGCCATCCAGGTCAGCCCAATAGCCGGAATAGCCACCCCAGAATACCTCTTCCGGGCGTTTCAGCGCTGTCGCGCCGGCGGCGAGGGCTGCCTCAAATGCGGCATCTACCGCAGCCTCAGTGGCGAAGTTCTGCGCAAAGGTCACGGCTCCCGTGCCAAGCGCGGCACCGGCGCGCCCCTGATCGGTGGCCAGATCGGCGAGGCCAAACAGCGCCAGCGCCAGACCGTTCATCTGGTAAAACGCCACCCCCTCTTGCGCGCTATGCTCCTGCCAGCCCAACCGGGCGTAAAACGCCTTGGCCACAGCCAGATCAGCCACGCCAAGAGTAATCAAGGTCACGCGTTGCGGAGTCATGCTGGGCGGAGTCATGCTGGCACCTCGGTGATGATGGATTGCCCCTCGGCATCCGAGATTTCAAAGGTTTGCCCCCGCGCACCGAGGCTGTCAAACAGGCCCGGCTCGGTGCCGGTCATGATCGCCTGCGCCCCGGTGGCGCACAATTCATCATACAGCGCGGCGCGACGCCCGGCATCCAGATGCGCCGCCACCTCATCCAGCAACAGGATCGGCGGGCGTCCCAGATCCGCCGCGAGTGCCCGGGCATTTGCCAGGATCAGACTGATCAGCAGCGCTTTCTGTTCACCGGTGGAACATTGATCCGCCGCCACGCCCTTGGCCGTAAACACCGCCGCCAGATCGGCGCGATGCGGGCCGGTGAGTGTGCGCCCCGCCGCCATCTCGCGACGCCGCCCCTCGGCCAGTGCCTGCGCCAGATCGGCTGCCGCGCCCTCGGGGTTCACCACCTCCAGCGCCGCCTTGGGAAAAGCCGTGTCCGCGCCCTCCTGCACCGCCAGCAAGCGCGCCACTGTCGCGGCCCGGTTCGCCTCGATAACCGCGCCAGATTGCGCCATCTGCGCCTCCAGCGCGGCATACCAATGCGGATCGGACACCTGATCTTTCAGCAGCCGATTGCGGTCGCGCATCGCCTTTTCGTAGGTCAGCACAGCCTCGGCATGTTCGGGAACAAAGCTCAGCACCATCCGGTCCAGAAATCGACGCCGCCCCTCTGCCGCCTCGATCCACAGCCGGTCCATGCTGGGCACCAACCAGACCATGCGCAGGATGCGTGCCAGCGCCAGTTGCGGCGCGGCCTTGCCATCAATACGGACCTGCCGCGCAGCCCCCGGATCTGAAAAGGTTTCCACATCATGCGCCGCCGAAAGGCCAGCCACACGGGCCGCGACTTTCCAGCCAAATGCCTCGGGGCGGCGCGCAAGATCTTCTGCAGCGGCCCGACGCAACCCACGCCCGGGCGACAGCAGCGACACCGCCTCAAGGATATTGGTCTTGCCCGCGCCATTTGCCCCGAACAGGGCCACAGGGCGGCCATCGAACACAAGCTCCGCCGCCCGATGGCTGCGAAAATGCGACAAACGTAGGGACAGGATTGCCAGCCCGGCCACACCCGGCTTCCTTTGCTTCATATGCAAGACACGTTGCGGGGGTCCGGGAGCAAATCCCCGAGGGGAGATCAGACGCGCATCGGCATCACGACATAGACGGCGCTGGTGTCATTGCCTTCGCGCATCAGCGTCGGATCACCCGAGGAATTGAACAGGAACACGGCGTTTTCCCGATCCACCTGGCTTGCGATTTCCAGCAGGTATTTGGCGTTGAATCCGATTTCCAGCCGTTCGTCGCCATAGGCCACGGCCAGTTCCTCTTCGGCTGCACCACTGTCGGGGGCATTGACCGAAAGGATCAGCCGGTCTTCATCAAGGCTGAGTTTCACGGCGCGCGACCGTTCGGAAGATACGGTTGCCACCCGGTCCACCGCCTTGGCGAAATCGGTTGCATCCACTTCCAGCCGCCGGGAATTGTTCAGCGGAATCACCCGGGTATAATCGGGGAACGTCCCGTCGATCACCTTGGAGGTCAGCGTGATCGAAGGCGTGGCAAAACGCACCTTGGTTTCTGAAACCGACACCGCGATCTGCGCCTCGTCATCGTCCAGCAGTTTGCGCAGTTCATTCACAGTCTTGCGCGGCACGATCACACCCGGCATTCCGGTCGCCCCTTCCGGCAGCGCCGCGTCGATGCGCGCCAACCGGTGGCCATCGGTCGCCACACAGCGCAGCACCGGCCCCATATCGCCAGTGGAAACATGCATATAGACGCCGTTCAGATAGTACCGGGTTTCTTCGGTCGAAATCGCGAATTTCGCCTTGTCGAACAAGCGCCGCAGCACAGGGGCCGGTGCGGCAAAGTTCGTGGTATATTCCGAACTGGCCATGACCGGAAAATCTTCGCGCGGCAGGGTCGCAAGGTTGAAGGTCGAACGACCCGCCGTCACGGTCAGACGCCCTGCGGCGGCGTCTTCGGCCAGGGTGACCAATGCGCCATCGGGCAGCTTGCGCACGATTTCATGCAGCATCACCGCCGACACGGTGGTGGCACCCGCGCGTTCCACCATTGCCGGGGCTTTATCCACCACTTCGATATCCAGATCGGTCGCGCGGAAGCTGACAGTATTGCCCTCAGCCTCGATCAACACATTCGCCAGAATCGGGATCGTGTTGCGGCGTTCCACAACAGATTGCGCTTGCCCCACGGCCTTCAGAAGCGTGCCGCGTTCGATGCTGATCTTCATCCCTGTCACCCTTTGCTGGCGGGAACACGAAATTACCCGGTTCCTGCCGGTTCTCAAGCCGTTTTGGCGACATTCCGGCAGATTGGCGGGGGCGTCAAGCGGCGCTGTTGTCGGTTGGCTGCCAAGTATCTGCCGCCGTTGCAGGAAAGGCCCGGTCTTTCGCCGCGAAACCGGGGCCTGAACAGGCCCCGTTACACGCTCAGGCCTGCAGCAGGCGCTTGAGCAACTGCAGATCGTCCGACAACTGGCTGTCAGTTGCCATCAACTCTTCGATCTTGCGCACACCATGCATGATCGTGGTGTGGTCGCGCCCCCCAAAGCGGCGGCCGATTTCAGGCAGGCTGCGCGGGGTCAGTTGTTTGGACAGATACATCGCTACCTGACGCGGACGGGCGATGGTGCGGAGCCGTTTGGGCCCGATCATGTCCGACAGGCGGATATTGTAATGCTCTGCGACCTTGCGCTGGATTTCCTCGATGGTGACCTTGCGGTCCGAAGCGCGCAGAATATCGGCAAGACAGTCCTGCGTCAGATCCAGCGTGATTTCACGCCCCACCAGCGATGCGAAGGCGAAAAGCCGGGTCAATGCGCCTTCCAGCACACGGACATTGGTCGTGATGCGATGGGCAAGGAATTCCAGCACGCCCGGTGCAATCACCAACCCGCGATACTGATCACGATATTGGTCGGCCTTCTGTTGCAGAATGCCCAGCCGCAATTCGTAATCCGTCGGATGCAGATCGACGACCAGGCCGCATTGCAGGCGGCTCTTGATGCGCTCTTCCAGATCCTTGATCTCGCCGGGCGCGCGATCGGCTGAAATGACGATCTGCTTGTTCTGATCCACCAGCGCGTTGAACGTGTGGAAGAATTCTTCCTGCGTGCTGTCCTTGCCCGCGATGAACTGCACGTCATCGACCATCAGAACATCAACCGAACGGAACAGTTCCTTGAAATCCATCACCGACCGGTCGCGCAGCGCCTGCACGAAACGATACATGAACTGCTCGGCCGACAGATACAGCACCCGCAGATCAGGGCGGCGGGACTGAAGATCATGGGCAATGGCATGCATCAGGTGCGTCTTGCCAAGGCCCACGCCGCCATACAGGAACAAGGGGTTGAAGCTGACAGGCCCGCCTTCGGCCACGCGACGGGCAGCGGCATGGGCAAGCTCGTTGGGTTTTCCGACAACAAAGGTGTCAAAGGTAAAGCGCGCATCCAGCGGGGCACCGGGCAGATCTTCATCCGCCGCGCGCGAACGCATCGCTTTGGCACGGGTCGGCGCTTTGGCGGCAGGTGCGGGTTCTGCAACGGCGGGTTTGGTAGCAGTGCGCGGGGCTGTATTCACGGTGAAATCAACCCGCTCCACACCCAGACCGGACGAAATCAGCAGCTTGCGGATATGATCCCCATAATTGCGGCGGACCCAGTCGCCGAAGAAGGAGGTCGGCACTTCGAATTGTGCCACACCATCCGTCAGTTCGGCGAAGACCAGAGGTTCGATCCAAGTAGAATAGTTGTTCTTGCCAAGCCGTTTTTGAAGTTGCTCACGAATCTCGCCCCAAGTTTCGTTTGTCATTCTCTGTTCTTACCCGTCCCGCGCCGTTCTCGGCTCATTGGGGCGTACATCGCCCTGTTCTTCACACCACTGGCACCCGAGGAGGAGGAGCACCACGGTTCAGACCGCGCGGGAGGACAATCAGGCAAATACAAGACCGTCGCTGCCGGGCTAACCAGCGGCGTCAGTTCTTGTACTGGATCTGCAAGACTTCAGGGCGCAGACCCTTAACCTTTTGATCGCAAGCCAATTTCCCGAAAAAGATGCGGCAGTGCATCCTGTGGCAGCCGGGTATGTCTGGCTTCGATCCTGTCATGTCCCCCAGGACAGCGTGAATCGCAGGGGCAAGCTAGCAAGCCCGCCGCAGGGCCTGCAACCGAACTTCTCTGTTGACAGAGATTTGCCGAAGCGAATCCCAAGGCCTGTGCAAAAAGGCCACGCAGGTTCGAATTTGATAGGGAAAACACCAATAAAACGTCAAAAAGCGCGCCTGTCGAGGGCGCGCTTTTCAGGGAATTCAACAGAATCGGTTCAGATCAGGCTTGTGCGCCCAGAGCTTTGACGCGCGACGACAGGCGCGACATCTTGCGCGCCACGGTGTTGCCATGCAGCACGCCTTTGGTCACGCCACGATCCAGTTCCGGCTGGGCGGCCTTGAGGGCTGCGGTCGCGGCAGCCTGATCGCCCGAAGCGATGGCTTCTTCGACCTTGCGCAGGAAGGTGCGGATGCGCGAACGGCGTGCCTTGTTCACCGCATAGCGGGCTTCGGACTGACGGGCACGTTTCTTGGACTGGGGCGTATTTGCCATGGGCTTTATCCTTCGGGTCTTTGTTTCGATTGCAGCAAAAGACCCAAGGCGACCCACCCCGGAGGGAGGTCATGATTCTTGCCTAAGCGGGCCCACGCGCATGTGGCCCCGGCCATTAAAGCAAAGCCGGGGCAAAGGAAAGGGGTTACTTGTCGCGGAATTGCGGTGTTCGCTTCTCCAGAAAGGCGGCCATGCCCTCTTTCTGATCCTCTGTCGCAAACAGGGCGTGGAAGACGCGGCGTTCGAACAGGATGCCTTCGCGCAACGTCGTCTCATAGCTGCGATTCACACATTCCTTGACCACCATCGCCGTCAGCAGCGATTTTTCAGCGATCTTCGCAGCCGCCTTTTTTGCCTCGGCCAGCAGGTCCTTTGCCGGGACAACCCGCGATACAAGACCGCAGCGCTCTGCTTCGGCAGCATCCATGAAGCGGCCTGTCAGGTGCATGTCCATGGATTTCGACTTGCCCACGAAGCGGGTCAGCCGTTGGGTGCCGCCGATGCCAGCGACCACGCCCAGATTGATCTCGGGCTGTCCGAACTTGGCAGTATCCGATGCGATGATGAAATCGCAGGCCATGGCCAGCTCGCAGCCACCGCCCAAGGCATAGCCCGAGACTGCAGCAATCACCGGCTTGCGGGTGCGGACGATCGCCTCGGATTCTGCAGCAAAGAAATCTTCACCGAACATCTGCACAAAGGTCTTTTCCGACATTTCCTTGATGTCGGCCCCGGCGGCGAAAGCCTTCTCCGAACCGGTGATGATGATGCAGCGCACGGCATCATCGGCATCGGCGGCCTTCAGCGCCACCGACAGTTCGCCCAGCAGCTTGCTGTTCAGGGCATTCAGCGCGTCGGGCCGGTTCAGGCGGATGAGCGCGACGTAATCCTCGATCTCGACGATCAGCGTTTCATAGGCCATGCGAGAGGCTCCTCATTGGTCCGCGACGACTCCTAACAGCAAAAAGCGGGGGCGCAAGGGTGCGGCGTTGGGGTTACCGCTGACAGAGGGGGCAGAAGAAGGAAGACCGGCCCAATTGCACAATGCGTGTCACCTGCCCCCCGCAACCGGGAGAAGTGCAGGCATCACCCGCGCGATCGTAAACCTTGAAACTGTGCTGGAAATAGCCCAACTCGCCATCGGCCTGCCGATAATCCTTCAGGGATGATCCGCCTGCCTCGATCGCTTCGGACAGCACCTCACGAATGATCGGCACCAGCCGGGACACCTCGAGTGACGTTACGTCACGAGCCATCCGCGCCGGATGAATGCCAGCCCGGAACAGCACCTCGCACACATAGATATTGCCAAGTCCAGCCACCAGATGCTGATCGAGCAGCGCAGACTTGATCGGTGTGGCACGGCCTTTCAATCGGGCAGCCAGATGGCCTTCGTGGAAGTCATTTCCCAGCGGCTCGGGACCAAGGACCGACAACAGGGGATGTGCTTCGGCGGAGGCGGTTGGCATCAGGTCCATCGCGCCAAAGCGGCGGGCATCATTGAAGGTGACGCGGGCACCATTATCCATGTCCAGCACCACATGGTCATGTTTGGCGGGTGCCGGATGCGCGTGATGAAAGCTGCCCAACTGCGCCCCGGAAATCAGCATTCGCCCCGACATGCCCAGATGAATCAGCAGGGTTTCGGATGTGGACAGATCGGCCAGAATGTATTTCGACCGCCGCCGCAGCCCTGTGACCCGTGCCCCGGTCAGCCGTCTTGCAATGCCGGGCGGGAAGGGCCAGCGCAGATCAGGCCGGTTGACCGCCGCAGCGGCAATCACGGCGCCTTCCATCACCGGCAGCAGGCCACGGCGCACAGTCTCGACCTCGGGCAATTCGGGCATCGCATTCCTTTCGGACAGGTTGGCGCATTGCAGCGCGGCATTTGCGGCCTATAAGGAAGGCCAGGCCCGGTTTGGGCAAGCCCTTGCGAGACAGCCATGACCGAAGACACCCGCAGCACGCATTTCGGCTTTCAGACTGTGCCGGAGGCAGAAAAGGCCGGCATGGTGCATGGCGTCTTTACCCGGGTCGCCAGCAAGTATGATGTGATGAATGATGCCATGAGCCTCGGCATCCACCGCATCTGGAAAGATGCGATGATGGACTGGCTGGCTCCGCGCCCCGGTACGAAATTGCTGGATGTGGCGGGCGGCACGGGGGATGTGTCCTTCCGCTATCTGAAACGTGCGCCGGGGGCGCATGCCACTGTTCTCGACATGACCGAATCCATGCTGATTGAAGGTCGGCAACGCGCCGAGGCCGACAGCATGGCCGAGCGGTTGAACTGGGTCGTCGGAGACGCGATGGCCCTGCCCTTCGCCGCCAACAGCTTTGATGTCTATACGATCAGTTTCGGCATCCGGAACGTGACACGGGTGCAGGATGCCCTGAACGAGGCCTATCGGGTGCTGCGCCCCGGCGGGCGGTTGATGGTGCTGGAATTCAGCCAGATTCCCAATGATCTGATGCAGAAGGCCTATGATCTTTACAGCTTCAATGTGATCCCGGTGATGGGTCAGATGATTGCGGGGGATCGGGACAGCTATCAGTATCTGGTTGAAAGTATCCGAAAATTCCCAGACCAGGACAGCTTTGCCGCCATGATCCGCAAAGCCGGTTTTGAACAGGTGAAATACCGCAACCTGACCATGGGCATCGCGGCCCTGCATTCTGGCTGGAAGATCTGATCGATGCGCGGACCCCACAACATCGTTCGTCTGGTGCGGACGCTGGCCACGATGGAGCGGACCGGTGCCATCGGTGTGGTGCTGGAGGCGATGGATGCCCCCCCGCGCCTGCGGGCCGTTGCGAGGGTTTTGGGCTGGCCGTTCAAATGGTTGGGTCTGAAAGGCGATCCGGCACTGCCACCGGCCACCCGCGCCCTGACGGCACTTGGCCCGGCCTACATCAAGTTCGGTCAGGTGCTTTCGACCCGACCCGATATCGTGGGTAACGAACTGGCAGAACAGCTGAAATACCTGCAAGACAAGCTGCCGCCGTTTCCGCTGGATCAAGCCCGTCAGATGATCGAGGCCGAATTGGGCCAACCCATGGCCGCCATGTTTTCGGAGTTTTCCGAACCTGTCGCCGCAGCCTCCATCGCGCAGGTCCACCGCGCAAGGCTGGCAGAAACCGGTCGCGAAGTTGCGGTCAAAGTGCTGCGGCCGGGAATCGAGCGTGCCTTTCGCCGGGATGTGGATGCGTTTTATTTTGCAGCGCGCGTGATCGAGATCATCTCACCCGCTTCGCGCCGCTTACGCCCCATGGATGTGATCACGCATTTCGACGGTGTGGTTCAGGGGGAACTGGACCTGCGGCTGGAATCGGCGGCCGCCGCCGAATTCGCGGCAAATACCGCCGAGGATGAGGGATTCCAGGTGCCCGAACCGGTCTGGGCCTTCTCGGGTCGCACCGTGATGACCATGGGTTGGGCCGAAGGCGTGGCGCTGGCGGACAATGCTGCCATCGATGCTGCCGGGCATGACAGGGTACAACTGGGCGCCAGGGTGTTGCAACTGTTCCTGAAACACGCATTGCGCGACGGGTTCTTCCATGCCGACATGCATCAGGGCAACCTGAAAGTGGCGGCGAATGGCGATCTGATCGCCTATGATTTCGGCATCATGGGGCGGTTGGATGAATATACTCGCCGGGTCTATGCTGAAATTCTGATCGGCTTTATCCGCAAGGATTATCGCCGGGTCGCAGAAGTGCATTTCGAGGCAGGCTATGTGCCGCCAGACCGCGATATCGACGAATTTGCCCGCGCTTTGCGCGTGGTGGGGGAACCCATTTTCGGCATGGATGCCAGCCGCATCTCGATGGCGCGGCTGCTGTCCTATCTCTTTGAAGTCACTGAACGCTTCGGCATGCAGACCCGGACCGAGCTGATCCTGCTGCAGCGCACCATGGTGGTGGTTGAAGGTGTGGCACGGTCACTGGATCCCCATATCAACATCTGGCAGGTCGCCCGCCCGGTGGTGGAAGGCTACATCGCCACAAATGTAGGCCCACGGGCCTTGCTGCGCGATCTGGTGCAAACGGCCCGTGTTCTGGGCCGATTTGGCCCCAAACTCCCCGGGATGGTTGAGGCACGCCTGATTGCGCAAAGTGGCGAAAAAGACTCTGCGAAGGCCCCGCTGCACCCGTTATGGTGGGTTCTGGCAGGGGCTGGATTGGTCTGGACCGGGGTCATTCTTGGTGCGTTGATCTAAAGGGCCGAAAGTTCCAGATGCAGCGCGGTGCGGTAATCATCGGCGCCCCTTTCGGCTTTCCAAAGGCAATGGGCCGCGATCCGCCAATGCAGCAACGCTGCTGCCGCCCGATAATGCGCGACAGTGTCCGGATCGGGATAGGCAGCCAGGAACCGATGACATTCATCCGCCGTCAGGGGCTTTCCGCGGTAAAGCCACTGCATCGCAGGCGACAAGTAGGCCGCCAGATCCTCTGCAGGATCCCCCTGTGCCGGGCATTGCCAATCAATCAGCATCGGAGCGCGGCCTGTACCAATGATATTGCCGGGCACCGCATCTCCATGCAGGAAACACGCGATTTTCCTGGCCGGAACCCTGGGCGGATGCGCGGGCAGAGCGCCAGAGCAGGCCTCTGCGATCGCCTCGGCTTGGTCAGTCCAATCGGGTGCAAGGCGCAGCCCCGGCGGAGGCGACAAACGGTGCAATCGGCCCAACGTGCGGGCGACATCCGCCGGGTCGCCCGCAAAGATCTGGCCAGGCAAATAATCATAGGCGAGCCAATCGCCCCCACTCAGTCGGCCTGAGGCGCGCAGCCGGGGGGCAAGACCGGTGTTGGCAAGTGCGATCAAAGCCAGGGCTTCGGCCTGCGGATCATTTGGAAAGAGCGGGCTTTCGGCATCCGGTGTGAACAGCTTCACCACTATGGCACCCGCTTGCCAGACACGATTGGTGCGACCACCATCAAGGGCGTGCCAGTTCGTCGCCACCTCGGGCAATGCGTCACGCACCGCGTGCAACAGCGCCTCTGGCGGCGCTTTGGAAGGGGTAAAGGGCCGCGTCATGGCGCGCGACGCTAGGGCCTCGCGTGCCTGAGCGCAAGCTACTCGCGCAGCGCAGTTACCGAAGCGACAGAGACCTCGGCCTCATTCTCCAGTACGAGGGTCATGCCGTTGGCCCCGCCACGGACCTCTTTGATCCTGCTCCAGGTTTCTACTGGCGAATCCGTCAGCTTTGTTTCCCCTTCATAGTTTTCAAGAAGGAAGCTGTAGATCCCATCCGGCAGCGGCGCGCCGGTCACATCAACCGGCGTCCAGTCAAGCTGGGTGGTGTCAGCGGGCAGATCGACACGGTTTACGACCGTTCCATCCTCATCTTTCACCACCATGACAACCCGATCCGCCTGGATCAGCGGATTGGGCGCAAGATCAAGCGTTGCCCCGGCTGTGACGCGGGCAGGCATTTCTGCCCTTGCCTCTGATCCCACCCAACCGGCCATCTGCGCCATTCCCATCATGCCGAACTGGGACTGCATGGTCGCCAGCAATTCATTCGTCCGGGTCTGCTGTTCCACGCTTGAAAACGTTGCCAACTGCACTGCAAATTCGGCGCTGTCCATCGGGTTCAGCGGGTCCTGATTCTGCATTTGTGTGGTCATCATTTTCAGAAATGTCTGATAGTCGTTCGAGCCGGCATTCGGGTTACGATCCGCCGGGTTGACAGACCGTGATCCGAGAACGGTGCTGGAAGCGCCGAGTTCCATTTGGGAAATCCTTTCACAAGCGCAGATCAAGCCCGGAACCGGAGATGTTTCCGGCACTGGCCTGGGGGGTGATGTTGGTCAGCGCCGTACCGCCACCCGAAGATGACAATGGGGTGTTGCGGGGGCGATGGTCCTCTGCAAAGCTGCCTTGACCAAAAGTCATCTCGGCATCGCGGTATCCGGCAGAGCGGAATTCATTGGCCAACTGATCGGCATGGCGGCGCATCAGATCCAGCGTTTCGGGGCGATCTGCAACCAGATGCACCCGCATGACATCGCCCTCGGCGATCATTGTCAGGCGAACGCGTCCCAATTCCTCGGGCGCAAGAACAAGATCGAGGCCTTGACCCGTCGCATCGCTGACAGGTTGTGCTTCGACCACGGTTGCCAACCCTTTAAACGCTTGCTGTATCGCGCGCGGCGCATGCTGCGCCAGGGCGGTGGGGTTCGCCGGATCAGACAGAATGGATGTCTGGGCCATTCCCTGCGCGGATGACAAATCGGGCACGGCACCGGGCATCGCCTCTGCTGCCATCATGGTCGTTGCCGAATCGGTGCTGCCCATAAACCAGAGCCGCGCGGCCAGTGACGGCAGCGGATCAATATGTCGAACCTCCGCATTCACCATATCAGCGGTGCTCCCTTGGCGGTGCTGCGGCGCTGCAGCTTCTTCCTGTGCGATTGATGGGGACGGCTGATCCTGTTCCGCAGGCAGGTCGGCACCTGAACGCAGGTTATTTGCAATTGGTTGCGAAGCAGTCTTGCTGGCCATGAGGGCCGATGGTGTTGGCATGGCCGTTTGTTGAGGCTGGGACGCCATAGCCGACGCCGCGATGGCCCCAAGTTGATCCGACTGCCGCAGCGGTTGGGATATTTCAGGGGCTTCAGTTATCGGACTACTGACCGGGCCCTCCAAGCGCGGGGGGGCCGACAGTTGATCAGATGTATGACGACCTTCGACTGGCTGCACTTCAACCGTTGTGGTCTGAATGTACAGGCGCTGACCTGCACCATCCGATCGCTGTGACAGAAGCCCTTCGGCATCTTGCGGCACAGTCTGCGCAAGTGACGGCCGCTGAGCAGAAGCGGCCAGGAAAGGCATATCAGACGGCTGTACCATGCCGGTCGCTGCCAGTTGCGGTACCTGCGGCGATGCCGCATGATCCGGATGTCCTGACACGAATCTCCCGACCTGTTCGCCATCTATGGGCAGCAAAGGATGCCGTACCGCATCAATCTGCTCGATCCGATGTGTCCGCGTCGGCTGGGTAACTTCAGTCGAGTTTTCCGCAGGGGCTGCAGGCACCGGAACCGAAAGCCTTCCGCTGCTACGGACATTTGTCACTTGTACCGTGGCGTTGGCCTGAGCCGAACGATCAACGCTTTGCGGGGTGGGCTGATCGGCTTGCTCTGTCCCAGGGACAGCAATCGCAGTCGCGGGACGCATGGAAGAACTCTGTCCAGTCGCCGCTACATTCGGTGCAGAGATAAGACCTGCGCTTGCACCACCCGAGATGTCCTTCGGTGCGACATCACGCGACACAGGCATTTGTCCCGCGAAGTCGGGTTCAGAACGCGTATGGCTGTGGCCCGAATCCACGGGTGCCAAGGGTACGCGCTGGCCTTTTGGAACCGTCTGTTGTTGGGGATGGATGATCGGTACTTCACCACCCACCTGTGCCAAGATGGCAGTTTCCGGCCCGCGAACCGAGACACCGCTCGTGTTGGCACCGCCCTGCACCTGTAGCCCATCCGCCGTTTTTTGCTGCCATGCTTCGTTATGCTGGTCAGCCCCGGCTGGATGCAAGGATGAGGCTTCCTGCGATGTCGTCAGGCTTTGCTGTATCGGTCCTGCTGGCGCAGACTTGGCGATTGTCTCTTGGGGCAGCGCGGCTTGCGGCCACATCAGCGACGACATCGCTGCCGAGGGCTTTTCCGCGCCCGAACCCGGCATTTGTCCCGGCACTGCGGCCGGTCCCTGCTCCGGGAATGACTTGCTGATCGGCGCCACCGCCTGAAGTGCGGACTTAGCTGTTTCCGGCCGATCTCCCTCAACTTGGCCCAGCCCGACTGGCAACGCGGCAGTTTCTCCGTTGCCCCGCCATTGTTGCTTCTGCACCCCCTGCCCTTGGTCCGCACCGTTGGGCGGAGACGA
The DNA here is from genome assembly GCF_036964905.1 of Gemmobacter denitrificans. Classification (NCBI taxonomy): domain Bacteria; kingdom Pseudomonadati; phylum Pseudomonadota; class Alphaproteobacteria; order Rhodobacterales; family Paracoccaceae; genus Gemmobacter; species Gemmobacter denitrificans. Next base: position 141,305 of record NZ_JBALHR010000005.1, read on the forward strand.
CGAAGTACCCATTTGCCCGGCGAGCAATTCGAAGTCCGACCTGACGGCCAATTGCAGACTGCTCTTCGCCAGATGCGCCGGTTCAGTGACGCGCATACCCTCTGGCAAATTTTCAACCCAGTCTGCAGACGGGGCGATTTCGCTCCCAACCGACGGCAGGACTGACTTTGATTGCAGATCGGTGACGGGCTTTCCACCTGACGCCTGCGCGGACATCTCTCCGATATCCGGCGACGGCACATCTTCTGAAAACTCGCGCCGAGCTCCGGTCAAGCCGGATGCTACTTCCGACCAGCCTTGTTTGGAATGAAACGCCATAAGGATTGGATCCCACACCTCAGAAGGCAGGTTTTCTTCCTCGACCTCGGTAACCTCGCTTTGCAGATCGATGCCTCGCGTCGCGTCATTTGGCCCAGTCGGTGCCAAAGTAGACGCACCCTTCCCCTCTTGCCCTGCTGCAGGCGCAAGACCGGCAAGAACAGATGCAAATGTGCCATCCCCGGAGATGCCCTGCACGCTGCCCCCAACCGTTGGGACCGGGCTCTGAATCAAGCTGTGCAGGCTGGGAATGTTTGACATTGGGTTCTCGACTTCTGCCGTTTCCCAAATTTATCTGCCCAACTGGTTACCGGATGTTTACCGGCGCTGATCGATGATCGTGAAAATGCCATCGAACCCGGAGCCGGCCATGATCCCCGCCTTGTCTTCCCATGTCACACCCGATTCCGGGCGCCTTGATCAGTTGCGCGCCAAAGCACAGGAGCTGGAGGCGGTCTTTCTGTCAGAGATGCTGGCCCATGCCGGTCTCGGCACCCAGACCTCGGCCTTCGGGGGCGGCATTGGCGAGCAACAGTTCAGTTCTTTCCTGCGCCAGGAACAGGCTAAGGCCATGGTGCAACAAGGCGGAATCGGTCTCAGCGAAGCGCTGTTTCATGTGCTCGCACAACGCGAAGGTCTGATCGAGGGAAGCCAGTTCACCGGAGGCGTGACCGATGACAAGGCTTGAAGAGCTTCTGGATCAATTGCGCGCAGCAATCCTTGCCGGAGATTTCGCTGCCTTTGAAGGGATCGAAGCCGCGCTTGATGAAGCTGCGGTCGAGCCGATTCCCGATGAGGATTTGGCACGGCTCCACCACAAGACTCGCGAAAATGCGCGCCTGATGCGGGCTTGTGGGCGGGGCCTGCGCATGGCGCAACGCCGGTTGACCGAAATCAGCCGCGCCCGCGACGGTTTTGCCACCTATGACGGGCAGGGAAAATTGCAGCCGCACGGCCATGGTCTGAATGCGTTGAACCGACGCTTCTGATGTGAGTCAAATTCAGGGCAATTGGACGCTGCCAGCCAGTGCGACTTTAGCAAGTTGTTAGCCTCTCGAACGCATCAATCAAGGGGCATCCCAAGACGGGGTGGCGCGGAAGCGAAAGCCACCGCAGGGGCGAGAACGCCGTATCTGCCGCACGACGGCGCCCATGCCTGACGCAAAGCGTCGGCCTCAAGAAAGGAAAACGGACATGTCGTCCATTCTGACCAATACCAGCGCAATGGTGGCCCTGCAGACCCTGAAGGGCATCACCCAGAACCTGGAAAAGACCCAGTCTGAAATCTCGACCGGCAAATCCGTTGCGAATGCGCGCGACAACGCTGCGGTCTGGGCGATCTCGAAGGTCATGGAATCCGACGTTCAGGGTTTCAAGGGCATTTCGGACAGCCTTGCACTGGGGTCTTCGACCGTTTCGGTGGCACGTTCGGCCTCGGAAACCGTGACTGACCTGCTGACCCAGATGAAGGGCAAGATTGTCGCGTCGCAAGAATCGAACGTCGATCGCGCCAAGATCCAGACCGACATCGTTGCACTGCGTGACCAGATCGGTGCTGTTGTCGGTGCCGCCCAGTTCAACGGGCTCAACCTGCTGTCGAACCAGTCCTCCACCGCCGGATCGCAAACTGTGGACATCCTGTCCTCGTTGGACCGCAGCGGTTCGGGCGTTGCCGTCAGCGAAATCACGGTTGCCAAGAACGACATCGGCATCAAGAATGCGGTTGACGGTGCCACTGCCGGCGGCGGTGCAAACACTGCTATCGCAACCCTGGCAGCGGGCGCGACGACCACCTTCATGACCGTCTTGCCCGCGAACGTGGCCTATGGCACGACCTACAACATCGAATCCATGGCAGGCACTGCCGTAGCTGCCGCCAATCAGGTAAGCTATGTTACCCGTAACGGTGATACAGCTGCCTCGGTCGCAGCTGAAATGGTGAACCGGCTGAACTTTGTGGCACAGCGGGAAGGCCGCACCGTCAGCTTCGCTGTGAACGCAACCGATGCAACCCAAATCGACATCACCAATACCAGCACGACGACCGCTGTGACCGGCATCTTGGCGACCGATATTGACCGCACCACGGGTGGTACGGCCGGCGGCGGTCTGAACCTGCTGCAAAAGTTCGACGTGACCACCAGCGCTGGTGCGAATGCGGCTTTGGCCGGCATCGAAGGCCTGATCCAGACCTCGATCAAGTCGGCGGCCTCTTTCGGTTCGGTCCAGGGCCGGATCGACACGCAGCAGAAGTTTGTCGACTCGCTGACCGGTTCGCTGAAGGCAGGGATCGGTACGCTGGTCGATGCCAACATGGAAGAAACCTCGGCACGGCTTCAGGCGCTGCAGGTGCAGCAGCAGCTTGGCGTCCAGGCGCTTTCGATTGCCAACCAGTCGCCGCAGAGCATTCTGTCCCTGTTCCGTTAATGGAAAGCCGCCGCGGCGCGTCAACTCGCGCCGCGGTCCCCTTCTGATCCCGCACCGCACCGGAAGGATTTCCTGTGAACTCTATGCACCTAGCGCGCGCCGCTTACGGCCGCCCTTCCACCCCTGCCCGTTCTTATCGGCAGATCGAATATGATCTCTTTGCCCGCGTCACCAAGGAATTGGGCCAGTCCGAACGGAATCGCAAGCGCGACTTTCCAGGCTTTGTGAAGGCCCTGAACGAGAACTTGGTCATGTGGCGCACCTTGGCGATTGATGTCGCCGACAAGGAAAACGGTCTTCCCCAGCAACTGCGCGCGCAGCTGTTCTACCTTTATGAATTCACCAGCGAACACACACGCAAGGTGCTGAAAGACGACGCCAGCGCCGAGGTTCTGATTGACATCAACACCGCCGTCATGCGCGGACTGCGCGGTGAAGGAGATACCCCATGAGCGGGCTGGTCCTGAAGCTTGGACCTTACGAACGGGTCCTCATCAATGGTGCTGTCATCGAAAACGGCGACAAGCGATCACGTTTGGCCATCATGACGCCCAATGCCCATATTCTACGCCTGCGAGATGCGATCCATCCGGAAGAAGTGAACACGCCAGTGCGCCGGGTCTGCTATGTGGCACAGTTGGTTCTGTCCGGCGATGCCGATCCGGCCGAGGCAAGAATGCAGCTGTTGCGCGGGATCGAACAACTGAGCCAAGTGCTGACGGACCCTGACAGCCGTACACAGTTGTCAATCGCCACGCGCGCAGTGATGGATGAACAGCCCTATCAGGTGCTCAAGGCGCTGCGTGCACTGCTGCCCAGGGAGGAGCGGCTGTTCGCCGCGGGAAGGGCATGAGTTTCACGCCAGTCATCCCGACAGGGGGATATGGAGGGTGGGCTTTTCTGAAGCGCACCCTCGCCACCCAGCAAAAGACTTTTGAGTCGACGACTACTCTGAAGCGCGAAGAAGACTATTTTCGCGCCAAGATCGGCAGTGTCAAAACCGCAGAAGCGCTTGTGTCAGACAAGCGCCTTCTCCGGGTTGCCCTTGGTGCCTATGGACTGTCCAATGATGTGAACAATACCTTCTTCATTCGGAAGATCCTGGAGGACGGGACATTTAATTCAGAGTCTCTGGCAAACAAGCTTGCAAACAAACAATATTCCAAAATGTCAGCTGATTTCGGCTTTGGTGATTTTCCAACACCCAACACTGTCTTGTCAGATTTTCCTGACAAGATTCTTGCACGTTACCGCCAGCAACAGTTTGAAGAAGCCGTGGGAAATGTCAGCAATGACATGCGTCTAGCGCTTTACACCGAGCGCGAATTGCCTGCGATAGCCGCGCGCAATAGCAGCAATGATACCAAATGGTTCACGATCATGGGATCTCCACCATTGCGATCCGTTTTTGAAACTGCGATGGGACTGCCTGCCAGCTTTGGGTCAATTGATCTTGATCAGCAGTTGACTGTCTTCAAAGAACGTAGCGCCAAGCTTTTCGGATCAGGCAATGTAGCTGATTTTGTCAAACCTGAAGTCCAGGAAAAGCTGATTCGACAGTTTCTGATCAGGTCAGATCTGGCTTCTGGCAATATCTCCGGATTGACAAAAGGGGCTGGTGCGCTGGCTTTGCTGCAATCTCGGCAAAGCAGCGCTTCCAATATCCTGACGCTGCTACGATAATCTCACAGGCGAAGACATTCTTCCAAACGGCGAAAGCTGTAAGCCGGTCCCGGTGATTCTTCTGCCAGAAATGCATCCAGAGCAGGCCAAACCCTGATCGCCTGATCAACGATCGGGTCAGAACCCTTGGCATATAGTCCCGCCTGAATCATCATTTCCGCCCTGTCATAGGCGCCAAGCAAACGCCGAGCATCGCCGATCATCCCATTCTCCTCTGGGCTTGCCGCCTCGGGCAGACTGCGGGACACTGAGCGCAGCAAATCTACGGCGGGGTAACGTCCGCGTTCCGCAATTCGGCGGTCCAGCACCACATGGCCATCCAACACGCCGCGCAAGATATCGGCAACCGGTTCGTCCATGTCTGAGCCAGCCACCAAGACCGAAAAGATCGCCGTGATGTCCCCTGCCCCTTCCGGACCCGGGCCAGCCCTCTCTGCCAAAGCCATGATCGTATGGCTGGTCGAAGGCGGATAGCCCCGCAGATTACCCTCTTCGCCCGTAGCCAAGGCGATCTCACGGTGAGCCTCGGCAAAGCGGGTAATCGAATCGGCGAGGAACAGAACATGCCGCCCTTGATCCCGGAAATGCTCTGCCACGGCCATAGCGGTCCAGGCGCAACGACGTCGGCTGAGCGGTGACTGGTCCGAAGTCGCAGCAATCACAACGGCGCGCTCCATCCCCCTGGGGCCAAGGACCCTGTCGGTAAACTCGCGAAGCTCACGCCCGCGTTCGCCAATAAGGGCAATGACCACCACATCAGCCTCAACGCCCCTTGCGAACCGCGCAAGCAAGGAGCTTTTGCCCACCCCTGACCCGGCAAACAGGCCCAGCCGCTGCCCTCGGACAAGAGGCAACACGGTGTCGAAAGCGGCTGATCCGGTTGCAAGTCGCGCCCCAAGACGCCGACGTGAAGCAGCCGCGGGAGGCGGCGTCCGCAGATCGCGCGGGAATAGCCCACGAAACAGCGGCCGCCCGTCCAGGGGGCGACCATAAGGATCGATCACACGCCCGATCCAGCCATCATCCGGTGCGATCATGGCATGGCCTTCCAGCTCGACCGCGTCACCAATCCGCGCACCGTCGGGCGGACTGTCGGGCAGAATCGTCTGGCTGCCTTGCGCCAACCGCACCACCTCACCGCCGATCAGGCCTTGTCGGGTACAAATCGCAACCCTGTCGCCCAGGGCTGTATCCTCTGGAAACCCCGCAACCTTAACAGTGCCTCGGCCCAATTCGCGCACCCGGCCGACCCGGGCAGAAACTCGCACCGCGCCAATTTCTGCGCGCAACGGATCAAAAATGCTGGTCATGGGATTCTCCCTTCGGTCTCTGATTACTGTTTCTAAAGGAATCACCCTTAAGTCTTGGTGAAGGTAATCGAGGGAGAAGCCCCGATGTTTGAGAAACTTGAAATCGTCAGAATGGCGCAGGCTATGGCATCCCACGCGGGGAAACGTCAGGCTGTCATCTCGACCAATATCGCGAATGCGGATACCCCCGGCTACAAGGCGCGGGATATCGCAGACTTTGCTGAAACCTACCAAGAACTACGTCACATGCGCTCAACTCGGGCAGGGCACATTGACGCGCTCCCTCCCGGTCAGGCTGAACCTCAGCTCCGCTTTGTCAAAGGCGCCGAATCGCCGGATGGCAACAGCGTCTCGCTCGAAGCGGAAATGGTTCGTGCAGTGGAAACAAAGCAAAGCCACGACATGGCTTTGGCAATTTACCGCACCGCATCTGACGTTATTCGTACCAGTCTTGGGCGGCGGGCATAATCATGGCTGACCTTTTCTCATCACTGCGGACCGCAGCCTCCGGGATGGAAGCCCAATCTGCCCGCCTACGCCATGTTTCGGAGAACATCGCCAATGCCGATACGCCCGGCTATCGGCGCAAATTGATCAGTTTTCGGGAGGCTGTGGAAAGCGGAGGGGTGGAGCCGGGGAAAATCCGGCTCGATCAAACCGAATTGCAGCGAATTTATGACCCCGGAAATCCGCTGGCCGACGAAACGGGTCACTATGATGGATCAAACGTCGATCTGGTGATCGAAATCGCCGACGCGCGGGAAGCGCAGCGCAGCTATGAAGCCAACCTCAAGATGTTCGATCAGGCAAGGCAGATGACCCAAAGCCTGTTCGATCTTCTGCGCAGATAAGGGAGATCCAGAATGGATATGCGCACGACCATTGCCGCCCAGACCTATGCAACTGCCAAAACGGCAGCCGCACCGCAGCCAGGAACCGGTGAAACCGGTAAGGGGCTTTTGGCGGCCGCGGAGGAATTCGCGGGCATACTGGCGGCAGGTGACGAAACGGCCCGGGCCGCGATGACCGGCCGGGCCGACCCTCACGCTCTGGTTCAGGCTTTGGCCTCCACCGAATCGGCGGTGAACACTGTTGTCACGGTTCGCGACAAGGTGGTCGAAGCCTATCAGGAAATTCTGAGGATGCCGGTATGACCGATGATCTGATCTTCGATTTCCTGCGCCAGGGCCTTTGGATCGCCGTGAAAATCTCGATCCCGCTTCTGACCGTGGCGCTGGTTGCGGGGATCGCCATCGGCCTGTTGCAGGCCCTCACGTCAATTCAGGAGATGACGCTGACCTTCGTTCCAAAGGTCGGAGCGATGATGATCGTTTTCTGGGTCTCGATGAGTTTCATGACCGCGACGCTCGTCGGGTTCTTCACGGAACAGATCATTCCGCAGATTGCAGGGGGCTGAGATGGACGCAACAGGTTACACCACGTTGACCCGGCAATCCGGCCTGATGCGCGAGATGCAGGTGATCGCCAACAATATCGCCAACACCTCGACAACCGGCTTTCGCCGTGAAGGCGTTGTGTTTTCGGAATATGTCAGCCGGATGCAGCATGATCCTTCGCTGTCGATGGCTCGGGCTTCGGCCCGCAATGTGGATCTGACGCAAGGCGAGGCCCAGGCCACCGGAGGTGCCTTTGATTTTGCCATCGAAGGCGAGGGCTTCTTTCTGGTCGAAACGCCGAACGGCAATCGCCTGACTCGTGCCGGCAGCTTTACACCATCGGCCGAGGGCGAATTGGTGAACCCGGATGGCTACCGCCTGCTTGATCAGGGCGGGGCACCGATTTTCGTTCCCCCGGATGCTGGCCCCGTTGCACTGGCACAGGACGGTACGCTGTCAGCGAACGGTCAACCTTTGGGTCGGGTTGGACTTTGGGGCCCGACCGACCCAACCGGCCTGCGCCACGAAGGAGGAACACTCTTCCTGTCCCTGCAGGGCGAAGAGCCGCTCGAAGGCGGTACGATCCTGCAAGGCCATGTAGAATCCAGCAATGTGAACAGCTTTACGGAAATATCCCGCATGATCGAAGTCCAGCGTGCCTATGAGATTGGTCAGACCTTTCTCGACCGCGAGGACAGCCGGTTGCGCAATGTGATCCAGACCCTCAGCCGATAGGAAATCCGATGAAGGCGCTTCAGATCGCCGCGAGCGGCATGACTGCCCAGCAAATGCGGGTCGATGTCGTGTCGAACAACCTCGCGAACATGTCCACGACCGGCTATAATGCCCGAAGGGCAGAATTTGCCGATCTTCATTATCAGCAGATTGCCCGACCTGGCACTGTTTCAGCCGAGGATGGCACGATGTTGCCAACCGGCGTACAGATGGGCATGGGTGTGCGGCCTGCCGCCGTGTCGATCGTTCTGGCGCAGGGGCCACTGACCCAGACCGGGGGCGATCTGGATGTGGCTATCGAAGGACGCGGCTACCTGGAGGTCACGCTGCCTTCCGGCGTTTCGGCCTATACGCGTGACGGCGGGCTCAAGCGCACAGCCGAAGGTCTGATCGTCAACTCGGATGGCCATCAGGTTGCGCCGGGGATTACCATTCCCGCCGATGCACGCAGCCTGACCGTCAATGCCGATGGCGAAGTATACGCCCATTTCATCGATCAGGTGCAACCGCAGCTTCTGGGGCAGCTGAACCTGGTCGGCTTCACCAATGAAAAGGGGCTGGAAGCGATCGGTGGCAACCTGTTCCTTGAAAGCGGGGCCTCCGGCCCGCCCATTGTCGGAACACCCGGCCAGGACGGGCTGGGTACTCTCCGCCAGGGATATCTGGAAGAAAGCAGCGTTGATGCCGTTCGCGAGGTGACCGAGCTCATCAAGGCGCAGCGCGGGTATGAGCTGAACGCCAAGGTCATCACGGCCGCCGACCAGATGCTGTCTGCCACCGCACAGGTGCGCTGATGCTGAGGGTCCTGCTGCTCGCCCTTTTGCCGACAGCACTGATGGCCGAGACCGTCGTGCCAACGCGCACGATCCGGGCAGGGCAGACCATCGCGGCAGGGGATGTGACTGTCATGGCAGGCACCGTAGAAGGCAGTTTTGAAAACCCGGAAGATGTACTGGGCCAGGAAGCCCGGGTCACACTCTATGCCAAACGCCCCATCGGTTTTGATCAGATCGGCCCCCCCGCCGTGGTGGATCGCAACCAGATTGTGCCGCTCGCCTATCATGCGGGGGGCCTGCAGATCCTGACTGAAGGCCGCGCACTGGCGCGCGGCGGCGTGGGCGATGCCGTCCGCGTGATGAACCTGAGTTCGCGCAGCACGGTGACAGGCATCATTGGCGATGATGGCACCGTCTATGTCGGCAATACCCCGTAAAGGATGACCATGCGCCGCCTGATCCTCTGCACCCTCTGCCTTGCCGCCTGTTCCCGAATGGAGGCCGTGGGCAAAGCCCCCGATTTTTCGCCGATCGAGGGCAGCTATCAGCACCATGCGATGTATTCGACACCGTTTCCCGAGGATATTCCGCCACAGGGCCCGACCGATGCTTCGTCGCTTTGGACGGCGAACCGGTCGTCCTTGTTTGGGGAACGGCGCGCGCAGCAGCGGGGTGATATCCTGACTGTGGTCATCGAAATCGATGACAAGGCCGAGATCTCGAACACAACCGGACGAGGCCGCAGCAGTAGCGATACGATGGGGGTCGATGGCTTCTTCGGCATACCCGAACGCCTGAACGAAAAACTGCCCGAAGGCGCCAGCATGGCCGAGGCCGTCGGCACAAGTTCGGCCAGCAATTACAAGGGCAACGGTTCGGTATCCCGCAAGGAAAAATTGACACTGCGGGTTGCAGCAACTGTTGTCGAAGAGCTGGCGAATGGTGTGTTGCGCATCGAAGGCCAGCAAGAGGTTCGGGTCAATTACGAACTGCGCGAACTGATCGTGACAGGCTATGTGCGCCCCACCGATATCTCGCGCCAGAACGAAATCACCTATGACAAGATTGCCGGCGCCCGGATCAGCTATGGCGGGCGCGGCCAGATCACCGATGTGCAACAGCCCCGCTATGGCCAGCAGATCGCCGACATCATTCTGCCGTTCTGAGGATTGCCATGAAACGCCTGCTTCTCCCTATCATCCTGATCCTGATCGGAGCTGGCGGCGGTATCGGCGCGGGCCTGTTCCTGCGCCCTCCTCCGGCCGAAGATCACGGCGCCGAGGACGAGCACAAGGAACCCGAGCCTCTGCCCCCGGAGCTGCAGCCTGAATATGCCAAGATGAGCAACCAGTTCATCATCCCGGTGGTCGAAAAAGGACGGGTGATTTCACTGGTGGTCATGTCGCTCAGCCTTGAAATCAAGCAGGGCACAACTGACGCCGTCTTTGCGAAGGAACCGAAACTGCGGGATGCATTCCTGCAGATCCTGTTCGACCATGCGAATGCGGGCGGGTTCAACGGGGCCTTTACCGAAGGATCAAACCTGCTGCTCCTGCGCAAGGCCATGTTGGAAATGGCAAACAAGATCATGCCCGACACCATCACAGATGTGCTGATCACCGATATCGGCCGGCAGGATTCCTGAAACTGATCCGACAGATAGCAGCGGCAAGAACAAGGGGGCCTAAGGCCCCCCGACGTCATTTGCGCGTGTCACGCAACTTGCGCAGCACCTCTGATTTGCCAAAGGCCAGACGGGCATCTTCCTGGCAGCCCATCCACTCCACAGTCTCACGCGCCAGCTGCATGTTCAGTTCACGCCGACGCTGATCCGCCCAGCGCTGATAGGTCAGATTGGCCTGTGCGGCAGCAACCAAAGGCAAATCCTCGGCCGGGGGGACATTCAGCCCCGCGATTCTCTCACGGGTCGCTTCGCGCCGGGCTGCGGCGGCGCGAAGTTCTTCCAGGCTGCGCTCTTTCAGCATGGCTGCCAGATCGGCCAGAACCTTCAAACGCGGATCACCCTTCATCCGGCACCTCCTTTCGCGCGCTTGCGCATGGCTTCTGCGAAGCGGATCGCCGCGGCAACAGAACGGTAGTGATCGCGCTGGATCTCGTCTCCGATCTCGACCGTTGCATAAAGCGCGCGGGCCGTCGGCGGGTCGGAGTGAATGGGCACCTTTGCCTCGACCGCCTTTTCGCGGATGCGCGCCGCGACTGCATCAACCCCCTTCGCCACACAGACCGGAGCCCGCCCTGATCTGCGATCCCACTTGAGCGCCACAGCATAGTGGGTCGGGTTCACGATGACGACATCAGCCTTGGGAACATCAGCCAGCATCTGATTCAGCGCCAGTTCCTGACCACGGCTGCGCCGCTCTTGTCTGGCCTGGGGATCGCCTTCGCTTTCCTTGTGTTCATCCATCATGTCCTTGCGCGACATGCGGTTGGATCGGTGATGTTCAGCGACTTGCCAGATGTAGTCGGTGCCGCCCAGCACCACGGCAATCAGGAAAACGATGAACAGGAACCGCAGCAACAGATCGAACAACAGCTGTGCCCCACCAGCCGGCGACAGGTAAAGCGATCCGAGCATCTGATCGAGGTTCCCCAGCAGGAACCACCCCAGCACAGCCGACACCAGACAAAGCTTCACAAAACTCTTGCCGAATTCGAAAAGACCGCGTCGCCCGAATTTCTGCCCGGCATTCGCAATTGGCGATATGCGCGACAGTTTCGGCATCAGGTTGTCGGGTGTGAACAGGAAGGCCCGCTTGACGGTCAAAACCGCCAGCACAGCGACAGCCGGCAGCAGGAACATCGGCGCAAGGCCGAAAAGCAAGGGAAACCCGATCCCCGGCACCACGGCGCGCGCACCGCGCGAGAGTTGCAGTGACAGGCTGTCTGCATGGTCGATCAGCCCGGCAAGGGTCTGCCCGATCACGATCATCGACCAACTGCCCGGGCCAGCAATTGCCAGCAGCACGCCCCCGAAGGCGGCGGCGACCAGAAGATCCGGCGAACGGGGAATGCGTCCCTTTTCACGCAGATCGTCCAGCCGTTTCTGGCTGGGTTCAAATGACTTGTCGTCGCTGTCGTCTTCCTCGCTCATTGGGCGACCCCGGTCGGATCGGCCAGATAGGCATCAAGCGCCTGCATCCAGACCGTGAGCATCAGGGGCGCAGCCAGGGCAAACAGCGCAATTCCACCCAGCGTCAGGGCAGGTGCGCCGACAAAGGCCACCATCAACTGCGGCATGGCCCGGTTGATGACCCCAAGAGCCACATTGTACAGCAGCGATCCAATGACAAACGGTGCCGCTAGCGACAAGGCCAGCCCGGTGGCCCGACCAGCCTGATGCAGCCCCCATTGCAGCAAATCAGGTGCAGGCAAGACGCTGCCGGGCGGAAACAGATCGTAGGACAGGATCATCATTTCCGCCGCCCGCACATGCAGCCCGGCAGCAACGGCCACGGCCAATGCCGCCAGTGTCAGGATATTCGCGATGACAGGTTGCGGCTCGCCCGCAATGCCAAACAACTGCGCCAGAGACGTCGCCTGGGCAATGACCATGCCCGCGATCTGCAGTGCAAAAATGAAGAAACGGAGACCTATACCCAGCATGAGCCCTACCGCCGCCTCAGACAGCAAAGGCGTCAGCGCCCCAAGGCTTTCATTCGGAATACGGTCAATCACCGGTGGGGCCACGACAACCGAGAATGCCAGAGCGACGCCCAGCTTTACCCGTTGCGGCACCATCTGGTCGCCGAATGCGGGCAACAGGGCCACCGCAGCACCAACCCGGACAAAGATAAGAAACCAGCCCAACACCATCGGCTCGGCCACACCGGCAAGATCGGCCAGAATGGCGATCAGTTCGGTCATGCCGGTACGACGCCAATCATGGCGGGGCGAGCCTCCATGCCGATTTCCTCGTAAGACAGAACCGGCGCGGGCAGGCCCTTGGCCCCCAACACCGTCCGCAGGAAACGCCGACGCGCCGTGGAGGTTACGAGCGCCGGATAGCTGCCCTGCTCGGCGGCCTTGTTGAACCGCTCGGCCAGAGCATTGGCCAGGCGGCTGAACTGTTCCGGGGGCAGCGCGACATCCCGCACGCCGCGATCGGAATCCATCTGGTAGGTGGTGAATGTCTTTTCCCATTCCGGCGCCAGCTGGATCAGCGGGATCGTGCCGTCCTCGCGCTTCAGTTCAGCGACAAGCTGGAAGCCAAGGCGTTGACGGACATGTTCGCAGACAGCTTCGGGCGTACCCATACCTCGGGCTTCTGAAATGGCTTCCAGGATCAAGGGCAGATTGCGGATCGAGACCCGTTCCTCCAGCAAGAGGCGCATCACATTCAGCAACAGATCGACCGGCACGCGATCAGGGATCAGTTCATCGATCAGGCGTTTGTTGGCTTCGGCCCGGGTTCTGTCCGAAACATTGGTGAATTCATCCAGCAACCGGCGCAGCCCCTTGAGCGTCAGCAACCGCGCCAGATTGGCCTTGAGGATTTCCAGAAGATGGGTCGCCAGAACCTCGGGCGGTGAAACGACGGTCAGGCCCGCGATCGCCGCATCTTCCTGATCATCCTGCGAAATCCAGCGCGCTGGGGCACCATAGACCGGCTCGCGCACATCCACCCCAGCCGGTGCCGGAATCCCTTCTGTCAGCAGCACCAGAACCCGGTCGGGCATCAGGCGATCACGCACCCGTTCAACCCCCTGCAATCGGATGCGATAGCTTCCAGATGGCAGGCTGGCATCGTCAGTCAGGCGGATCTCTGGCAGGATCAGACCATAGCTGGTTGCAATATAGGTGCGCATGTTCTGGATACGCGCATCCAGACCGGTGGCAGGATCAAGCACCATGGCCACCAGATTTGGCGCGAATTCGATGTGGATGTCATCAAAGTCCAGCACATCGCCCATGGATTTCGGCTTTGCGGGTTCTTCCTGCGGCTGTTCGGCTTGTGCTTCGCTACCCGACGGGGCTTTGGCCTGATGCCATGCCGCCCATCCCAACAGGCCCGCAGTCACCATAAAAGGAATAAAAGGCAGACCCGGCACCAGCGCGAAAAGCCCGAGCAAAAGCGCAACCGTCCCAAGCGCAGCCGGGTATTGGCCCAACTGCCGAAAGAACGATACGTCAACGGCGCCCTTGGCCCCGCCCCGCGCCAGCAGGATCGCTGCGGCCACCGAAATGATCACGGCCGGGATCTGGCTGACAAGACCATCGCCTACCGTCAGAATGGCGTAGGTCTCGAAGGCAAGACCTGCGGGCATCCCCTGGACAACGATCCCCATGATCAGGCCCATGACGATGTTCAGCAAGGTGATAAGCAACCCCGCCACCGCATCACCCTTGACGAACTTCGACGCCCCGTCGAGCGAGCCGAAAAAGTTGGTTTCAGCCAATTCGCGTTCGCGCCGCATCTTGGCCTCAGTGTGGTCGATCGCGCCAGCAGCCATATCGGCGTCAATGGCAAGCTGACGGCCCGGCATGCCGTCCAGCGCGAACCGGGCGCCAACCTCGGCCATACGGCCCGCGCCCTTGGTGATGACCATGAAGTTCACGATCAGCAGCACAAGAAAGATCACCAGACCCAGCAAAAGGTTGCCGCCCATGATGAAGCTGGCAAATCCTTCGATCACATGGCCTGCGGCATCGGTGCCAGTATGACCCTGCCCAATGATGAGCTTGGTGGACGATACGTTCAGCGACAGCCGCAGCATGAGCGAGGCCAGCAAGATCGTCGGAAAGGCCGAAAAATCCAGCGGCCGCTCCACAAACAGCGTGACCGTAAACATCAGGATGGCCAGCGCGAACGAGGCCGCAAGCCCGACATCCAGCAGCCAGCTGGGCACCGGCAGAATCATCATGGCGATGACCGCCATCAGCGCCATGGCCAGAAGGACGGTCGGGCGGAACAAGGCTGCGACAGACATTTGGGGCATCATGGCATCGGCCCGAACAACGATGCACCACCCGAAACAAGGGGCATCAACGACCCTGACGAGGCCCGACCAGCCCCGGCGACCAACAGCGGGAACCGGTTTTCGCGCGCGGCTGGCTGGCTGTTGTCATCCGCCCAAAGGCCCTGATCTGGTGGTGGAGCTCCCTCCATGCTTCCCAAAATGTCGGCAAAGCGGGTGGCATATTTTTCCGCATATTCCGGCGTTCCGGAATGATAAGCGGCGGCCGCGGTGATCCAGTCGCCCGTTTCCTGATACTTCGACATCAGATAAGCCGCAGCATAGCGGGCGTTTGCCTCTGGGTCGAACATCTCGGTGACCGAGGGGAAACTGTCCGCGTGCCAGCGGTGGTTCAACTGAAAGCAGCCGATATCAATATTGCTGTACCCGAATTCCAGCTGCGCTTCGACAAACTGAACCGCCTCATCCGCCGTATCGAACCAGTATCCCTGTCCGGCCTGATTTACAGCCCAAGGCCATGGCTTCAATACGCCCCCGTCCTCCCTGCCGGTTTCGGTTCGGGTCAGAGCCTGCATCACATGGGCCGGTACCCCGGTGGCGCGGGCAGCACGGGCTGCCGCCTGGTCACAGAGTTGAGACGAGCGTGCAGCCAAAACAGGGACAGGCAAACAAACGAGCAGGAAAAGCGCAAAGCAAGCCCGGATCATGGGTTCGGATTCTCCGACAGCAGGTCATTCGTGACTGCGGTCAGACTACGGTCCGAATCTTTCCAGAAGGTAAGCGCCTGGCGGGTTTACCCTTGTGCCGTCAGGTTCTTGCCAAGCCGGTCAAAGAAACCTTCGGCCATCTTGCGGGCACTGCGGTTGACCAAAAAGCTGCCCAGGGTCATGCCAGCCAGATTGACTTTGGATTCAATGTCATAGGTGAGCTGCGTTCCCCCATCTGCGGGATCAAGCGTCACGACACATTTGCCATTGGCGCGATGCGTCAGGGTGGCATCCATCTGCAGGACACGGCCCGGCTCTATCTTCCTGATCCACAAATGTGCGCCAAGGATGCGGCGCAGATAGCCAAGCTCGACCAGAACCTGCATGTCGATCTGTCCATCAGGGCGCTGATGCAGCATCTTGATCATGGGCAGCGCCGCGCGCAACTGCGCCGGGTCTTGCAGCGCATCCCAAACCCGATCGGGTTGGGCAGCGATATGGACGGTATTGCGCAATTCCATAGGGGGGGTGCTCCATGACCTGTGGCGCATCATCTGTTATCGGCAGTGTTTCCGTCCAATTGCGCGCCAAGGCAAGGGGGGCCGGATGAATCCGGCCCCATTTTTCCTGTCAAAGGAAGCGATTCCACAGGTTTTCCAGCCGCTCCTGCCGCCCTGACTTCGGCTCCGGCTCGAGACCTTCGGCAGTCACGCGTGCAGCGGCGGCTTCAAGCCCGCCTGCAAGCATCGCCTGCGCGGCGGGGGTATTCCAGCCCGCATAGCGCGCATCGCGCGCGGCCTCCAGCTCGCCGCTTTCCAGCAGGGCTGCGGCGCATTTCAGCGCGCGGGCGCAGGTATCCATGCCGCCGACATGGGCAAGGATCAGATCTTCGGGATCCAGACTTTGACGGCGCACCTTGGCATCAAAGTTGGTGCCGCCGGTGGTGTAACCGCCCGCGCGCAGGATTTCATAGAAGGCCAGCGCCTTTTCCGCATGATTGTTCGGGAACTGGTCAGTATCCCAACCGGACTGGTAATCGTTGCGGTTCATGTCGATGGAACCAAAGATACCCAGGCTCGCAGCCAGGGCGATTTCATGCTCGAAGGAATGGCCCGCAAGGATGGCGTGGCCTTGTTCGATATTCACCTGCACCTCTTTTTCCAGACCATATTGCACGAGGAAGCCGTAAACCGTGGCCACATCGTAATCATATTGGTGCTTGGAGGGCTCTTGCGGCTTCGGTTCGATCAGGATGGCGCCCTTGAAGCCGATCTTGTGCTTGTATTCGACCACCTGTTGCAGGAAGCGGCCGGCATGGGCGCGTTCGGCCTTCAGATCGGTGTTCAGAAGGGTCTCATAGCCCTCGCGCCCGCCCCAGAGGACATAGTTCTGCCCGCCCAGTTTCAGCGTGGCATCCATGTTCGCCTTCACGTTCGCCGCCGCATAGGCGTAAACGTCCGGGTCGGGGTTGGTGGCGGCGCCCGACATCCAGCGCTTGTGGCTGAACATATTGGCGGTGCCCCAGAGCAGCTGGGTTTTGTGGGCGGCCTGTTTTTCACCGAGGTAATCGACGATTTCCTCAAGGTTGCGCAGGGTTTCCGCGAAGGTGGCGCCTTCGGGCCGCGCATCGGCATCGTGGAAGCAGTAGAAGGGCGCACCAAGGATATCGAACATCTCAAACGCCACATCGGCCTTCAGCTTGGCCAGAGCCATGCTGTCGCCAAACCACGGGCGATCAAAGGTCTGGCCGCCGAAGGGGTCGCCGCCCGGCCAGGCAAAGCTGTGCCAATAGGCAATGGCGAAGCGGAGGTGATCCTCCATCCGCTTGCCCATGACCACCTCGTCGGGGTTGTAATGGCGGAAGGCAAATTCGTTGGTGCTACTGGGCCCCTCATGGCGGATCTGGGGGATACCCTTGAAGAATTCGGTCATTTCAGTCCTCGGATAGCAGATTGGGCGGCGCGGAACCGGGCATGGCCCGCGTCAAACGCATCGACAAGAGCCGTAACAGGCTCGATCACACGGGAAATCGGCGGCAAGCTGGCAATCTCTGCCCCTGCCCCGGTAGCTGCCATGATAGCCAGACGCGCGGCGCCAAAGGCCCCGCCAAAATCGCCAGACTTGGGCAGCATCACAGGCACGTTCAGCGCCGTAGCAATCGCGGCCAGCCAATAATCCGACCGCGACCCGCCGCCGACGGCGATCAATCGGTCCAGCCGCGTACCGGTCGCGGCCAGCGCATCACGGCAATCGCGGAAGGCAAAGGTCACGCCCTCCAGCACGGCCCGCGTTCCGGCGGCGCGATCGGTCACATGGTCCAGCCCGGTGAACGCGCCACGCAAGGCGGCATCGTTCAGCGGTGTCCGCTCTCCGCCCAGATAGGGCAGGAAAACCGCCTTGCCGGGCGATTGCAGCCCCCCCAGCTCGGCCGTCAGGGTGGCCGCCTCGTGCCCGACAAACCGGCCATACCAGTTGAGCGCGTCAGTTGCCGCCAGAATGACCCCCATCTGGTGCCATGTTCCCGGCAAGGCGTGGCAGAATGTGTGAACCGCAGTTTCCGGTGTCGGCTGATAGCCGTCATTGGCCGCGAATAGCACGCCCGATGTGCCAAGACTGACAAAGGCATCCCCCGCCCTTACCACGCCGACCCCGACACCGGAGGCCGCGTTGTCGCCCCCGCCGCCCGCAACGATCACAGCTTTGGGCAGGCCCCAGCGGGCCGCAAGTTCATCGCGCAGCTTGCCCGAAACTTCAGCCCCTTCAACAAGTCGCGGCATCTGATCCCGGCTCAGCCCGGTTGCGGCCAGCAGATCATCCGACCAGTCGCGCCGCCCGGTATCGAGCCAGCTTGTGCCCGCCGCGTCGGACATTTCGGCCACATGGTCGCCGGTCAGCCACAGGCGCAAATAGTCCTTCGGCAACAGAACCCTGGCAACCTGCTCCCAGATGCGTGGTTCATGCGCGCGGACCCAATCCAGCTTGGGCGCGGTGAAGCCGGGAAAGACGATATTGCCGCTGATCCTGCGGAACATAGGATCCCCGTCCAACACCGCTGCTTCGGCATGGGCGCGGGTATCGTTCCACAGGATGCAAGGGCGCAGCACCTCATCCGCGGCATTCAGCAGGGTGGCCCCGTGCATCTGCCCCGACAGACCGATGCCCACCACCCCCGAAAGGCTGGCCTTGCGGGCCAGCCCGTCCATCACGGTTTCTGCCGCCGCGATCCAATCGGCGGGGGCCTGTTCGCTATGGCCTTCCGCCGGGCGCGAAACGGTCAAAGAGGCGGTGGCTTCCGCCACCACCTCCTGACACTCGTCAATCAGAACACCCTTAAGCCCGGATGTCCCAAGATCCAGCCCGATATACATCTCAATAGGCCTGTGCGGGTTTCTTGCCCATGATGATCATCCCCAGGATGTCATCGTCGGTCACCTCGCCCACATTGACCGTCCCGACACGCTGGCCGTTCTTCATCACCACCGCCCGATCGCAAAGGTCCATCACGGCATGGATGTCATGCTCGATCAGGAAGATGCCCAGACCCTGCTTTTTCAGCTCCTGGATCAGCTCGGCCACCATCTGCGTTTCATGCGGGCCAAGTGCTGCGGTCGGTTCGTCCATGATCAGGATCTTGGCGTTGAAGTAAACCGCCCGCGCAATGGCCACCGATTGCCGCTGCCCGCCCGAAAGCGCCGATACCGGCACGTTGAACTTGCGGAAGTTGGGGTTCAGGCGGCCCATGATCTTGCGGGTTTCGGCCTCCATCGCGATGTCGTTCAGGAAACCGCCGGGGCCCACCAGTTCACGGCCCAGAAACAGGTTCGATGCCGCATCCAGATTGTCTGCCAGCGCCAGCGTCTGATAGATCGTTTCGATGTTATAGCTGCGCGCGTCGCGGGGGCTGCGGATTTCGGCCTTCGATCCATTGATGAAGATTTCGCCCGCATCCATCTGATAGGCGCCTGACAGGCACTTGATCAGCGTCGATTTGCCCGCGCCGTTATGGCCCAGCAGGCCGACCACTTCGCCGGGATACAGATCGACCGACACATGATCGACCGCCTTGATCCCGCCGAATGAAATCGAGATGTCGCGCATCTCCACCAGGGGGGTGCCGCTATTGGGGTTCTTGGTCATGGTCACGCTCCCCTTACTTCGCGCGCTTGCGATAGATGATGTCAACCCAGACCGCGAAGACGAGAACCGACCCCACGACGATGTTCTGCAGCGCGGCATCAAAGCCGATCAGCACCATGCCGGTCTGCAGCGATTGCATGACCACGGCCCCGATGATGGCGCCATAGATCGTACCCACGCCCCCGGCGAGCGAGGTGCCGCCGATCACCGCAGCCGCGATGACGTAAAGTTCGTCCAACGTGCCAAGGGCATTGGTCGCGCTGTTCAGACGGGCCGAGGCGACGATGGCCGACAGGCCGGTCAGGAAGCCCATCAGGGCAAAGATCTTGACCGTCATCACCTTGGTATTGATGCCCGACAGTTCGGCCGCATCAGGGTTGCCCCCCATGGCAAAGACATAGCGGCCAAAGCGGGTGCGGGTGGAAACCACCGTCATCACGATACCGACCGCAATCAGGATCAGCACCGGAATGGCCCAGCCATGGCTGATGAACAGACCGGTTTCCGGCACTGTGATGTTATTCGCGGTCGCATATTGCGCCACGATGCCCTTGGGCCAGGGATAGGCATTCACCAGCAGTGTGGCCCCGATCACCAGACCGCACCCCAGCACGGCCAGGAAGGCTTCGGCCCAGACCGGGCGCTGCGCAAAACCATGATGTTCGCGGTTCTTGCGACCCGCCACGATCTTCCACAAGATGAAAGCGCAGGCCAGCAGACCGACAATCCAGCTTCCCGTGGCACCGACAGATCCATAAGGGCCGCCGCCGATCAGGTTGAACGTCGGATCCAGCGGAGAAATCGTCTCGCCCCGGGCCAGCAGGAAGGACCCGCCGCGCCAGACCAGCAGGCCGCCCAGCGTCACGATGAAGGCCGGAATACCGCGATAGGCGACCAGCCAGCCATGGAAGGCCCCGATCAGCGTTCCAACCGCCAGACCGATCAGACAGGTCACAATCCAGATCAGCGGGCTGCCCAGACCAAAGATGTCAGGCAGAATGCGCGCCTGCGCGATGCCCATCACCATGGCGGTAAAGCCCAGAACAGACCCGACCGACAGGTCGATATGGCGGGTGACGATGATCAGCACCATCCCGCAGGCCATGATCCCGATCGAGGCTGTCTGAACCGAAAGGTTCCACAGGTTGCGCGGCGTCAGAAACGCGCCCTGACCATTGACATAGGCACCAACCAGGTGAAAGCCCAGCCAGATTACAAGCATGGCGCCAACCATGCCCAGCAGGCGGGTGTCGATCTCGGTGGCTTTGATGAAACGGGCAAAGGGGCTGAGCGATGGGTCAGCGCCCTGATGGGAATTCTGCGATGTGGTCATGGGGGCGTCCGGCACTACAGGGTGAAAGGTGCAGACGGGCAGGCGAAGGGGCCATCCTCGCCGGGCCAGTGCATATGGAATGAAAAACCCGGCGATGGCGGTCAGGCCATCGCCGGGCGCAGCGCCTTATTTGCAGGCAGCCACGTCGTCGGCAGCGCCTTCGCAAGCCTGCTCTTTGGAGATGTGGCCAGCGTCGATCACCAGGTTCAGGGTTTCCTTGGTGATCGGGGTCGGCGACAGGAAGATCGCGTTCATTTCAACGCCCTTCTCGCCACCCGAGAACTTGGTCGCACCTTCGATCGCGTCCAGAGCGGTGCCACCGGCCAGAGCCGAAGCGATTTCGGCGGCCTTTGCACCCAGTTGGCGGCTGTCTTTCCAGACCGAAACGGTCTGGGTGCCACGCGCCACGCGGTTCAGCGCGGCAAGGTCGCCGTCCTGACCGCCAACCGGGATCGCCAGGCCCTGGGCCTG
Organism: Gemmobacter denitrificans; assembly: GCF_036964905.1. Classification (NCBI taxonomy): domain Bacteria; kingdom Pseudomonadati; phylum Pseudomonadota; class Alphaproteobacteria; order Rhodobacterales; family Paracoccaceae; genus Gemmobacter; species Gemmobacter denitrificans. Next base: position 162,535 of record NZ_JBALHR010000005.1, read on the forward strand.
CAGCGCGGCAATCGCACCACCGGCCATGCCGTCATTCTGCGCCAGAACCGCATCCACCGCGTTGTTGCTGGCGGTCAGGATCTGCTCCATGTTCTCTTGCGCACCTTCCGGCTTCCAGCCCGAGGTGAACTGTTCACCGACGATGGTGATTTCGCCGGCAGCAACTTTCGGGGCCAGCACTTCTTCCATGCCTTCACGCAGGAAGCCGGCATTGGCGTCGCCCGGATCGCCCTTGATGATGGCGAAGTTGCCTTTCGGCGCAGCCGCCACGACCGACTCGGCGATGATCTTGCCAACGCCCTTGTTGTCGAAGGTCAGGTAGAAGGCGCGCGGGTCTTCGATCAGACGGTCATAGGCCACGACCGGGATACCTTCGGCAGCGGCTTTTTCGATGGCAGGGCCGATGGCGTCCTTGTTATAGGCCAGCACGATCAGGGCATTGGCACCCTGGGCGATCAGCGCTTCGATATCGGTCAGCTGCTTGGCCTCCGACGCCTGAGCGTCGGCCGAGATATAGGTGTTGCCAGCCGCTTCCAGCGCGCCCTTGATGGCGGCTTCGTCGGTCTTCCAGCGCTCTTCCTGAAAGTTCGACCAGCTGACGCCGATGGTCAGGCCTTCAGCCAGCGCCGCCGAATTGAAACCGGCAGCCGCGATGACCGCAGCGATCAGAGCATTACGCATGTGTATCCTCCCTATGGATGCGGCCAGCGAATGGCCGGTCCGACGGATTCGTCGGCACGCAAGGAAAATGGCGTGAATAATTTCAGTTGTCAAAATAAAAGTAATGGTAGAACCTATGCGAGTTGAAAAATCTCGCAAGGTTTCGCTGCTGCGCAGCAATTTCCGGGCAGGATCGGGCTGGAACCCGTCAACTTTAATTCGGAGACAAAAGAAATGAGCCGGCAGGCACCGATGGATCTGGGCAGCGAGGACAGGCTGGGCTGTGGCCCGCTGATCGCACCGCTGTCGGAACAGACGCGCCCGCTGCGCCAGCAGGTCTTTGAACGGGTACGCGCCGCCGGGCTGATTCCGCGCGTGCAGGTGGCCAAGGAGCTGGCCGTATCGCCAGCTTCGGTCACGACCATCACGCAAGAGTTGATCGAGGCCGGGCTGATCGAGGAACTGGCCGCTCCGCGCGACGGCGATCAGGGCCGGGGCAGGCCTGCCGTCTTGCTGCGGGTGCGGGCAGGTGCCCATCTGGTTGCAGGGATGAAGCTGTCGGATCGCGAACATACCGCCGTGATCGTTGATTTCGCGGGCAAGCTGATCGCAGGCGATGTGATCCCCCGCCGCCCCGGCGCAATGGCGCTGCCGGAACTGCTGGTCTCCATGGAAACGCTGCTAGCCCGGGTTTGTGCAAAAGCCGGGGTCGAACCGGCGCAGCTATCGGCGGTCGGTCTTGGCGTGCCGGGCTTTGTCGATTGCGAACGCGGCATGGTGCAATGGTCTTCGGTCCTGGCCGAACGTGGCGTGCCACTGGCGGCGGCGGCGGCAGCGCGGCTCGGTGTGCCGGTGCATATCGACAATGATGCCAATCTGGTGACGCTGGCCGAATTGTGGTTCGGCGCCGGGCGCGGGCTGGCCGATTTTGCCGTCGTCACCATTGAACATGGCGTCGGCATGGGCTGCGTCATCAATCACCGCATCTATCGTGGCGCCAAGGGGCTGGGGATGGAACTGGGCCATACCAAGGTGCAGCTGGATGGTGCCCTGTGCCGTTGCGGCCAGCGCGGCTGTCTGGAAGCCTATGTCGCCGATTACGCGTTGGCACGCGAGGCCACCACCGCGCTGAACTGGGCCCACAAGGAAGGCCAGTCGATCAATGTATTGCTGGAAAGCCTGTATGATCACGCCAAGGCCGGCAATTCTGCCGCGCGGTCGATCTTCAAGCGCGCCGGACGGTATCTGGCTGTTGGCCTTTCCAATGTGGTGAACCTGTTCGACCCCTCGCTCATCATCCTGTCCGGCGAACGGATGCGCTATGACTATCTCTATGCTGCCGAAACGCTGGCAGAGATGGAACAACTGGCCATTTCGACCGGGCGGCCCAAGCCGCCGGTGAAGATTCACGCCTGGGGCGATCTGCTCTGGGCCCATGGCGCGGCAGCATTGGCGCTGTCGCAGGTCAGCGAAGGGTTACTGGCCAACGCGACGCGCGAAATCGCCGCGCAATAATCCGCCCGCTGATACGATTGAGGCAATAAGTGATCGGCGACGATTCGGTCGCGGATTGAGATTGCCCCCCCAAGCTGCAATACTCCGGTCACGCTGCTTCGGGGGAAATTGCGTGTCAGTCATTCGGCAACCGGCGGGCCTTGGGCTCGCACTCATTTTCTGTGGAACGACCTTTATCGCGCAACCTGCAGGTGCGCTGGAGCCGGTAGAATTCATCGTGGCGGGCGACAATGCTGCGCTAGCCAAAGACCTGCGCGGCGCTTCCGTGCTTCTGGCGGGCGAAAGCGAAGGCAAGTCCGAACCCGAGGAGGTGTTTGCCGCCGCCCGCGCCGAATATGGCCGCTTGGTCAATACGCTCTATGCCAAGGGGCATTACGCGCCGGTGATCCGCATCAGCGTGGACGGACGCGAAGCTGCCTCCATCGCCCCCCTTGACGCGCCCGCGCAGATCGGGCGCATTGTGGTCAATGTCGATCCCGGGCCGGTCTTTGCCTTTTCGCAAACCCGCCTGCGCCCCGTCGCACCGGGCACCAAACTGCCCGAAGGTTTTGCCCCCGGCGAACCCGCAGAAAGCGGCCTGGTGCGGGCGGCGGTCCAGGCTGGCGTGACGGGTTGGCGCGATGCGGGCCACGCCAAGGCCGCCGTTTCAGGCCAGGACGTGGTTGCCGATCACGTGACACACACCCTTTCGGCCGATGTGACGCTGAACCCGGGCCCGAAGCTGCGCTTTGGCAAGCTGCGGGTCGAAGGCCATCAGCGCATGCAGGAACGCCGCATCCTGAAGATCGCGGGCCTGCCGGAAGGTGAGGTTTATTCGCCCGAAGAACTGAAACGCAGCGCCGAGCGTCTGCGGCGCAGCGGGGTATTCCGCTCTGTGTCGATGGTCGAAGATGAGACTGTCACCCGTCCCGATCTGCTGGGGATCACCGCGACCGTGGTCGAGGAAAAGACCCGCCGCTATTCGATCGGTGCCGAGGTCGCCAGTTTCGAAGGGCTGGACCTGACCGGTTATTGGCTGCACCGCAACCTTCTGGGGGGCGGTGAACGGCTGAAGGTCGAAGGCGAAGTAGCCAATATCGGAGCGCAGAACAGCGGCATGGATTACATGCTGGGTGTCAGCGTCGAGCGCCCCGCAACCCTGACCGCCGACACGACCATGACGCTGAAAACCGGCTTTGCCCATCTGGATGAAGAGGATTTCACCGCCGACCTGTACTCGTTCGGCATCGGATTCAGCCAGTATATCTCGGACGAACTGACAGCGCGGGCCGGTCTGGAATACAACCATGCCGAGGTCGAGGATGCCTTTGACACCTATACCTACAAGCATCTGGCCCTGCCGTTGGGCGTGACATGGGACAAGCGCGACACCGCGCTTGATGCGCGCAAAGGGTTCTACATCGATGCTGAAGCGCGGCCCTATCTGGGGTTCGGGACCACAGACAGCGGCCTGCGGATCAAGGCCGATGGCCGGATCTACAAGACCTTCGGTGAGGCCCGCCCCGTCACGCTGGCCGGGCGCGCGCAACTGGGTGCGATCATGGGCGGGTCGGTTCTGGGCACGCCGCGCGATTATCTGTTCTATTCCGGTGGTGGCGGCACAGTCCGGGGTCAACCCTATCAGGCACTTGGCGTGCCGCTGACCCGTGCGGTCTATAGCGAAGAAATTGGCGGCATGACCTTTGCTGCGCTTTCTGCCGAATTGCGCGCCCGGATCACCCCCAAGATCGGGGTTGTAGGCTTTGCCGATGCGGGCTTTGTCGGCGTTACCGATTTCGGGACCGGCGACTGGCATGCCGGGGCCGGGCTGGGCCTGCGATATGACACAGGCTTTGGCCCCATCCGGCTTGACGTGGCGACCCCGATCGAGGGCAGCGTCGACACCGGTGACGGAGTACAGATTTATGTCGGGATCGGACAGGCTTTCTGATGATGAACCGCTTTCTTGCCGTCACACTTTGCGCCCTGCCCCTGACTGTATTGCCTCCTTCCGCGCAGGCGGATGATCGGGGGTATCTGACAGCCCTGCTGGAAGACAACCTGTCAGGTGCCGGGCGCAAGATCACTATCACGGGCTTTGAAGGTGCTCTGTCGTCCCAGGCCCGCATTGCCGAACTGACCATCGCCGACGATACCGGTATCTGGCTGACCCTTCGCGAAGTGGTGCTGGACTGGAACCGCAGTGCGCTTCTGGCTGGTCGGGTTTCGGTGAATACGCTGTCGGCATCGGAAATCGTGCTGGATCGCCTGCCGGTCACGCCCGAAGATACCAGCCTGCCCGCGCCCGAGGCCTCGGGCTTTGCCCTGCCGGAATTGCCGGTATCGGTGAATATCGGTCAGGTCGCTGCGGAACGGATCGTGCTGGGCGAAACCGTCCTGGGCCAGCAGGTCGAGGCAAGGCTGCAGGCCGCGGTTGCGCTGGAGGGCGGTGAAGGCAAGGCCGATCTGCAGCTGGAGCGTACAGATAGCGGCCCCGACGGGCGGGTTTCCCTGACTGCCGTATATTCCAACAGCACGCGCGTTCTGGAACTGGATCTTTCTGCGCGCGAAGCTGCGCAAGGCATCGCCGCCACGTTGATGGGTCTGCCCGGGGCACCTGCGGTTGATCTGACGGTCAAGGGCGCAGGCCCGCTTTCGGATTACACTGCCGACCTGCGGCTTGCCTCTGATGGCAGCGAACGGCTGGCCGGTCAGGTGACGCTGGGCGAAGACAATCAGGGCACCCGTTTTGCCGCCGATCTGGGCGGCGATCTGGCCCCCTTGTTCCTGCCCGATTACGCCGAATTCTTCGGCCCCGCCGTGAAACTGCTGGCCGATGGGCGCAGTGCCCCCGATGGCCGCCTGATGCTGGACCGGTTTGATCTGTCCACCCGCGCGCTTACCCTTGCCGGGTCTTTGGCATTGGCGCCCGATGGCCTGCCCGAACGGTTTGATCTGAAAGGCCAGCTTGGGCTGGATGGCAAACCCGTACTGCTGCCACTGACCACTGACCAGCGCACCCTTGTTGGCCATGCCGATCTGGCCCTGGCCTTCGATGCCACGCAAGGCGAAGTCTGGACGGCCGATGTGTCCCTCACGGGGCTGGAGCGTGCCGATCTGACACTGCGCAGCGCACGGCTGACAGGTGGGGGCACCATCCACCGCAACGGCGGAAAACCTCAGGCGCAGGGCAAGCTGGATTTCATCACCGAATCCCTAGCCCCCAGCGATGCGGCACTGGCCCGTGCCTTGGGCGATGCCCTGTCCGGCAGTCTGGAGTTTTTCTGGCAGGAAGGGGCGGATGCTCTGTCGCTGCCGCGCCTTACCCTGTCTGGCGCGGATTACGGGTTTGACGGCGGCGTGACCATCTCGGGCCTTGAAAAAGCCATTACCGTGGCAGGCAAGGGCCGTGCGCGGGCCGATGATCTTTCGCGCTTTGCCGAACTCGCGGGCCAACCTCTGGCCGGTCGGCTGACCGCCGATCTGGCAGGCGATGCGGCGTTGCTGGCCGGATCATTCGATCTGGCAGGACAGGTTGCAGGCACTGGCCTGCGGATCGGCATTCCGGAATTGGACAACCTGCTGGCGGGGGCCTCCACCATAGATATCGGATTGCGGCGCGATGAGACCGGCACCACCTTGCGTCGGCTGGACCTGCAGGCCGCAAGTCTGGCGGCGCAGGCCAAGGGCACTTTGGCCAGCACCGGCAGCGATCTGCGCGCCAATGTGGATTTTGCCGATCTGTCGGTGCTTGGCCCGCAGTATCGGGGCGCATTGAACGGGGCGCTGCACCTGACAGGCACACCTGCAGCCGGACAGGTGACACTGGACATGCAGGGCAACAGCCTTGCCATGGGTGTGGCAGAACTCGACCAGTTGCTGAAGGGCGCCTCTGCCATCAAGGCCGAAGCGGGGATCGCCGGCGACGTGGTCGATCTGCGCCAGTTGATCGTGAATGCCGCCAGCCTCGATGTCACAGCACGCGGCAAGATCGACCCCAAGGGCCATGACCTGACCGCCGATCTGGCTTTCCGCGATCTGCGCGCCCTTGGGGGCGGCTATCGCGGGGCCTTGCAGGCACAGGCCGCGTTCAGGGGCACGCCGGAAAATGGCAGTCTGACAGCAACGGCGACTGGCACCGGCCTTGCCATCGGAAGTGCCGAGGCAGACCGCCTTCTGGCGGGGTCAACGAAACTGGAGGCCGATCTGGCGCTGAAGGGTGGCCTGATCCGGATCAACCGTGCCACGCTGGCCAATCCGCAGCTTTCGGCCAAGGCCTCGGGCAGTATCGAGGGCAGCAATCGCAAGGTGGATTTGACCGCCGATCTGGCCAATCTTGCACTGCTGATCCCCGAATTTCCGGGCAGGCTCAGCATCAAGGGCACAGCGGTGGACGACGGGCGCGGCTATGCGCTGAACCTGTCGGGCAATGGTCCGGGTGGCATCTCCGCCACTGTGGCAGGGCGGCTGGCGACCAACTTTGGCAGCGCCGATCTGGCAATCAAGGGCGGGGCGCAGGCCGCGCTGGCCAATGCCTTCATCAGCCCGCGCGCCGTGACCGGCGGGCTGCGCTTCGATCTGGCCTTGCGGGGCCCCCTGGCACCGGCTTCGCTGGGCGGACGGGTCACGCTGGACGGGCTGCGCATCAGCGACCCTGATCTGCCCTATGTGCTGCAGAACCTGGCGGGCGGAATCGCGCTGGCCAAAGGCCGGGCCAATCTGGATTTGACTGGCAATATCTCAACGGGTGGCACCTTGGCGGTGACCGGCGGGCTTGGTCTGGCCCCGCCCTTCACCGGCGATATTCTTGCCCGCCTGAGCCAGATCGTGCTGCGCGATCCAGACCTGTATCAAACGCGCCTGAACGGTGATCTTCGCATCGCCGGGCCGTTGACCGGAGGGGCCAGGATCAGCGGCAGTATCCTGTTGAACGAGACCGAACTGCAGGTGCCCTCCACCAGCTTCGGGGCTGCGTCGGGGCTTGATGATTTGCGCCATCGTGCCGAACCCGCCGATGTTCGCGCCACACGACTGCGGGCCGGGCTGATCGATACCGCGACGGGTGAGGGTGGCAGCACATCCACCCGCCCCTTCGCACTTGACCTGACCATCAGCGCCCCGCAACGCATCTTTGTGCGTGGGCGCGGGCTGGATATGGAACTGGGCGGTGATCTGCGTGTGCAGGGCACCACGGCCAATGTCATTCCTTCGGGCGCGTTCCAACTGGTGCGTGGCCGGCTGGACATTCTGGGAAAACGGCTGGTCATCAGCGATGCGCGGTTGCAGCTGGAAGGAGATTTCGATCCCTTCCTGCGCGTTCTCGCCTCGAATGAAAGTGATGGCATCACCAGTTCGGTGCTGATTGAAGGCAATGTCAGCGAACCAAAAGTCAGCTTTGTGTCACAACCAGAACTGCCCGAGGAAGAGGTTCTGGCCCGCTTGCTGTTCGGGCGTGACCTGACCTCGCTTTCCGCCTTTCAGGCAGCCCAACTGGCGGGCGCGGTCGCCACACTGGCCGGCAAGGGCGGCGAAGGGGTGATGAGCAAGCTGCGCAAGGGGTTTGGCCTTGACGATCTGGACATCTCGACCAACGAAGACGGCGAAGCATCGCTGAAAGCGGGCAAATACATCTCGGCCAATACTTACACCGAGGTCGAGGTGGATCAGAACGGCAAGGCCAAGATCAGCCTGAACCTGGACGTGACCGACGACGTGACCTTGCGCGGCGCGGTCGGAGATGATGGTGGCACCAGCATCGGCATCTTCAAAGAGAAGGATTACTAGGCGGCTCGGGCGGCAGTCCTTCTTCGGGGATAGCCGCCCGCTCTGCATCCACTGCCGCGCCCAGAAGCACGGCATAGGCCGACAGGTACAGCCACATCAGCAGGATCACCACGGCGCCCAAGGATCCGTAAACCTGATTGTAGTTGTTGAAATTCGCCAGATAAATCACAAAGCCGCGCGAGGCCGCAAACCACAGGACGAGGGCCACGACAAGCCCGAGGGTGAACAGTGCAGGGCGATGGTGATCGGGACGATTGGGCCCGAAACGATAAGTCAGCGCCAGCCCTAACACCAGTAGCGCAACCGACAGCAACGTATTGGCCAGTTCCAGCGTCAATGCGGTCAACCCGCCCAAAGGCAAAAGCGCAAGCAGCACAGGCACCACGACAGCCGCCAGCAGGGCTGCCAGCGCGATCACCACCATCAGGAAGGTCAGCACCAGCGACAGCAACACGCCCTGCAGCCCGCCGTGTTCGGGTTGGTGATGAATCGCGTTAAGGCCCGAGATCATGCCCGCCACCCCGGCCCGCGCCGACCAGAAAGCAAAGGCCAGCGGGATCAGCGCCGTCCAGCCCAGATCGCGTTTTCCGGATTGCAGCAGAGATTCGACCTGCCCGTTCAGGATCGAAAATGCATCACGCGGCAGAAAGTCGGCCAGTAGCGCCATTTCCTGCCGGATGATTCCCGGATCCGCCATGAACCCCCAGACCGAAATGACAAAACCAAGGGCGGGAAAGATCGACAGAAAGCCGAAGAACGCAACGCCCGCCGCGATCATGCCGATATTGGCACGCGACGCCCGGGCCAGTATGCGGCGCATGCGTATCACTACCAAAGAAAACATGGCAAACAGTCCAATAGAAAAGGGGCCTGCAACGCAGACCCCTTCTATCATTCAACCGCTGCCTTGGGCAGCGGATTGAAATCAGTGGCTGCCCGACGACGAGCCAGCAACAGCAGCGACAACTGCAACAGCAGCAACACCAGCAACAACAGCGCCAGCACCGCCCAGCGAACCCGACGAAGCCGGGGCCAGAACGACCGGGGTGGTCGGCTCGGTGGTGTCAACGACAGTCGGGCCACCAGCGAAGGCAGCGGTCGACATCGCGGCGAAAGCGGCGATAACGGCGAACTTTTTCATAATGATCTCCATGGCTTTGGAACTTGATTGAATGCGGGATAGCATACAACTGCGGGAAAGTAACGCCTAATCTTCCTCAGTTGTCAATCACGCGCGAAACTGTTACCGCTCCGACCCTCGGCCCTGCCAACTCTTTGGATTTTCTGAGTTTTCCTGAGCTTTCGAACCAGTATTCGTTGGTGAATTCATGGCTTTCTGCCCTGCATGTCTCGATCACATGACGGGTCGCATGTTGCCGTCCAACCACAGTGATCGTTTCGACGCCAGCGACCGTCAGCGCGCAGTCATACCGGCTGCGAACCATCTGATCGCCACCGTCCAGAATATCATAAGTCCTGACGTGATTTCCGGCACCGGCACGCAGCTGCGCAAGGTTGGGCGTGGCGGACTGCATCAGATCTGCCCCCATCCCGCGCGTTTCAGCCAGAACCCCATTGCGGAAGGTCATGGTGCGCTGGTCCGACGTTGACCAGACCTCAACCCCGCCGGCGTTCGACACAGGAACAAGGTAAAGCCGCGCGTCCGTGCCAGCCTGTTCAACCAAGATAATCGGCGCCTTGAACGCTTCCAGATCGGCCCGGCTGGGCGCAGGCGCGACGCCCGCCGCTTTGCCTGGCCAAAGCGCCTTTCCAAAGGCTTGGGCCGAGCGCAACCCGCCCAAAGCCTCCGGATCATTGCCACAGGCAGACAGCACAAGCCCAGCGGCGCAGGCCAGGGTCAAAAGAACCGGTTTCATTTCCAGAACCTACCCCATTGTTCGTTGATGCCGCTGTCGCGATAGTCGCGCAGCGTTTCGTAAAGCCGACCCTCGACTTCGATTCGCTGACCACCATCACGTCCAAAGGGGCGAATTACAGCTTCGGCCGATTTTCGAGTCGGCCGCCCAAGCCCCCAGGCGAAGGGGATTTCCAGACGGATACCCTTGTCAAACGACCCTGATCCGAAATCTTCTTCAGACACATTTGTCTTGGTCGCGAATGCCCCGACCCGCCATCCATTTGCAAATTCACGATCCAGTGAAATTGTGGCGCCAATATCCCCGGCAAGATACCGGCCGACATCAATCTGGGCGTGATACTTGTCCGCAAACTTATAGTATCCCGAGACGTGGCCCGTCAGCACACGATAATCATATTCGCTAAATCCGAACTTTCCATCAGTGTCGCGCTGCGCAACGTAGTTCAGTTCGGCGCCGATGGCCCAGTTCCGGCCCTGTGGCAGGTACAGTACTTCAGTCGAAACACCGGCATACATACGCTCCAGATAACCAAGCGTGGCGCGACCATGGAAGTCTCCGCCGAGATAGGCGTATTTGGCCAGATAGAGCGATTCGAGCGCCGGATCCCCATTGGCATCATAAAGGTCGATATCCGACCGCACTGGCTGCAACCCGGTGGCAACATCAGGCGGTGGGTCATCCAGATTGCCAACAATCTTCTTGGTCGCCGAACCGGCCAAAACCCAGCCCGGCGCAATATCATAGCGCAACGAAACCCTGAGCCCCAGATCGCCTTTGAGCGGTTCGCGCTGATCGAACAGGCGCAAACGCTGATAGGGGGTCACGGCCCAGGAAAAACTCGGGTACAGCTCGGGCTCATAGCTGAGCCCTGGCATGGCCGGGCCGGGCTGTGTGATCGTCGTCGCGGCTTGCATGGCACGAGCCGCATCCGGGCTATGCTCCAATCGCTCCAAGTCCGTCCGAAGCATAGTGACTTTCGAAGCCGGACTGCCATTCACTAACGGCACGATTTCAAATCGTTCCACCGAAGCAGGCAACGCATTGGCCAAAGCCCGAGCAACCCGACCAATGGCCTGCGCTTCAGCATCGTTCCGGCGGTTGTTGATCCTCACCTGAACTGTGCCTGCAGTGTGACCAAGGGCTTCAACCGTGATGCCGTCATCTTTCAACACCCGGTTCAGGTTGCCGATGAGAGTGGTATTCACATTCTCTGCCCCGGCCCACTCACCAGACCATGCCTCAGGTCCGGAGCTGCGCGACGGGCGGGCCTGGATTGTGCGCGGTGCGCTGTCCTGAATGGACCCAATCGGCCGTTTGTCAGGGTCAAGCAGGAAATGCGCGGCAAAGCCCACCTCGCTGCCATAGGCATAGTATCCGCCAACACGCATCCAATCATTCGGCCGATATTCGACCCCAAAGCTGACAGGGCTTCGCCGGTCAAATGTACCGCGCTCGGCGGCTTCGATATCATAGGCATCTGATGAATACTCCGCCTTGAAGCTGAGCTTGTCGTTCACCTGCCATTCAATGCCGCCAAACGGGGCCATCGGACCGCGGAACCATTGACCAAAGTTGAACTTACCCCCCTCACCGACGTCGACCGGGTCCCGCTCACCAAGCGGCGAGCCGATGCTACCATAGGAACCAAGGCGCCCCCAGCCGAGGCCCAGTGTCACCTTGACATCAGGCGTCAGGTGTTTGGTCGCGGCTATATATTCTGCCGACAGGATGCCTGTACCGACAAAATCTTGAAAGCCCACTGTCACATCAGGCACATAGCGGCCTTCGTCCAAAAGCTTGTAGCGCAGATCGAAAGACCTGTCATAGTAGGTCGGAAATTGATTGACCCCTGTACCATTGCCACAATCAGGCTGACAGGCGCTTTGCGCATTCCAATCGCGGATCCCCAAGAACCGGAAACTGCCAGACAGGCGTGGCGTGATCTGAAAACTGAGTGTTGTGCGGCTGATCGGTCCGAAATGCGCTGAGGATGTGCTGAGATAGCCATCCGGCATGGCCTCGCCCGAAGGCATATCAAGCAGACCGGGAGCGCCATAAAAGTTAAGGGATGGGACCCGATCTTCAGAATGCGCAGAAGCTGGCAACAGCATCGCAAGCGCCGTGGTGGTCAGCAAGAGGGCGCTTCGAGGCGCAGGAAGGCATGCCATGGTCAATCCGATTTATTCTTCGGGCACAAGTCTAGGCGAAAGCGCCCCGCACAACAATCACGTTGAACAGTCCACGCTGTGAATCAGGCGGTCGCCTTCGGGTTGCGACGCGAGGGCGGCAACGCGTGTTGGGGCGGTTGATAGCCATGCACCCATGTCGAGATCACGGCGCGTGCGGCATCCTGATCGCCCACGGCAACGGCCGAACGCAGGGCACGCAGGGCAGAGGCCATCTCCAGTTCGGTCAGGCCCTCTTCGCGCGCGCGCAGGATTTTCGGATGCGGCGTGGTCAGCAGACCCGCGCCGATCAGCAATTCCTCATGCAGCTTTTCGCCCGGACGCAGGCCCGTGACGACGATTTCAATGTCGCCATCGGGGTTCGTCTCGTCACAGACAGAATAACCGGCGGCCTGAATCATCTTCACTGCGACATCGCGGATACGGACCGGCTTGCCCATATCCAGCACGAAAACATCGCCACCTTGCCCATGATCGGCATCAAGGAAAGACCCGGTCAGCAAGACCAGACTAGCGGCCTCAGAGATCGTCATGAAATAGCGGGTAACATCTTCATGCGTCAGCGTCACCGGCCCACCCCGGGCTATCTGTTCCTTGAACAGCGGGATGACCGACCCCGATGACCCCAGCACATTGCCAAATCGCACCATCGAGAACACCGTGCCGCGCGACCGCTTGGCCATGTCCTGCACAACCAGTTCAGCCAGCCGCTTCGATGCCCCCATCACGTTGGTGGGACGCACGGCCTTGTCGGTTGAAATCAGGATAAAGCGCTGCACACCCAGATCATTGGCCGCATCGGCCAGCGTGCGCGTGCCCAGAACATTGTTGGCAAGCCCGGCAATCGGGTTCATCTCGACCAGCGGCACATGTTTGTAGGCGGCGGCGTGGAAGATCACCTCGACCCCGTGATCGGCAATCACGCTGCGGGTCAGCCGCGAGTCGGTGACCGACCCCAGAACCGGAACGATGGTGACACATTGCGCCGCCTTCAGGTCACGCAATTCCCGCTCGATATTGTAAAGCGCAACTTCGCTGACCTCGTACAACACCAGTTTGGCGGGGGCACTTTCCAGCAGCTGACGGCACAATTCCGAACCGACAGAGCCCCCCGCACCGGAAACCAGCACTGTCTTGCCGCGATAGGCATCTTCCCCATGCGACAGGGCATCACGCAGATGATCGCGCTGAAGGAATTGCCCCGCTGGCACCTGGGTCAGGGTGTCAATCAGCTCCTCTTCCCCCACCAATTGCGAAAAACTGGGCAGGGTCTGCACCTTCAGACCAAGGGCCGTCAGTTTGCGCGACAGCTGGGCCAGCTTGGGGGCCGAAACCGAGGGCATCGCCAGAATGATTCGGTCGATATCGCGCTGTGCCACCAGATGCTGCAGGTCGGAAGGCGGCAGAACATGCAGCCCCGACACCATGGTGGATTGCAGCGCAGCATTGTCATCGATGAAGGCAACCGGAGTGATTCGCTCATGCGATCGCAGCGCCGCAGCCAACTGCACCCCGGTCGTACCAGCGCCATAGATCAACACGCGGTGTTTCGGCGCCCCCTGACGCAGCACCCAAAGCAGGGCATGGAACATGGCGATGCGCAGACCTGCCGCCGTGAAGAACAGCAGCAGACCATAGATCAGCACCCCGGCGACACCAAAACGCGGCAATACGAAATGGATCAGCAATGCCGCGATCAATGTCACGATCGAGGCATAGTTGGCGGTGCGCAGAATGGCCGAAGTATCATAGGATTTCAGCTGGATACGCGGCAGGCCCAGCCAGGCCGAAACCGATGCGCCCAATACCGACACAACCGCCAGCACATAAAACACCTCGGGCTGGCGCAAGAACACGGCAAAACTGCCATGCGTTACGGCAATCGCAAGGCTTAGCACGAAGGGGGGCAGTATCGCGTCGATACCGAGGAGGACAAATTGCTTGTCGCGACGGGACAAGCGAGACAAAACGCGATGCAACCTTTGCCGAACCGCTTTCATCGGAAAATCGTCCTTGTTTGTGCCAAATTTACGCAATCATGCTGTAGCCAACTATCCTACAGCACGAAACCTATCCGATCCCCGCATGTGCAACAAGGCCCGGCAATTGAGTCGCCCAGGGAAGGGCGTCATTCCGCCCGTTTTCTGAAAAACGGGCGCAGCAAGACACCGAAACCTGTCTGGGCGATCAGCTTCAGGTCCAGACACAGGCTCTGGTTCTGCTGATAGATCAGGTCCAGCTTGGCCTTGGCCGGCACACAGCGGCGACTATAGGCAGCGTCAGTTTCTGCGGCTGTCCGGCATTGCGCTAATATCCACGCCTCGTGCCGGTGATAGTGAAGCGAGGCCAGTCCGGTAATCCCGGGACGGCTTTGCAGCACGCGGGCATAAAGGTCGGGAAAGCGTTCGACATAAATCCTCAGCGGAGGGCGTGGACCGACAAAGCTCATGTCGCCGCGCAGCACGTTCCACAATTGCGGAATTTCGTCCAGCCTTGCGCGACGCAACATCCGCCCTGTCGGGGTCACCCGGCTTGCCTTGTCCCCCCCCGAAACACCACTGTCAGAGACAACCACCGTCATCGTGCGCAATTTCCACAGCGCAAAGGGCCGACCCGGCGCCCGCATCCGTTCCGACACATAGAACAGCGGCCTGCCGTCCTTCACCAGCAGAACCAGAAGCAACAGCGCAAAGGGCAGCGCCAGCACGGCCATCAGCAGCAGTGCCAGCGCAATATCGAACAGACGTTTCTGCGGCGTCATCGCCAAACCTTTCCGGCACAGCGCCAATCCGCGACCATCTCAGCCACATCGCCACTGCCTGCAAGCCGGGGGAATAGGGCCTCAAGCCGGGCAGTCGCAAGCTCCACCCTGGGCAGAGCGGCGGGATTTGCAGCGCCGAACCGCCACGGCAGGCCCACGGCATCCAGCAGTTCTGCCATCGACACCGCTCCGGGGGCTGCAATGTTCAGCACCTGCGGCAAATTCCCCTGATAGGTGCAAAGCGCAGCCAGAACCCGCGCCAGCGCGCCCGGCCCGATGTAAGACCGCTCCGGCCCACCGGTCTGGCCCGCCACAGGGTCCAGCGTCACCGTGCCCCCCCGCTGCAATGCCGCCCCGACCAGCGCATCCGCCCCCAGAATATTGCCGATACGCAGCGACGTTACCCCTTGGCGACCCAGAAGCGCGCGCTCCATGTCCGCCTTGGCCTCGCCATAGGGCGATACCGGGGTCGGCGGTGCCGCTTCGTCCAGCGGGCTGCCGTCAGCATGGCCACGCCCGTAAACCGCCGCCGATGATGCCAGCAGCACACGCCGCGCGCCAAGACGTTCGGCGGTTTCGCAGGCAGCCTCTGCCAAAGCCGTATTGGCGGCCAGTGCCGTGCTATCCCCCGCGATCACGCCAGACAGGCACAGCACCGTGCCACCCACCAGTTCGGGCAGATCAGCGGACAGCGGGCCTTCCAGCGGAGCCCAGTTGATCCAGCCGTCCCTCAGGGCACCCGCCCGCCCCTGCCAGATAACCCGCCCGTCCATGCCTGCCCACTCGGCCTGCAACAGACGCCCCAGCCGACCGGTGGCCCCCATGACCAGGATCCCGCAGGCGGGCAAGTGATCGCCGATCATGGTTTGCGCCCCATTCATTCCCAACTCGGCAGTTGAACCTGCACTCCGCCCCAAGTATCGTGACCCGACTGCTTTCGTCCACCCTGCCAGGTGGTGCGCCTTCGGAGTAATTTCATGCCTTTCAATACCGGAAAGCTGTTGCTGCTGACAGCTGGCCTGTCCCTGTTGTCCGCCTGCGGCGATCTTCCCGGCGGCGGGCCCAGTGCAGCGCAGGTTCTGAAAGGGGCCGACGAAGAGAATGCCAGCTTCGCGGTGGAATTTGTCACCCGCGACAGCTTGCAACGGCTGAAGCAATGGCCGCGCAAAGGCGGCCCGGCGGTGGCGGGCTGGATTTCGCGTGAACGTGGGCCCGCCTCACAATTGGTCGAGCCGGGCGATACGCTGGATCTGGCCATCTGGGACAATGGCGAAAGCTCGCTGCTCACCCAGTCCGGGCAGAAGGTTGTCGATCTCAAGGCGATCCGGGTCAATTCTGCGGGTGAGGTCTTCCTGCCCTATGTGGACCGCGTCCATATCGCCAAGATGACGCCGGATGCCGCACGAGATGCGATTCAGCAGGAATTTGCAGACATCATCCCGACTGCGCAGGTCCAGCTGAGCCATACGCCGGGGCGGCAAAGCTCGGTCGATCTGGTCAGCGGTGTGGCCAAGCCGGGCAACTATCCGATGCCCGACCGCGATATGACGGTGCTGGCATTGCTGGCTTTGGGGGGCGGCATCTCTGATGGGCTGAAGAACCCGCAGGTCCGGCTGATGCGGGGCGGCAAGCTCTACGGGATTTCGGCAGAAAAGCTGCTGGCGTCGCCACAATTCGACACAACCCTGCGCGGCGGCGACAAGGTGTTCGTGGCTGAAGATGATCGCTATTTCCTTGCCCTTGGTGCTGCCAAGACCGAAGCGCAGATCCGCTTTCCCCAAGACAACCTGAATGCACTGGATGCGGCCTCTCTGGCAGGCGGGCTGAATGATGCCCGGGCCAACCCCAAGGGCGTGCTGGTCTTGCGCGATTACGACAGCCGCCATCTGCGCGCCGACGGCACCGGGCCGACCAAGGAACGCACCATCTTTGCCATCGATCTGACAACTGCCGACGGCCTGTTCAGTGCGGGGGAATTCCGCATCGAAGACCGCGATCTGGTCCTGGTGACCGAAAGCTCGATCAACAAGACCGATACGGTTCTGGGGATCATTGGCCAGTCGCTGGGTCTGGCACGGCGCACGACACAGATCGTTGAATAACACCGCTGTAGGCGGGGGCGTCAGTCCTCGCCTTCCAGCTTGGTGCGCATCTCGCG
The DNA here is from genome assembly GCF_036964905.1 of Gemmobacter denitrificans. Taxonomy (NCBI): domain Bacteria; kingdom Pseudomonadati; phylum Pseudomonadota; class Alphaproteobacteria; order Rhodobacterales; family Paracoccaceae; genus Gemmobacter; species Gemmobacter denitrificans. Next base: position 179,458 of record NZ_JBALHR010000005.1, read on the forward strand.
CAGCACGGGCAACACCGCGCGCACCCGATCCGCGCCCAGCGATTGCACGACCTCGCCAATCAGGGGCGCGATGGCCTGCACGGCCGCATCGCGGGCTGATCGGCCAGCCGGGCTGATCGCCACGAACTTGCGCCGCGCATCATCCCAATCGGGGCGGATATGCACATGCCCGGCCCATTCCAGCTTGGTCAATGTATTGGTCATGGCCCCGCGCGTCACATGGAAGCTGCGCGCCAGTTGCGCCGGAGTGCGTTCCTCGTTCAGTCGGGCCAGATGGTTCAAGACCCCGAAATGCGAAATTTCCATGCCCTTGGGCAGCACCTTGCTGATGCGATTGCGGGCCAGCTGATCCGCCATGAACAGCTCGCCAAACAGGGCAATCGCCAGATCATCGGTCTTTTCGGCCATCATGGGCCTTCAAACGCGCGGTCATGTGACAGCGACGGCACCCGCGCCCGTGCCTGCGCCACCTCGGCCAGATCCAGATCGACCAAGGTCACACCCGGTTCGGTCCCTGCATCGGCCAGCACCTCGCCCCAGGGCGCAACGGCAATGCTGTGCCCGTGGGTGCGGCGGCCTTTGCCCTGCCGTTCCGGGTGAAACCCGGTCTGTGCCGGGGCCAGCACGAAGCAACCGGTTTCAATCGCCCGCGCCCGCAACAGGGTTTCCCAATGCGCTTGTCCCGTCAGGTGGTTGAAGGCGGCGGGCACAGTCAGGATATCCGCCCCCGCCTGTGCCAGCCGACGAAACAGATGGGGAAAGCGCAGATCATAGCAGACAGCCATGCCGATCTTGCCAAAGGGAGCATCCGCCAGCACAGCACGCGCGCCCGGGCGATAGGCCGCGCTTTCGCGGTAGATTTCGGTTTCCGACACATTCACGTCGAACATGTGAATCTTGTCATAGCGCGCGGCAATGCCGCCATCCGGACCGATCAGGAAGGACCGGTTGGCAAAGCGCCCGTCCGCGTCCTGCGTCAGCAGCCCCAGCGATCCGATCAACAGCCAGATGCCCTGCGCCGCCGCTTCGGCCTTCAAGGCAGCCAACGTGGGATCATCGTCCTCAGACCTCAGGGTCTGGCGCAAATGTTCACGGCTGGAGGTCAGCACGTTCGTGCATTCGGGTGTCAACACAAACTGCGCCCCACCCGCCACGGCAGCGCGGATATGGGCCTGCGTTTCCGCCAGATTGGCGACCGGATCATCGCCGACGGTCAATTGAACAAGAGCGCAGCGCAAGGTGCCGGACATGGATCAGCCCGCCAGAAGGCGGTCCAGCCGACCCTCTTCGTCCAGCGCGTGAATATCGTCACTGCCGCCCACATGCTGCCCGCCAATGAAAATCTGCGGCACGGTACGGCGGCCATTGGCGCGGCGGGTCATCGCCTCGCGCAGCGCCGGATCACGGCTGACGTCGATTTCGGTGAATGCCGCGCCCTTGCGGGTCAGCAGTCGCTTGGCGGCCAGACAATAGGGGCAGGTCGGCGTGGTGTAGATTTCGACGGTGGTCATGGCATCCCCTTTGCTTTTGCAGCGCACTATAGGGATTTAGCTGTCCTTCGCAACGCGGCACATGACCACCACGTCAACCCGCGCCGCGCCTGCGGCCAGACAGGCCTCGGCACAGGCGGCCAACGTGGCCCCCGAAGTCATGACATCATCCACCAGAAGCACGGGTCGCCCCTCGATCTGCCACAGCCGCCGATCATTCATGCGGATCGCCCCGTCGATATTGGCAAAACGGCCCTCGCGGTCGCGGCCTTCCTGACTGCGGGTATTGCGGCGGCGGATCAGAAGATCGGGGCAATGCGGCAGGCCAGCCAGCCGCGCCAAAGCCCCTGCCAGGAGCGCCGATTGATTGTATCGGCGTTTCAGCAGCCGCATCCAGTGCAAGGGCACCGGTGCCACCAGCGTATCGGGTGCCAGCAAGGGATCGGCGGCCCGCTTCAACCAGCCTGCGGCCGGTTTGGCCAGATCCAGCCGATCCCCATGTTTCAGCGCCATTACCATGCGGCGGGCATTATCCTTGTACAGCATTGCCGCCCGCCCCCGGCTCCAGGGTCGGGCAATGGTCAGACAGTCATCACATTGCACAGGCCCTGCGGCTTCATCGCCCGGCAGCGGGGTGCCACAGCAATCGCAGACAAGACCGGTGATGAACGGGGTCTCACGCCAGCAACGGGAACAGAGACCGAAATCGGTGGTCACGAAGGCATCGCAAGACAGGCATTGCGGCGGATAAACCAATTGCAGCGCGGCTTGCATTCTCATCCGACCCTCCTATGGTCTCGGCACAAAGGAGACCGGCATGAGCCCCCCGCCGCTGACAGATCGCACCGCCCTGATCCGCAACCGCCGCCGCGCCCGCCGCGACGCGCTGTTTCTTCATGACGAATGCGTCTTCGAAGTGCAGGAGAGACTGAGCGCAGTTAACAGGCGGTTTACAAACCCGGCGATCATCACGCCTTTCCCGGAAATCTGGGCAGATGTGCTGCCGGGGGCACGGCTTCTGCCCGATGATGATGTGCTGGATCTGGCCCCCGAAGCGCATGATCTGGTGATTCACGCCATGGCGTTGCATTGGGCCAATGATCCGGTTGGCCAATTGGTGCAGTGCCGCCGCGCTCTGCGCCCTGACGGGCTGTTGCTGGCCTTCGCGCTGGGCGGCCAGACCCTGCACGAATTGCGCTCCGCACTCGCGCAGGCCGAGGCACTGGTGACAGGCGGCCTGTCACCCCGGGTCCTGCCGATGGCCGAAATCCGCGATCTGGGTGGCCTGTTGCAACGCGCCGGTCTGAACCTGCCGGTGGCCGATGCCTTTACCCGGCAGGCCAGCTATCGCGATCTGCCCCATCTCGTGTCCGATCTGCGCGGGATGGGCGAAGTCAGTGCCCTGAACGACCGGCCACGCCGCTTTGCCCCCAAGGCCCTGTTCGCCATGGCAGCCATGGAATATGGCACCCATTTCGGTTTGCCCGATGGCCGCATCCCCGCCACGTTCGAAATGATCTGCCTGACCGGCTGGGCCCCGCATGACAGCCAGCAGAAGCCCTTGCGCCCCGGATCGGCCGTGGCCCGGCTGGAAGATGCCCTGAAGGCTGCGACGAAACACGGCAGTTGACCCTGCCCATTCCCGGTCTATCTGGGCGGCAAGACAAAAGGAGAGACCCATGCTCGATGCGCTGCGCGATGCGGTGACCGGCCTGATCGGCCCCGGAACCGGCAGGCTGGCCCATGCCCCCGCCGATCATCCGCCGGTAAAGGCCGCCAGAATCGGCATCCTTCTGGCCAATCTGGGCACACCGGATGCGACCGATTACTGGTCCATGCGGCGCTATCTGAATGAATTCCTGTCAGATCGCCGGGTGATCGACTATCCGGCCTGGAAATGGCAGCCGCTGTTGCAGTTGATCATCCTGACCAAACGCCCCTTCACCAGCGGTGCCAATTACAAGCTGATCTGGGACAAGGAGCGGAACGAAAGCCCGCTGATGACCATCACGCGCGACCAGACACAGGCGGTGGCGGCAGAGTTGACGGCTGAATACGGCGACCGGGTCATGGTCGATTTCTGCATGCGCTATGGCAATCCCTCCACGCTGTCCAAGGTGCAGGCCATGGTAGAGGCAGGCTGCGAGAAGATCCTGTTCTGCCCGCTGTATCCGCAATATGCAGGGGCCACCACCGCAACGGCGAATGACCAGTTTTTCCGCGCCATGATGAAACAGGGCCGCCAGCCCGCCAGCCGCACCCTGCCGGAATATTTCGATCATCCCGCCTATATCGAGGCCTTGGCGCAATCGGTGGAACGGGCCTATGCCGCGCTGGATCACCGGCCCGATGTGCTGGTGGCCAGCTACCACGGCATGCCGAAACGCTATCTGATGGAAGGCGACCCCTACCACTGCCAATGCCAGAAGACCTCACGCCTGCTGCGCGAACGGCTGGGTTGGGAAAAGGGCGAGATCATCACCACCTTCCAGTCGGTCTTTGGCCGCGAGGAATGGCTGCGCCCCTATACGGTGGAGCATGTGGCCGAACTGGCCAAACAGGGCAAGAAGCGCATCGCCGTCATCGCGCCCGCCTTCAGCGCCGATTGCATCGAAACGCTGGAAGAAATCAACGGCGAGATTCGCGAGAGTTTTGAACATGCCGGGGGCGAGGTCTTTACCTATATCCCCTGCCTGAATGCCGAACCCGCCCATATTGCCGCGCTTACCGCGGTGATCCGCGAGAACCTCGCCGGTTGGGTCTGATTGTTCAGGCAGGGGGCATATGCGCCCCCGGCACTGGATCGCGACAACAACACCAGCCTAAAAGAAAAAGGCGCCAGGTTGCCCTGACGCCCTTTCCTTGACAGCCAGTGTCGATCAGTTGGCAGCAGCAGCAGCCACGACCAGCAGGAGCAGCAGCGGAACAACGATGCCGCCAGCCGACGACGAGGTCGCGGCTTCAACAACTTCCGGCTCCATGACCGGCTCGGCGACGCCGCCGGCGAAAGCAGTGGTAGCAGCAACCGACAGAACGGCGGCGAGAGCGAGTTTCTTCATGTTAACCTCCAGATATTGCACGGCGGCGATTTTTGCAGAGGCGCGACCGTGCACCCAAGACTGTACCTCGTATTGCGCTGTGTACCCACGAAACAAGGCCTGCGCAATGCAGGGCAGATGGCGGGCCTTTCGGCCCGCGGCGATATCGTCAAATTAGCAACACTTGCGTACCAATCTGAACGAATTCGAAAAGCTCTTCGACATGCTCGTTATACATGCCAACACAACCATTTGATGATTTACGGCCGATCTTTCGCGTATCGTGTGTGCCATGAATCCGGTAGGCGGGCCAGCCCAGCCACATGGCGCGGGTGCCCAGCGGATTGTCCGGCCCGGGCGGGATGTAATCCGGCCAATCGGGATTGCGCTGTTTCATCGAAGCGGTGGGCCGCCAGTCCGGCCCGACCACTTTCTTGATGATCTCGGTCCGCCCGCGCCGCGTCAGTTCCTCCGACAGTGGAATCGACGTCGGGTACAGCCGGTAGATCGACTGGTCAGCCGACCAGAAATGCAGCACGCGCGACTGGGTATCAACGAGGATGGCCCCCTTGTTGAGCGTGGTGAAATAGGGCTGCCAATCCAGCATGCGAAAACTGGACACGTTGTTGCGCACAGGTTCTTCGGCCAAGGCGGGCAAGGCTGCAGCACCGAATGCCACTGCGGCCCCCCCGAGCAGGGCGCGGCGGGTTGGCTTGAAGGGTGTGTCAGCAGACATCGGCTGAACTCCATTGACGAATGACTGGGCGGTTTCTAGCCACATCGGACGCTGCCCGCAAATCAAACAGTCGTCAATCGGCGGTTTCACGCAGAGTTGGGTTTGCCCCCGCAGCCGGGATTGGATAAAGACGGTTCGATTGAACATCTGGTGTGAAACTATGGCAAAAGCCACGATTCTGACGCTGTGCATGATGGCTGCCCTTGCGGGATGCTCGACTTCGGGACCAGGGGTGCCACAGGTTGGCGCGGATGGCCGTCTGCTGCCCGTGGTCTATCGGATCGACGGCAAGGCTTCTTCCCAGATCCCATTCCGGGTGCAGGATTCGGTGAATGCGCTGCGTGCAGCCAAAGGCCTGGTACCCATGCAGTTCAATGCTGCGCTGAATGCAGCCGCTGCAGCGCATTCGCAGGATATGGCTGCACAGGCGCGGCCTTGGCATTTCGGCTCTGACGGGTCATCGCCGCTGCTGCGGGCGCAACGCGCCGGGTATCCGGGCCGGGTTCAGGGCGAGCTGGTGTCGGAAACTTACGAATCCGAAATCGAAACCATCGGCGCCTGGGCCAAGGATACCGCCACGCGCGGCGTCTTGCTGGACCCCACCGCCAATGAAATGGGCTTTGCCTGGTATCAGGAACAGAACGGCAAGATCTGGTGGACCATGATCACCGGCGACCGCAGCCGCGCGCCGCTGTCGAACGTGCCGGTCATCGCCCTTGGCCGTACCGTGACCTCGGAAATGGACAATATAGTCGGCCAGTGACCCAGCCGCGTTGCTGACCGGAAAAGGGGCCGCAAGGCCCCTTTTTGTTGTGTCACGGCAGAATATGGATCGGGGTATTGCGGCGCAGCATGGAATAGATCTCTTCCATCTCGCGATCCGTCACCGCAATGCAGCCCGCTGTCCAGTCACCTTCATTGGTGCCCTTATATCGGGTCCGGCCATGGATCATGATATCCCCGCCCGGCGATTTGCCCATCGCTGCTGCATAGGCCTGATCTGCCGCATTGGGGTAGGAAATGCCGACCGACAGGTGATACCGGCTTTTCGGATTGTGATGGCTGATGAAATAGGTGCCTTCCGGCGTCTTGCCATCGCCTTCGAACTGCTTGTGCCCGACCGGCTGAAAGCCGAGCGAGATGTCATACTCCTCAAGCACCTTGGAGTGATGCAGCAGATACATCTTCCGCGCACCCTTGTGGACCTGGATCGAGGTCACTTCCGGCCCGTTGTATTTGCGAAACTTGCTGCCACCGCCACAGGCCGCAAGACCAAAGGCAACCACAAGCATCAGAAGGATGCGGATCGGAAACATGAAGAAAGCCTGCTCTGTTTTTCTTCCCCTTAGCGAAAATCCGCCGACCTGCAAAGTGACGTTTGCGTGGGATTCATTCGACCTGCGCACAGGCGCTTGTGCATCAGCGCGAGAACCGCGCCGCCAGTTCGACATGGGCCGACCAGCGGAACTGATCGATCACCTGAACCCAGTCCAGCCGGTAGCCCCCGGCGATCAGCACCTTGGCGTCGCGGGCAAAGGTCACCGGGTTGCAGGACACCATCGCCACCACCGGCACTGCACTGCGCGCCAATGTGGCCACCTGCGCCTCGGCGCCTGCGCGGGGCGGATCGATGACCACCGCCGTAATGCCTTTGAATTCATCGGGTTCCAGCGGGCGGCGGAACAGATCGCGGGTCTGGCAGGTCACGCGGTGCAGCCCTTCGGCCTGTCGCCAGCCCTTGTCCAGCGCAGCCATCATCGCGGCGTCGCCCTCCACCGCCAGAACATCGGCCTGTTCAGCCAGCGGCAAGGTAAATGTGCCGCAGCCTGCGAACAGATCGACGATCCGGTCCGCCTTGCCCACCGCCTCGCGCACCGCAGCCAGAAGCGCCGCCTCGCCTTCCGCTGTTGCCTGCAGAAAGGCTCCGGGCGGTGGGGCCACCCGGGCGCGCCCCATCTGCTGCATCGGGCTTGCGCGCAGCGCGGCCACTTCATCGCCCCATGTCAGGCGCGACAGGCCATGCGTCTCGGCGATCCGAGCCAGCGTCAGCCGCAACTCACCATCCAGTTGCTTGCCACCCTGCACGACGACTTCGGGCCCGGCCAGCGTGCGGGTGATGGTCAGCGCCAGTTCCGTGGTGCGTGATCCGCCCGCGATGACCAACGCCTCCAGCCCCGGCAGCGCCGCCATCAGATCGGGATGCAGCAACTGGCAATTCGGCACAGCGATCAGGGTTTCCGATCCCCGGGCATGAAAGCCGATCAGCGCGCCGCCCTTGGTCTTGCGCCCCGACAACGTGGCGCGGCGGCGCGATCGTGGGGGCGAGGTATCGATGCCGCGCACAGGGGCCTCCAGCCCCTGCCCGGCCAGCGCGCCGCGCACAATGCCCTGCTTCCAGTCGGCCACCAGCCCGTCGCGCGCATGCTGCATCAGGCATCCCCCGCAACTGCGGGCGTGGGAACAGGGCGGTTTTACCCGGTCGGGCGACGGCGTGATGATCTTTACCCCGCCCAGAACATCGCGCGTCAGATCACCCTCGACCTCTTCGCCCGGAAGGGTTGCCGGCACATAGACGGGGCCATCCGGCCCTTCGGCAATGCCGTCGCCATGATGGCCCAGCCGCGCGATGGTCAGTTTCATTCCGCTGCCTCTTCGGTGACGATGAAGCCCCCCGATTGCCTGTTCCAGTAGCGCGCGTAAAGCCCCCCCCGCGCCAGAAGTTCGGCATGACTGCCCTGTTCGGCAATCCGGCCCTGATCCAGCACAATGATCCGGTCCATGGCGGCGATGGTGGACAGGCGATGCGCAATCGCCAGCACCGTCTTGCCTGCCATGGCGCGATCCAGCGCCTGCTGGATCTGCGCCTCTACCTCGCTGTCCAGTGCGCTGGTTGCCTCATCCAGCACAAGGATCGGCGCGTCTTTCAGGAAGGCCCGTGCCAACGCGATGCGCTGCCTTTGTCCGCCAGACAGTTTCACCCCGCGTTCGCCCAGATGCGCGTCATAGCCCTTGCGGCCCTTGTGATCTTCCATTCCGAGGATGAAGTCATGCGCTTCTGCCGCGCGTGCAGCCGCAATAATCTGCGCTTCAGACGCATCAGGGCTGCCGTAGGCGATGTTCTCGCGCGCAGAACGGTTGAACATTGCGGTTTCCTGCGTGACCATTCCGATCTGTCGGCGCAGGGATTCCTGCGTCACACTCCGCACATCCTGCCCATCGACCAGCACGCGGCCCTTCTCGCAATCGTAAAGCCGCAGCAGCAGGGCAACCAGCGTCGATTTACCCGCACCGGACGCACCGACGATGCCGATCTTCTCGCCCGGGCGGATGGTCAGGCTGACCCCCTCTACCCCGCCCTTGCGACGGCCATAGGCAAAGCCCGCCTCTTCGAACACCACCGCGCCCTGTGCGGGCGGCAGGTCCACCGCATCCGGCGCATCGGCCAGATCATGCGGCCGCGCCAGCGTGCGCATGCCATCCTCGATTTCACCCACGTTGGAATAGAGCGACATCAGCGCGAAACTGACCCAGCCGGTCATTTGCGTGATCCGCATGGCCACCGCGCCCGAAGTGGCAATGTCCCCCGTGCTGGCAGCCCCCTTTGACCAGAGCCAGAGCGTGCCACCGATCAACACCACCGGCAAAACCCCCGCCAATGCGGTCAGCACAAGCCGGAAGGTGGTGGAAATCACCCCGAAATCCAGGCTTGCCGCGCGATAGCCCTCCATGCTTTCAAGCGCCACGCGGTCTTCATGCGCAGCATGGGCGAACAGCTTCACCGTCTTGATATTGGTGATCGTGTCCACCACCTGCCCGGTGACCATCGCCCGCGCCGCCGCCCGGGCAGATGAATTGCGCTTGATGCGCGGCAGGAAGAACCGGATCGTGGCTAGATAGGCCACCATCCACAACAGCAACGCGGTCGCGATGCCCCAATCCACTGTCAGCAGGAACAGCGCCGATCCGATCACCGAGGCCAGCGAAAAACACACCGTATTGATCGTTTCCGTCGCCACATCGGTCATCGCGCGGGCGGTCTGCATCTGCTTTTGCGCGATGCGCCCGGCGAAATCATTGTCGAAAAACGTAACCGGCTGGCCCATGGTCCAGCGGTGCAGGCGGCTGAGCACCAGGGGCAGCACATTCGGCCCGACGAGGATGGAGTTCGAAGCCGAGAAGATGCCAAAGGCCAGGGGCCGCAGCATCAGGAAGAACGCCGCGCTGCCAAGGATCAGGATCCAGTGCCCGGCCCAAAGTCCGGCTGGCCCTGCCACCAGCGCGGCATCGATCAGCCAGCCCAGAAGCAGCGCCGACACCACTTCCATCGTGCCCGCCAGCGCCCCGATCACCGCCGCCATCGACAGCGGCCGCCATGCCCCTGCCAAGGCCCAGCCGATAAACGCCCCCAACGTTTGCGGCGGGTCGCCCTCGGCAGGGCGGAATGCGTCGATCAGATTGCCAAGGCGGCGCAGCGGGGTCATTCCGTCTCCTCTGTCCCGATGAAGCCACCCGATTGCCGCGCCCAGAAACGGGCATAAAGCCCACCCTGCGCCAGCAATTCGGCATGGCTGCCGGTCTCGGCCACCGCGCCATCCTCCAGCACCACGATCCGGTCCATCGCCGCGATGGTGGACAGGCGGTGCGCAATGGCGATCACTGTCTTGCCTTCCATCACTCCATAAAGCGCATCCTGAATGGCGGCCTCGACCTCGCTGTCCAGCGCACTGGTCGCCTCATCCAGAATGAGGATGGGCGCATCCTTCAGGATCACCCGCGCCAGCCCGACCCGCTGGCGCTGACCGCCCGACAGTTTCACCCCGCGTTCGCCGACATGGGCGTCATAGCCTTTGCGGCCTTCCGGGTCTTCCAGCGTCAGGATGAAATCATGCGCTTCGGCCCGGCGCGCCGCGGCGATCATTTCGGCCTCGCTTGCGTCTGGGCGGCCATACAGGATGTTTTCGCGCACACTGCGGTGCAAAAGGCTGGAATCCTGCTGCACCATGCCGATTTCCCGGCGCAGGCTGTCTTGCGTCACCTTGGCAATGTCTTGCCCGTCGATCAGCACGCGGCCCGCCTCGGCGTCGTAGAAGCGCAGGATCAGCTTGACCAGCGTCGATTTGCCGGCACCAGACCTGCCAACCACCCCGATCCGTTCACCGGGACGGATGGTCAGGCTGACATCGCGCAGCCCGCCCGATCCGCGCCCATAGTGATGCGATACGCCTTCCAGCCGGATCTCGCCCTTGGTCAGCCGCAGTTGCTGTGCGCCCAGGGCATCGGTCAGGCCGATGGGTTGGGTGATGGTTTCCATCCCCTCTTGCACCACGCCAAGGGCCTGCACCAGCGAAGTGGTCGCCCACATGATCCAGTAGGTCATGTTGTTCAGGCGCAAGACCAGTGTCGCCGCAGCCGCCACTGTTCCCACGCTGGCCTGCCCCTGATACCACAGCAACAAGGCCCAGCCGGTGACAGAAACGATCAGCGCGCCATTCAGCCCGGTCAGCGCCAGATCCATCTTGGTGATGATCCGCATTTCCTGCTGAAAGGTCGTGCGGGCATGTTCGATCGCGTCGCGGGCATGGCGCATTTCCATGTCGTGATGGGCGAACAGCTTCACCGAGTGGATGTTGCTATAGGCATCCACCACCCGCCCGGTAACGGCAGAACGCGCATCCGAACTGGCCTTGGCCGCGGGCCCCGCCCGGCCCAGCGTCCAGCGCACCAGTGCCGCATAAAGCGCAAACCAGACCAGAAGCGGCACCAGAAGCCGCCCATCCGCCCCCGCCAGCATCACGCCCGCCCCGATGAAGGTGACACTGGCAAAGGCCACGGCGTCAAATGTCTGGAACACCGCATCACCCGCAGCGGGCGGCGTCTGCATCACCCGGTTGGCAATACGCCCGGCGAAATCGCTTTCAAACCAGCCGACCGGCTGGCGCATCACATGATCATGGGCGCGAAAACGGATCATCGTGCCGAAATTCGGCAGGATCGTGTTGTGCAGCAAGGCCACATTGCTGACCAGCAACAGCGGGCGCAGCAAAAGCACCCCAAGCCCGACCAGCGTAATCTCCAGCCCATAATCCGCCCAGACCTGTGCAGGCCCGCCCTGTGCCAGCAGATCGACCATCCGCCCGACATACCAGATCAGCGCAACATCCAGCGATGCGGCGATGATCGACAGGATGGCCGTCGCGGCAAAGACCCTGCGAAATGGCCGCACATATCCGGCCAGAAACGGCCAGAGCTTTCGCGGTGGCGCATCACTGCGGGCATAGGGCTGATAGGGGTCAACCAAACCCTCGAAAAACCGGAACATCTGAAAACTGCCTTGGTCGGGGTCAACCGTCCGCATATAGGCCATTTTCGGGCCAAGGGAAACCTCAGCCCAGCAATTCTGCCCGGGTCATGCGCAAGTCTGACTGCAGCCATTGCCCTTCCAGCGCCTTCAGCCGCGCGCCAAGTTCGGCCCCTTGCAGGGCGGGCATCAGATCGGCGGGCCGCACCGGAAAGCGCGATTGCACGCCCCGCGCCAGCTCGGCCTGCCAACCTGACAGCAAGGGGGTTTCCAGCAGTGCCGCGCGCGCCAACAGCGCATCCTCAGCCAGCGTTTCCCCAATCCGCCAGCCCAGAACAGCGGGGCTTTCCAAAGTGGCCAGCGCCGCCTGCAAATGGGCCAGATCGCGTTGCTCGGCCCGCGACAGGCGCCAGCGTTCGGCCACGCCCTGACCACCCAGCACCGCCAGACGGCGCAGCCAGCGCGGCGCGCGGGCATTCTCCAGATGGATCAGCGGCGCCAGGGCGCGTGTATCCGCCCCCGGCAGCACATGCGCCAGCACACCCGATCGCGCCATCGCAGCCACGGCAGGGGCCGGGTCGGCAGCGGCCAGCAGCTTGCGCATCTCGGCCCCGATCCGTTCGGCCGAAAGGGTGTCAATTCCATCGGCCAGCGCCGCGCAAGCCGCCAACCCTTCGGCATCCATGCCTGCCGCGGGATCTGCATAGATCGCGTGAAAGCGGAAGAACCGCAGAATACGCAGGTAATCTTCGCGGATGCGCGCCTCGGGTTCGCCGACAAAGCGCAGATGACGGGCCTGCAAATCGGGCCAGCCGCCCAGCGGATCGATCACCGAGCCATCAGGTTGGGCATAAAGCGCGTTCATGGTGAAATCGCGCCGCGCCGCATCCTCTTCGATCCGGGTGGAATAGGCGACCACAGCGCGTCGGCCATCGGTTTCCACATCGCGGCGGAAGGTTGTCACTTCATGCGGGATGCCGCCCGCCACCACCGTAACCGTGCCATGGTCGATTCCGGTCGGCACCACCTTGAACCCGGCGCCTTCGGCCAGCGTCGTCACGGTTTCGGGGCGGGCGTCGGTCGCAAGGTCGATATCGCCGACAGACAAGCCCAAAGCCGCATTGCGCACGCAGCCCCCTACGAACAGCGCCTGAAAGCCCGCGCCTTCCAAGGCCGCACACAGCGCCTGGGTCGGTTCGGCGGTCAGCCAGTTGCCCGCGACCTTCATGCCAGCCGCTCTGCCAGCGCGCGCAACATCCGCGCAGTCGCACCCCAGATGTAATAGGGGCCATAGGGCACGGCATAGTACCGCCGCCACTGGCCACGCCACATGCGCCGTTCCACCCGGAAATTGACCGGCTGCGCCAGATGGGCCAGCGGCACGCGAAACACCTCTTCCACCTCGCCAGCCTCGGCCCGGGTATCAAAGCAGGTTTCAATATGGCCCAGCACAGGCGTAACAGTATAGCCCGTTACGGTTTCATGCGCGGGCAGCCGCCCGATCAGCGTTACCAGCGCCGGGTTCAGCCCGACTTCCTCCTGCGCCTCGCGCAGGGCAGCCGCTTCGGGCGACCCGTCGCCCGCGTCGATCTTGCCGCCCGGAAAGGCGATCTGGCCCGGATGGTGTTTCAGCCCCGATGCGCGTTTGGTCAGCAACACCGAGGGCCCCCCTTTCCCTTCGCAGACCGCCACCAGAACGGAAGCGGGGCGCAGGACGCGCCCCGGCGGCAGAACCACCTCCGGGTTCAGATCGTAATCTGACGATTGCGGCGTGTCGCGCAGCAGCGCGCGCCGCAGCAGATCAGGCCCCGTCATGGGGTTTCGGGGCATCAAAGCCCAATGTCAGCGGATCAAATTCGTAATGCGCGCCGCAGAACTGGCAGTCCGCCGTCACGATCCCGGCCTCGGTCGTCATGTGGCGCAGGTCTTTCTGCGAATAGATCGACATCGACGACCGCACCTTTTCGGCGGAACAGGAACAGCCAAAGCGCACCGGCTGCGCATCAAAGACCCGCGGCCCTTCCTCATGGAACAGCCGCACCAGCAGATCGGTCGGCGCAAGGCTGGGGCCGATCAGCTCCATCTCCTCCACCGTTTCCAGCAGCATGTTCACGCGATTCCAGTTTTCACCATCTTCGCCCTGCACGATATCCGACGCGACCAGCAGACCGCCTTCGCCGGTTCCACCGCTTTCGGCAAAGGGCGAGGCTTTGGGCATATGCTGGATCATCACGCCCCCTGCCCGCCAATGCGGCTGCCCGCCCGGCATCTGCGACCGCCCATAGGACAGCGCAAAGTTGGTGGGCAATTGTTCCGATTGCGCAAAATAGACCTGCGCGCAGGCAGCAAGCGAGCCCCCCGTCAGTGGCGTGATGCCCTGATAGGGCACCATGCCGGCCCCCTGATCGATGACGATGACGAAATAGCCCTGCCCCAGCAGATCAAACGGCTTTTCGGCCTGATGCAGCTGATCTTCCTCGAAATGGGCATAGGCGCGGATGCGGGCGGGTTGGCCATCCTCGGTCGGGCCATAGTAATCTGTCGCCACCATCTTCACCGGCCCGGTGCCCCGGATCTGCAGCGACAGCCGCCAGCGCAGCTTGATCGTCTGGCCGATCAGCGCAGTCAGCAGGGCCGCCTCGCAGACAAGGGCCTCGATCTGAGGCGGATAGGCATGCTGTTTCAACATCTGATCCAGCACGCCATCCAGACGGGCGATCCGCCCGCGGATATCCGACGCGTCAAGTTGGAACGGCAGGACGGTATCGTCCCAGGCGATTTGCGAACCGATGGTCATAAGGGGGTTTCCTGAAGGTGCCGGTCTTGGCATACCGCGATCATATAGGCGCGGCAAGTTCAGGACCCAAGGGATGATCAGACGATATGGTGAAGCGGTTCGGTCGGGGCAGCACTATCGCCGCCGCCCCGGGGTCTATGCCGTGCTGTTGCAGGGCAATCAGGTGCTGACCACGTTTCAGGAAAGCCCGAAGCCTGAATTCCAGCTTCCAGGTGGCGGAATCGACCGGGGCGAACATCCCATCGCTGCCCTGCACCGCGAAGTGATGGAGGAAACCGGCTGGCACATCCGCATCGCCCGCAGGTTGGGGGCCTTCAGACGGTTCTGCTATATGCCGGAATATGAATTCTGGGCCGAAAAGGTGTGCAGCATCTATCTGGCCCATCCGGTGCGCCCCATTTGCCGGCCGACCGAACCCGGCCACAGCGCGGTCTGGCTTCCGGTGATCGAGGCGCTGGATCTGCTGGGTAACGAAGGCGACCGGGCCTTTCTGGCGCGGGCCCTGCATCAGCCCCGATAATCGAACAACACGCCCGAAACATCATCCGGAAAGTCGCCGCCACCCGCATGGGCGTTCAGGTTCCAGACCAGCGATTCCAGCAGGGCCTGACTGTCCAAATGATCGTTTTCCTTCAGAATTGCGATCAGACCATCGACACCAAGCTCCTGATGATCGGGCGTCGGGCATTCGGTCACGCCATCTGACACAAGAAACAGGCGATCACCCGGGAACAGGCGTGTCTCGATCCGGTCGAACCGGATATCAGGCAACAGGCCGATCGGCATGCCGCCTTCGCCGATCATCTCGATGCTGCCGTCGCGCCGCATCACCAACGGATGCGGATGCCCCGCCTGCACCAGTTGCACCCGCCCGGTTTCCAGATCGATCTCGGCATAGGCCATGGTGAAATACTGGTCCACCTGCATGTCATCCAGCATCATCCGGTTCAGGCGAACCGCCACCATTTCCGGTGGCCAGGCGTCGCGCTGGCCATAGGCCCCGACGGTCATGGCAATGTTCTGCTCCGGCGACCCGCCGGACAAAAGCCCCGCCAGCCGCGCCGTCATCATGGCCGAAGCCACGCCGTGCCCTGATACATCGACAGAAAAGATCGCGATCCGTCTGGCGTTGATTTCAAAGAAGCCGACCAGATCGCCCCCGACATGGCCCGAGGGTTTGAGCAGGATCGAAGCAGACCCGCGCCCGAAATCACGATAGCGTTCGCGCACCAGCGTCTGCTGCAGCTTGCGCGCTTCGATCAGGTCTCGGTCGAGCGAATCATACAGTTTCTGCAATTCGCCCAGGGTGGACCCGATCAGCCGGTTCTTTTCCACCAGTTCGCGCTGCATGCCGAGGATGCGTTCGCCTGCGCGCAAGCGGGCGTGAAGTTCATCCGCGCTGACCGGCTTGGTCAGGAAATCATCGGCCCCGCCATCCAGCCCGTCAGCCACCTCGCCCTTTTCGGATTTCGATGTCACAAGGATGAAATAGACATAGCTTTCATGCGGCATCGCCCTGAAAGCCTTGCAGAAATCCAGCCCGGTCATGCCGGGCATCACCCAGTCGGAAATCACCACGTCAAACTGTTCGGCCTGGCATTTTTCCAACGCCTCCTCGCCCGAGGCGGCTTCGGTGACATGATACCCCCAGCGCTGCAAGGACAGGCACAAAATCCGGCGCTGCGCCCGGCTGTCATCGACGACAAGCACCCGCCGCGGCTGATCTGCGGGGGGTGAGACCGATGTCTCGACAGGGTTGGACTGCAACACGTTCACGCTCCGTAGACCGGTTTCGCAAGACAATGGCGTGGCGCGCCTTAAGAGAGCGTGAAGCCTAAAATTGCAGACGAACCATTTGATCGGCCTAACCCGATGTTAAATATGCAGACGCAAAGGTTGTCCCGTGTGGAGCCGAAAGGGTGGTATCGGAATGATTGATTGGGATCGGGTGGCAGACCTGCGCGCCGAAGTGGGCGAAGACGGGTTTTCCGAAGTGATCGAGCTGTTTCTGGAAGAAACAGATGAGGTGATCGCCAGACTGGCGGCCAGCAATCCTGCACAGCTTGGGCGCGATCTGCATTTTCTGAAAGGCAGTTCGCTCAATCTGGGGTTCCGGGACATGGCGCAAACCTGCCAGGACGGGGAACGCGCGTGCGGCGCGGGGGCGGCAGCCACTGTTGATGTGGCGGGGGTGATCCGGCTTTACCATGCGTCGAAATCGGCTTTTCTGGCGGGCCTCGGCAAGCTTTCGGCAGCCTGACATTCGACCGGGCCGGGCCTTGTCCATGTGACACATGGCAATGCCTGAGATCATGGCAAGACGGCGCGGCATGAAATTCAGAACCAGTTTGCAGCGCACACCGAAATGAAAGAAAGCCTGGTCGCGCCCTCTTTGAAGGCGCAGGGAAACGCAGGTCAGTCATCCGACGCCAGTCGGGACTTCAGACTTTCAACCGCTTTGCAGCCGCCAATCCCGACCGAACGGCGGCATGGGCTGAACCGGCATAATCCGGATCGCAGGCTTCACCCGCGAAAACCAGCCTTCCGTCCCAATCGGCGCCACCAAGTGCGACACGGGTTTTGGGTGTGGTGCCGGGTGTTGCGAAGGAATAAGCCCCAAGCGCAAAGCGGTCTTGGCCCCACCGGCTGATCTGGGCCGATTTCGGGGCAGGAAAGTGGTTTCCGAACATCGCCCTGAGGGCCGCATGGGCCTCTGCCATGATGGCCGCATCGGGCAGAGCCTCCATGATGCGCGCTTCATCACCGCCATGAAAGGCCAGAAGCACCGGTGCCCGTTTCACCCGCGCCAGACTGACCCATTGCGACCAGAACCCGGGACGCGGCCCGACCCATTCGATCCAGTCCACATCATCGGGCCATGCCACCTTGTCGAACAAAAGCCATGTCTTGTGCAGCAGGCCCATGCCGATCGTGTCAATCGCCGCCTGACGCTTGCGCGACAGGCGTTCGGCAAATTCGATATGACCGGCCTTCAGCACCCCCAGCGGGACGGTGATCACGACATGATCGGCTGTGAGACGTTCCCCAGCCGCCAGAGTGACCACCACCCCCGCCCCCTTGGGCGCAACAGCTCGGACCGGCGCGGACTGACGAATGGTCAGCCCACGCGCCAGATGGGCGATGATCTGGTCGTACCCATCGGGGAAGATCGCATCCTCACCATCATAAGCCTCGCCGCCATCATGATACCAAGTGGAGGTTTCGGCCCAGGAACTGCCCAGTTCATTGCTGATCTGCGCATGGATCATGTGCATGATCAGCCGACGCTGCCGCGCATCCGCAGATTTCCAGCCCTTCGTCGCCTCGACAGCCGCCTTCAGCGGGATATCCCTGTCGCCCTTCTCGGCGGCGCGTGAGGCGGCGCGCAGCACCTTTTCGGCCAGGTCTTCGGCCTCTGAAATGTCGATCTCGGCACCCTTTTCATCCAGAGCCAGCGCCAGATCAAAGCTCGTCTCGACATGGGTGGCGCCTGCCTCGCGGGCCAGGCGTGTCATCGGATTGCCGTCAAGCCCGTGAATCCAGCTCGCCCCCATGTCCATCGGCAGGCCGGGCCACAGGCGCGATGTCCAGATCCGGCCACCGATGTGGTCGCGTGCCTCGATCACGGTCACATCTGCGCCGCGTGAGGCCAACTCCCGCGCTGCAGTCAGCCCGGCCAGCCCCGCCCCGACAACGATGATCTTCCGCCCTTCCGTGCCTGCGGCGATGGGACGGGCCAGCAGGCCGGACAGGCTGGCCATCAGGGTAGCAAGGGCGTTGCGGCGGGTCATGGTCATGCGATCAATCGTTCAGAAAACCGGGCCTCGGGTCGCGCAAACATAGGCTCGCGATGCCGAAATCCTAGGGTGCGGCTTTACAAGCTTCAAGCCGCCTGCTTCCCTGCCCGGATAGGCGGCCCCGCAAGGCGAAAGAGGGCAAAGGGAAAGGACACGGCCATGACCCGGATCGGAGAAGTTTCCTTCTGGTATGCTGCGACCGGCCTGCCACAAACGCGCCGCCCGGCCTTGCGGGGCGAAGTGCAGGCCGATGTGGCCATCATCGGCGCGGGGTTCACCGGGCTCTGGACCGCGTGGTATCTGAAACAGGCGCGGCCCGACCTGAAGGTCGTGATCCTTGAAAAGGAATTCGCAGGCTATGGCGCATCGGGGCGCAATGGCGGCTGGCTGACCGGCGGCTTTGCCTGGCACCATGACCGCTATGCCCGCGATCGCGGGCGTGACGCCGTGCTGAACATGGTCGCCGCCATGAATGACACGGTGGCAGAAGTGATCCGCGTCGCCCGCGCCGAAGGGATCGAGGCCGATATCCACCCGACCGAAGAGGTGATGGTCGCCACCAACCGCGCCCAGATGCAGCGGATGCGGGATGAAGTTGCCCATCGCCGCGCCTGGGGCGAAGAGGATCGGGTCTTTGAACTGACGCAGGACGAAACGCGGGCGCGGATCAACATTCCCGGCGCTTTGGGGGCCATGGTGGTCAAGGGCGTGGCACGCATACAGCCTGCCAAACTAGTGCGCGGACTGGCCGAGGCGGTCGAACGGGCCGGGGTCACGATCCATGAAGACAGCGCTGCCCTGGCCTTGGCCCCCGGCAGCGTGACCACCGCACTAGGCTGTCTGCGCGCGCCGATCGTCCTGCGTGCCACCGAAGGCTATACCGCCACCCTGCCGGGTCTTGTGCGCGAATGGCTGCCGCTCAATTCGGCGCAGATCGTGACACCGCCCCTGCCGCCCGAGGTCTGGGATCGGATCGGCTGGCAGGGGGCCGAGATTCTGGGCGATTTCAACAATGCCTATTGTTATTGCCAGCGCACGGCAGATGGGCGGATCGCCGTGGGCGGGCGGGGCGTACCCTATCGTTTCGGATCGCGGATCGATCAGGATGGCGCGCCCGACCGGGAAACCATCGCCCGGCTGACGGCCATCCTGCAGCGCCATTTCCCCGATGCCGCCCCCTTCGGGATCGATCATGCCTGGTGCGGGGTGCTGGGCGTGCCGCGCGACTGGTGCGCCACGGTGGGGCTGGACCGAACCACGGGGATCGGCTGGGCAGGCGGTTATGTGGGGGTCGGGGTTTCCACATCGAACCTGGCCGGGCGCACGCTGGCCGATCTGGCGCTTGGCCGCGACACGGCGCTGACCGCGCTGCCCTGGGTGAACCGCCAGCCCCGCAAGTGGGAACCCGAGCCGCTGCGCTGGCTGGGCGTGCATACCATGTATACCCTGCTGCGTCTGGCCGACCGCCGAGAAGAGCGGCTGGGCATCCCTCCATCGCGGCTGGCGCGGTTCGGCAACTGGCTGACCGGGCGTTGAACAGCCCCCCGTCAGCCCGGTTTGCGGGCAGCAAGATGGGTTGGGCAATGTTCGCCCGTATCCAGCACCGGGATCATCCGCGACCAGATGCCGATATTCTGATCGACGAAATCCTGCCCCACGATCCGCGCCGCCTCGGCCCCGGCTGCGCCCTTCAGCCGTTCCAGCTCTTCGCGGGCGCGCAGGCGATACCAGCCGTTGCGCGATGTGGTTCTGCCATCACTGAAACCCGCCGCCGCCATGGCCTGCAGGTAGCGCGCGGGCGTGGCCATGCCGAAATCCAGCCCTTCTGCGGCAATATAGTCGGCCATCAGCGGGCTGATGTCTTCGGTGCCGATCAGCCAATCTGACGCCAGAAACCATCCCCCCGGCTTCAGGACCCGGAACACCTCGGCCATCAGGGCCTGTTTGTCGGGGATGTGAACGATGCTGTCCTTTGAAAACACCACATCAAAGCTGCCGGGCGGAAAGGGCAAGGGACCGGGGGCGACCTTTACCAGCCCGATCCGATCATCCAGCCCTTCCTGCGCCACCAATGCGCGCGCGCGGGTCAGGACCGGATCTTCCACATCGATGCCCGTCACATAGCCCGCACCATGGTTGCGAACGAGCGTGATATCGATGCCCCCCGCCCCACACCCGATATCCAGCACCGATGCGCCGGTCAGATCATGGTCGCCGATAACCCGCGCCACTTCATCCGGGCCACCGGGCGACAGAAAGCCCTCGCCCCATATCGCCTCCAGCATGGCAATCAACCTGGGGGGATAATGGTCTTCGCTCATGATCGATCCTCCGTCGCGTCATAGGCGGTAAAGGCGCAGGCAAGCTTGTGGCCATTCGGGTCGCGGACATAGGCCACATAAAAGGCGGGATCATAGCCGGGCCTTGTGCCGGGGGCGCCTTCATCCGCGCCCGCATGGGCCAGAGCCGCGGCGTGAAACCCGCGCACCTGTGCGGCACTTTCGGCGCGAAACGTGACCATGGTGCCATTGCCGGCGCTGGCGGGCTGGCCGTTGAAGGGCGGGCAAAGCCACAGCCCGGTGCCTTTGGCAGGGCCCCATCCTGCCCAGCCCTTCGGCGCATCCGGCAGGCGCGACAAGCCAACCACCGGCATGACGGCATCATAAAAGCGGATACTGCGCGCCAGATCATCGCAGCCCAGGCAGATATCCATGATGCCGGGCCGTGCATCAGCCATGATCCTGACCCGGATCATAGTGATGAAAGACGAAGGCCAGCTTGTGCCCATCGGGCGAACGCGCATAGGCGACATAGAAGTCGGGCGAATAGTAGTCGCGCGTACCGGGGGCGCCTTCATCCCTGCCGCCATTGGCCAATGCGAGCGCGTAAAGTTCACGGACATGGGCCGCATCGCGCGCGGGAAAAGCAAAGGTGCCCCCATTTCCGGCACTGGCGGGCTGGCCATCAAAGGGCGGACACAGGTAAAAGCCGAAGCCTCCGTCATAATCCTTGCCCCAACCGGCCCAGCCTGCGCCCAGATCGGTCATGGGGTCATGGCCCAGACTGGCCATGATTGGCCCCCAGAAGGCGGTTGCGCGGTCGATATTGTCTGTTCCGATGGTGGTATAAAGCAGCATGGCGGTTACCAGTCAGGGGCGCGCCAGACCTCGGTCCCTTTGAACAGGGTGGCCAGCACGCGGGTTTGCGAAATCTCTTGCGGCGGGATGGCGAAGATATCCCGATCCAGCACGATCAGATCAGCGGAAAACCCGGTCCGCAACATGCCGGTATGATGATCGCGCCAGCAGGCCCGGGCGGCGTTGACCGTGTAGCCCAGAACACATTCCTCCAGCGTCAGGGCCTGATCGGGGCAGAACGGGTCCAGCGGGTTGTCATCCCGCCGCTTGGTTCGGGTGATCGCGGTTTCGATGATTTCAAAGGGGTTCAGGGTTGAAACCGGCCAGTCCGATGACAGGCACCAATCCGCCCCCGCCTGCAGCATCTTGCGGAAGGCATAGACATCGCCCCAACGCGCTTGCCCGATCATCGACAGCGATGGATCGGAATAGGGCGGCTCCAACCGGGCCCAGAGCGGTTGGATATTCGCCGTGGCCAGACCCTGCAGCCGGGCATGATCGGCCGGGTCCACCAGTTGCAAATGCGCCAACTGATGCTGCGCGGGCCAGGGGCCATTGGCAGTGCGGGCCGCCTCCAGCCCTTCGATGGCGCGGCGGGCGGCGGCATCGCCGATGACATGAACATGAATGGCAAAACGCGCTGCATCCAGCGCGGTCATCAACTCGATCGTCTGTTCCAGGCTGAACATGCAGGGCGCATTGCCGCCCGTCGCATCGGCATAGGGGGCAAGATTGGCGGCGGTGCGGTTTTCGAACACACCATCCATGAAGAACTTGGCGGAATGGACGTGGAAATCCGGGCCGGGATGCGCCCGGCGCAACGCGACAAGCCGTTCAAGCGCAGTTGCGGCTGTATCGGCCTCGGTCACCTGTGCCGTGCCTGCAACGCGCAGGGTCAGCGTCCCTTCGGCTGCCGCGCGGGCATAGATGCGGGCCTCCATGTCACGGATTGCGGCATCAAGGACGCCCGTGATCCCGTGCTGATTGACATGGGCCTGCCCGGCCCGCAGTCCGGCCATCCGGTGATCGTCGGTCAGGCCCGGCAAGCGCGCCGCGACCACAGGGATCACCTCTTCATGAAGCATCCCCGTCGCCCGGCCCTGCGCATCGCGCAGGATATGGCCATTGGGCGGATCAGCTATCGTCTGAACCCCGGCCATTTCGATGGCCCGCGTGTTCAGGCAGGCATTGTGGAAGGAACTGTCATAGATCATCACCGGACGGTCGCTGACAGCCCGGTCGATGACGGCAGCCGTCAGATTATGGTCGCCAAATACCCCTGGCTGCCAGCCCGTCCCAAGGACGAGCGGCAGGTCAGGTCTTGCCGCCGCATGGGCGCGCAAGGTGGCGATCAAGGCGGCTTCGCTGTCCAGATCGAACAGATGGGCCGCCGTGGCCATGTCGATCCCGCCCGACAGAAGGTGAACATGCGCATCCTGAAACCCCGGCAGCACCAGTCGCCCGCCCGCATCGATCCTGTGATCCGCCTCCGGCGTGGTGCCTTGCCCCAGTGCGGCAATGCGTCCCGCCCGGATCAGAACCCAGTCGGCCCAAGGCGCTGGCGGATCCATTGTGCGGATGCGGGCATTGTGGATCAGTGTGTCAGGCAAGGGTAATGGCCTCCAGCGCGGCCCAGTCGGCTGCAGGGATGACGACCGCCTCTTCGTTGACATCCTTGGTCCAGACGAACAGGCACAGGAACGGCACCGAGCCTACCTTGGTCAGATGCGGCTGATGCGGCGGGTTCCAGACCGGCTGATGCGCGGGCTTCACGATCAGCGGCCGATCCACGCCAAACCGCCAGCCATGGGGTCCAGTCAGCGGGGCATAGAGTTCCGGCGCTGCATGCCGGTGATCGCGATACAGCACCCCCGGCGCGATCAGAAACACGCCCAGTTCGAATTCCGTCGCCGCAAAGGGGGCATCGCCACCCCGGATCGCCGCATAGGCATGGCCCATCGCGAAAGCCTCACCGATCTGATCGCGCGGATAGGCGTCATAGGTGATCCATTCCAGATGCCCTGATGCGCCACCCAGCGCGGCGGCCAGTTCGGGCTGATCCTTTGCCACCAGCGCAAGCGCGGGCTGCAGCCAATGGGCCACCACCGCGTTCTGTCGGCTTGGCATGGCCCGCTCGGCCCCGGGATCGGGCGACAGGCCCGCCCGCACTTCGGCCGAGCCGGGATGGTCTAGTGTCAGCAGATAATCACGGGCCGAAGCATAAAGCCGGGCCACCGGGCTTTGGGTCATGGATATCTCCGGCAAGGGCAAGCCGCGTTCGCGCAACACCGCCAGCGGATCGCGCGCGTCATGGGCCGAGGCGACGCGGTACACCTCCAGCATGTCGGCAGTCATCCGGCCCGCCCGATACAGCGCCATCGCCGCGCCATAGCGCACGCGGCCCGATCCGGGCTGGCCAAGCGGCGCGTTGATATATTGCGCCGGATCATTCATTGCGTTGAAAGGCCAGGCGTTCTTCGGCCAGCCGCCGTTTTTCGGCCCGGTTCATGATGATCCCGGCAGCGATCACCCCGATCCCCACCACCAGAACCATCAGCGTCGCCAATGCGTTGATATCGGGTGTCACACCCAGCTTGACCTTTGACCAGACCAGCAGCGGCAGGGTGGTATAGCCCGGTCCCGTGACGAATGACGAAATCACCACGTCATCCAGACTGATCGTAAAGGCCAACAGCCAGCCCGACAGGATGGCGGGCGAAATCACCGGCAGAGTGATGTCGAACATCACTTGCCATGGGCGGCTGCCCAGATCCATCGCCGCCTCTTCGATCGCGCGGTCGGCCTGCACCACACGGGCCTGCACCACCGTTGTCACGAAAACCATCGAAAAGGTGATATGGGCCAGTGTGATGGTGGTAAAGCCGCGCTGCCCGGGCCAGCCGATCCAGTCGGCCATCAGGATGAAGAACACCAGCATCGAAATACCCGTGATCACCTCGGGCATGATGAGGGGCGCGGTGACCAGCCCCGAAAACAGCGTCCGCCCCCGGAACTTGGTAAACCTTGCCAGTGTGATCCCCGCCATTGTGCCCAGAATGGTGGCGAAGGTGGCGGAAATCAGCGCGATCTTCAGCGACAGCAGCAGGGCGTCGATCACCTTGTCATTCGACAGAAGCGACACATACCACTTGGTCGAAAAGCCGCCCCAGACCGTCGCCAGCCGCGAGTTGTTGAAGGAATAGACGATCATCGACAGGATCGGAATGTAGAAGAAGGCAAAGCCGAAGCAAAGCATCGTCATCAGGAAGGTGGAGCGCCGCTTCATTTCGTCCCCTCGGCCCGGGCCTGATAATGGCTGTAGATCATGGTTGGCAGCACCATCAGGATCAGCAAAGCCACCGCCACGGCCGATGCCATCGGCCAATCGCGCGCCTGACCGAATTCATCGGCGATGATCTTGCCGATCATCGGCTGTGACGCATTGCCCACCAGCGACGGGATCACCAGTTCACCCGCTGCCGGAATGAAGACCAGCATCCCCCCCGCAACGATGCCGGGCACCGATTGTGGCAGTGTCACATCGAGAAATACCTGATAGGGGCGCGAGCCCAGATCCATCGCCGCCTCATCCAGCGTCGGGTCCAGCCGTTCCAGACTGGCATAGAGCGGCAGGATCATGAAGGGCAGATAGGTATAGACCATGACCAGAACCACCGCGAAATTGGTGTTCATCATCGGCACGAAACGGATGGCCCAATCCACCGGCACCAGAAAGTTCCAGGCGTCGGTCAACAGCCCGTTGAACCAACTGTTCTTGCCCATCAGCCCCATCCACGCATAGACGCGCAGCAGGAACGAGGTCCAGAATGGCAGGATCACCAGCATCAGCAGGATATTGCGCCAGCTTTTCGACACCCGGGTCAGGCCAAGGGCCATCGGATAACCGATCAGCAGACACAGGAAGGCCGCGAAGGCCGCATTGACCACCGAGGTCAGAAAGGCGCGCAGATAAAGGCTGTCCGTCAGAACCCGGTGATACGAGCTCCAGTTGATCCAGGCGTGATCCCCACCAAAGGAAAACGGCGGGGCGGTCGGCGTGTTGGTGGCCACGCTCATCGCCACGACAATGAGAAACGGCAGAAGG
The DNA here is from genome assembly GCF_036964905.1 of Gemmobacter denitrificans. Taxonomy (NCBI): domain Bacteria; kingdom Pseudomonadati; phylum Pseudomonadota; class Alphaproteobacteria; order Rhodobacterales; family Paracoccaceae; genus Gemmobacter; species Gemmobacter denitrificans. The sequence continues at coordinate 204,856 of NZ_JBALHR010000005.1, forward strand.
AACCAGATCACCAGCCAGCCATAGGGGGCGCCGATCAGAAGGGCCGTCCAGCCCTTCAGATCGAACCAGCGCTGAAAACGGCCCGTGTTCATGTCAGGGTCCATCTCAGGCCACCAGCACAATGGCGGCAGACGGGTCGAAGGAAACCCAGACCTCGTCATCCCAATCGGCCACCCGGGCACCCTCATCGCCGCGGCGCGCGTTGACCGCATGGGCCTGAACCAGCGCCTGAGGCAAGGCGATGCGATACAGGCTGTCCTTGCCGAAATAGGCCAGATCCTTCACATGCCCGGCCACCGCATTCGGGCCTTCCGGCCTGTCCTTGGCGATGCGCATCTTCTCTGGCCGGATGGCCAGCGAAACGGGTTGCCCGGGCGTCGCTGCCGCAGAATCGCGGGCCAGAACATCGCCCCCCAGGGCCGGAACATGCAACCGAAGCCAGGGAGCTTCGCGCGCGACCACGGTTGCTTCAAAGCTGTTCACCGATCCGATGAACCCCGCCACAAACCTTGATGCCGGGAATTCATAAACCTCGGTCGGGGTGCCCACCTGTTTGACCTGCCCCTTGTCCATCACCGCGATGCGATCTGACAGGGTCATGGCTTCTTCCTGGTCATGGGTGACCACGATGAAGGTGACCCCGGTGCGCTGCTGGATCGACATCAGCTCGAACTGGGTATGTTCGCGCAGCTTCTTGTCCAGCGCGGCCAGAGGTTCATCCAGCAGCAGCAGCTTGGGCTGCCGCGCCAGCGCCCGGGCCAGCGCAACACGCTGCCGCTGACCGCCGGAAATCTGGTGCGGCTTGCGATGCGCAAATTGGGTCAGCTGCACCAGATCCAGCATTTCGGCCACCCGGGCCGCGCGGTCGGCTTTTGACAGACCCTTTTCATGCTTCAGCCCATAGCCCACATTGGCCGCGACTGTCATATGCGGAAAGATGGCATAAGACTGGAACATCATATGGACCGGGCGCTCCCAAGGCGGCACCCCCGCCATATCGCGCCCATCCAGAAAGATGCGACCCTCGCTGGGTTCCTCGAATCCTGCCAGCATGCGCAAAAGCGTGGTCTTGCCACAGCCGGACCCGCCGAGCAGCGAAAAGATTTCTCCCTTTTCGACAGTCAGGTTCACATCCTTGACGGCCTGAAAGGTGCCAAATCTTTTCGAAACCCCCTCGATCCGCAGAAACGGACCGGTTTCTTCCACCGCCATCCGTCAGCCGCCCGTCTTGATTTCGGTCCAGGCCCGCGTCATGTCGGATTCCTGCTCAATGGTCTGGGGCAGCGGCGCATAAAGCCGGGCTTTGGCTGCCTCATCCGGATAGACTGCAGGGTCGGCGGCGATGGCCGGATCGACAAAGGGCAGCGCCGCCTTGTTCAGATTGGCATAGCCTGTAAAATTGGTGCAGGCGGCGATCACCTCGGGGCGCAGCAGGTAATCCAGGAACTTGTGCCCATTCTCCACATTGGCGGCATCGGCGGGCATCACCCACATGTCGAACCACAGCGGTGCCCCGGTCCGGGGGATGAAATAGCCAAGATTCATGTCGATCCCGCCTTCGGCGGCGCGCGCCTTGGCCACGCCATAATCGCCCGACCAGTTGTTGACGGCACAAGCCTCGCCATTCGGCAGTGTGGTCAGATAATTGGAATTGTCGAAGGTCGAAACATAGTCGCGCACCGGCCGGACGGCCTCCACCATCCTGGCCCATTCTGCGGGGCCTGCAGTGTTCGGATCGATGCCCAGATAGCTGAGGATCATGAATCCGATATCGCTCGGGCTATCCAGCAGCGATATCCCGCAATCGGCCAGCAGCGCCGCGTTTTCGGGTTTCAGCAACAGATCGAGGGATTCAAAATCAGCATCGGGAATGCGTTCCTTCACCATGTCGATATTGTAGGTCACCCCGACCGAGCCCCACATATAGGGCACACCATGCTGAAAGCCGGGATCATACATTTCGCCGATCTTCAACAAGGCCGGATCAAGATTGGCCCAGCCTGTCAGTTTGCTGCGGTCCAGTTTCTGCACCACACCCGCCTGCACTGATCGCGACAGGCTTTGCCCCGCATGCAGCACCAGATCATAGCCCGTGGAGCCGGCCAGCATCTTGGCCTGCATTTCCTCGGCGCTGGCATAGAGATCATAGACCACCTCGATCCCGGTTTCAGAGGTGAAATCCTCAAGCGTCGTCTCGCCGATGTAATCGGCCCAGTTGTAGACGTTCACCCGACCGGCCTGTGCCCAGGATGGGCGCACCCATGGCGTGGCCAGCGTGGCAGTTGCCCCGATCAGGGCCTGACGACGGTTCAATCTCATGGCAGTCTCCCCGGTTTGTTATGATTGGATTGTCAGTCAGCTTACGCCTGACCCTATGTCAGACAAGACATTTCTGCGTTGATCTGCGCGATGCGATCCTCGGCGGGCGCTGTATCCAGACGCATCACGGGAAGCAGGTCGCGCAACCGGTCATGGTGCCGCCGGACACCATATTCGAGATCCGACAGGTGAAACCCTTCGAAGGCATCCGACTTCATCGATTCATTCGACCAGATCGCCAGTTGTTGATCCTCGGCCGAGGTGGCGCGGTCTATCCGATAGGCCAGATACCGGGCCAGCCGCCTTTCGCGGGTTTCATTCGGCCAGCGGTACACCCGGCCGGTCAGCCGCGTGACACCTTCGGATATCGGGATGTCATGATAGAATTGCAGCCCATCGGGTGTGATCGCAAAGACCTGCGCGGGAAAGATGCCGTAATAGGTCCAGGCGCGCTGCAAATGCTGCGGCAGGTCCGGGCGCGGCGGAGAGAGCTTCGTGTAATGCCGGACCGACCAGCCCCGACCGGGGACATCGCCGAACCAGCCGACCGACATCGACAACCCGTCATCCATGTAGCAATCGACATAGCTGCGGCCGTAAAGATCCTGCAGCCCGGGATGCGCCAGCGGAACATGATAGCCTTCATTGTCCACATCGCGCACGGATTTCCAGTTGACCGGCAGATCGACCGACCAGTCGGGGATCGTCACCGGAACGATGGATTTCAGATCATAGGCCGCAAAATCCGCGTCCAACGGGGCCAGAAGCTCGGCAATTCCCGGCTGCGGACCCGGTGCAAAGCGCAGGAAGATGAAGCCGTGGAACATCTCCATCTCGATCGGCTTCAGCCCGAAATCCTCGCGGTTCAGATCCCCGAAGGACCGGGGCTGCGACGGACCACGCAGGCTGCCATCAAGGTTGTAGACCCAGCCATGAAAAGGACAGACGACGGACCCCCGGCAATGCCCCTGCGATCCGGCCACCACCCGCGCACCGCGATGACGGCACAGGTTGTGAAATGCCCGCACGACGCCATCCTGCCCGCGCATCACCACCGCGCGTTCGCCCAGCAGATCAAAGCTCAGCCAATCGCCGGGGTTGGGGATGTCGCAGTCATGGCCGACAATCTGCCAATGGGTCAGAAAGACCTTGTCGCGTTCAAGCGCAAACAGCGCAGGCGAATGATAGGTCCACCCGGGCAGGCCACGCCGGTCCCAGTCTTTCGGCACAGAAACTGTCGGATAGGGCAATCGGGTCATGGTGTCCCCCCCATTTCGGCGCGTATCCATTCCTGAAACCGGAAGATGTCATATTCCTCGGGCATCAGCCGCGCCGCCTTGAAGGCCGGCGACCGCATGCCGCGCTGGTTCATCTCTGACGCCTCGCCATCCTGCCGCATGACGATCTTGGCAAACCCTGCCACATCAGCGGGATCAAAATCCGGCTGGGCAAGCGTTTCGGGCGCGAAATACCATTCTGCGATCAGCCGGGTCTTTTCCGGGCCGAGGGGCACGATCCGCACCGAACGGACATAATCGATATGTGCCACGACATAGGCGGATGGCCAGAGCGAAGCAAAGGCGTAACCCACCTTGCGATCCGCTTCCGTCAGTGTGGAAAAAATCGGCCCGCAGGGTTTTCCGTCCTTTGTCCAGGTCGTCGCCCCTTCCTTCAACAGCGGCACTTCGGGTCCGTCCGGGCTCCAGCCGGCCAGTACCGGGGGCGACATGACGCCCTTTCCATACAGCGGCACCAGATCGCACAGTTCAGGGTGAATACCGGGGCAATGCAGACATTCCGAATAGTTTTCCCAGAAGGTCTTCCAATTGCAGTCGATGTCGTGTTCCCAATGATGGCCAGTGATCAGGCTGTCCATCGGCCATGAATCCATGGTGTTCAGCCCGACATCGGACCAGATTTCGCCCGGTTCCGCCGACAGGTTCAGGAACAGGAAGCCATTCCAGATCCGCGTGGCCACGGGCCGCAAGCCATGGGCCGATCTGTCGAAGTCCTCGGTCGGTACGGCATGGGCGGTGGAAACCAGCCGCCCGTCAGATGCGGCAAAGGCAAAGGCGTGATAGGGGCAGCGGATCAGCTTGCCCACCTCTTCTTCGGGCTGGCGGCACAGTTCCGATCCACGATGCGGGCAGGAATTGTGCCAGGCCGCCAGCGCACCCGCAGTGTCGCGCACCACGATCACCTGCGCCTCGCCCAATGTGACGCGGCGCATCTTTCCGGCCGCAAAATCTGCGGCACGCCCCACCATCACCCATTGGCGCGCAAAGATCGTTGCCATTTCACGATCATACCAGGCCTTGTCCATATAGGCGGCGCGCGGCAGGCCTTCGGGGCAATGCGGCAATCGCGGCGACAGCGGATGGTAATCCTGATGTCCCATGTCAGAACCTCCCCGGTGGTGTGGCACGGCGGCGGGGGTGGTTGAAGAAGGGGCGTTCCACCACCCGGGCCTGCATCATCAGTTTTTCATAGTGCAGTTCACGCAAGGCATAGATTTCTGCCCAGATATTCCCGCCCGTGACATGGCGGGTCAGGATCTGGGCCATGGCGATGTTCTTCTTCAGTGCGGGCGACCAGATCGCGGCGGTGATGACGCCGACCTCGGTTTTCCGGTCATGATACAGGATCGCCCCTTCGGCCGAGATATTGCCGTCGATCTCCAGCCCTACAAAGCTCCATTTCGGGCCCTGATCCCGCTGGCCCATCAATGCCGTCTTGCCGGTGAAATGCCCCTTGTCCCAGTCGATCATCCAGCCCAGCCCCATTTCCAGCGGGCTGCGCAGGCGGTCTTCACGAAGGCAGGCATCGGCGGGCACAAAATCCAGCCCGGTGATGATCAACCCCGCCTCGATCCGCGCCATGTTCAGCGCTTCCGATCCGATAGGGCGGATGCCATGCAGCTGCCCCGCATCGAACAGAATATCCCACAGACGAAGCGCCTGATCGGGGATTGTCCAGAGTTCATAGCCCAGATCGCCGGTAAATCCGGTGCGCGACACCATCAGACGGCCTTCGCCAAAGCCGTATTCGGCCATGCGGAAAGGTTTCAACGCACTGACATCGAACCCGGCCAGACGCAGCACCTCGACCGAAGTCGGCCCTTGCAACGACAGGGCGGCGATCTGTTCGGTTTCTTCGGTCACGGTCACGTCAAATCCGAAGGCGCTGTCTTCCAGCCAGTTCAGATGCCGTTCCTGACAGCACAGGCGATAGCGGTCCGGGGCCAGCCGGAACAGGGTGCCATCATCCAGAAGATGGCCCGCGTCATTCACCCATGCGGTATATTGCACAGACCCGACCGACAGTTTCGCCACATTGCGCAGCGTCAGCCGCTGCAGGTATGCGGTCGCGTCCGGCCCCTCGATCCGGTATTTGATCATCGGGCAAAGATCATAGACCGTCGCCGTATTCCGGATGGCCGAATGTTCCATCGACAGGTCGTCATAGGTCAGGACTGTCGTGTACCCCCCCCAGTTGCCCCAGGACCAAAGCTTGTTCGCCGCCTCGGTCCGCGGGTGGAAGGGGGTCTTCATCAGCGGCTGTTCGAAATGCCGCAAGGTGCTGTGCAGGGTCATTCTGCGGCCTCCATCGCAAGGGCGGCGTTCCATCCCGGGGTGCCGGAAATACCCCCGCCAGGATGGCACCCGGCAGAGGCCAGCCAGAGACCGGGCAGCGGCCCCCGGTATTGCGCGATCCCCGGCAAGGGCCGCAGGAACAGCATCTGTTCGACCGAAAGTTCCCCTGCATGCCATTGCCCGCCCGGCAGGCCATACCGGTCTTCGATATCATAGGGCATCAGCAGGTCGGCGCGTTCCACCAGCCCGGCCAGGCCCGGGGCATGACGGTCCAGTTGCGCCAGGCAGGCAGCCAGCATTTCAGCGCGGGCGGCATCACGATCTGCCGGGGCATGGGGGGCGAATTGGGCGATGACCGACAGGTGGTGCCTGCCATCGGCACGCGGTTCATGCGCGGTGGGAATGACGATTTCCAGCCCCGGATGGGAGGGAACCTTGCCATACTTCACCGGGTTGAAGGAGCGTTCGACATCATGTTCCGAACCGGCGATCACCAGTCGATCCTGCAGGTTGGCCCCCATGAAATCGGGGATGCCGCGCAGGGTCAGGTGAAGCCTCGCAGCCCCTCCCCGCGCCTTTTGATGCCGCATCCGGGTGACCAGACCCGCATCCAGATGGCGGGCACCGATCAGCGAAAGCAGGGTGGTCCTGGGCGCAAGGGATGACACGACCCGCGCAGCGCGGAGTTCCTCGCCCCCTTGCAAGACGACGCCCACCACCTTTTCGCCTTCCACAAGGATGCGCGCCACCCGCGCCTTGCAGCGCAGCGTCACACCAGCCGCCGTCACGGCCCTGACCATGGCCTCGGTGATGGCACCCATGCCGCCCTTGGGCAGGCCGTGTGCAGCTTGCACTCCCGCCGTTTCCCCCGACAGGCGCACAAGCCAAGGCAGCAGCGAATTGGGCGATCGCGGCCCCAGCCAGCCCCCCAGGGTCGCCTCAAAGGCCAGCGCACCTTTCAGGCGTGGATCGGTCAGTTCATCATCCAGAACATCATGGACATTGGTCAAAAGGATGCGGCCAAGTTCGCGAAACTCGGCGCCCCCCATCATCCGGGCCTTCAGCCCGATCATGGCCAGCTTGACCATCGGGTTGCCGACATTGCGGGCCAGACGTGGCGGAGCCATGTGGTTCAGCGGGGCCAGAACAGCGGCAAAGCGCAACAGCCGGGCGCGAAGGGCGGTCCATGCGGCCCGATCCGTCTCGGGCAGGTCACCGGTCACCCGATCCCCCTGCAGCCGCAGGTGTCGGCCGTCCGGCGACACAACCGTGGTCGCCAGATCGCGGCTGGCCCATGTCAGGCCATGGCGGGCCAGGTCCATCGCCTTTTCCACACGGGGATCAAGGTTATAGGACAGATGGGCCAGCCCTGCCCCGCCCCCCGGGGCATCGCCTGCCTCCAGAAGCAACACCGAAACGCCGCGCGACGCCAGCCGATGTGCCGCCGCCAGCCCGTTGGGCCCGGCCCCGATGACGATTGTGTCAAATGATGGCATAGGCATCGCTCATGTCTTTGGCGGGATGTTTCATGTCGCGCAGGATCTCTGCCGCCGCGTTGCGGCCCGGTGCCCCCATGACCCCGCCCCCCGGATGGGTGGACGAGCCACAGATCCACAGATCGCGGATCGGGCTGCGGTAATTGGCGTATCCCGGCACGGGGCGGTTGAAGAACATCTGATCGAAGGTCAGTTCACCCTGAAAGATATTGCCCTCGGACAAGCCGACCTCGGCTTCCAGTTCGCGCGGGGTGCGCACCTCCACATGCAGGACTTTCGATTTGAACCCCGGCGCATAGGCTTCGATCTGGTCCAGACAGGCGTCGCGGAACCCATCGCGATCGGCATCGGTCCAGTCGCGCCCTTCGATCTTTGGCGGGGCATATTGCACGAAGCAGGACATGAAATGCTTGCCCGGCGGCGTCATCGTCGGGTCGATCAGCGTGGGGATCATCACATCCTGAAACGGATTGCGGCTGTAATGACCGGCCTTCCAGTCGTCATAGGCGGCCTCCATCTTCTCGATGGTATCGGTGAAGTGCAGGTCACCCTTGATGTTTGGCGCCCCCTTGGGCAGCGCGGTGAATTCCGGCAGCCCATCCAGAGCGATGTTCAGCTTGCCTGATGACCCGCGGGTCTTGAAGGTCTGCACCCGCTTCAGGAACTCGCCCGGAAGCTCTTTCTGATCGACGTGTTTCAGGAAGGTCCGCCGGACATCCATGTTCGACACGACCCGGGCAGCGCGATATTCGCGGCCGTTCTCCAGCACGACGCCCACCGCGCGGCCATTCCTGACCAGCACCTGTTCAACCCCCGATCCGGTAATGATCTCGCCCCCGGCTGCCTGCAAGGAAGCGGTCAGCGCCTTGGTGATGCCACCCATGCCCCCGCGCGAATAGCCCCATGACCCGACATTGCCATCCACATCACCCATGGCGTGATGGAGCAAAACATATGCGGTGCCGGGCGACATCGGCCCCAGCGCGGTGCCGATGATGGAACCGACTGCCTGATAGGCCTTCATCGCGGGATTTTCGAAGTACTCGTCCAGAAAATCCGCGATCGACATGGTCCAGAAGCGCAGCATGTCATAGATCTGCGCCTCGGACTGGCCGGTGATCTGCTTGCCCAGCCAGGCCAGTTCCATCAGGTCGCGCGGCCGGAACGACGCCAGATCCGGCGGCGTGCGCATCAGCATGGGGCGGATCAGACGGCAGTTGCGCAGGATGTCACGGGTGTAGCGGTCATAGGCTTCGGCATCGCGGCGCGAATGGCGGGCAAATTCGCGCCGGTTGGCCTCATGGTCGCGGAACATGCCCAGATAGCCGCCAGTTTCAGTGAACAGCGCGCCCCCTTCATAGGGCAGGATCTGCAAGCCATGTTTTGGCAGTTCCAGATCGCGCATGATCTCGGGGCGGAACAGGCTACTGACATATGAGCAGTTGGAATAGGTGAACCCCGGGAAAAGTTCGCGGGAAACGGCAGCGCCGCCTATCCAGTCGTTCTTTTCGACAACCAGAACCTTCAACCCAGCCCGGGCCAGATAACAGGCTGTCACCAGCCCGTTATGCCCCGCGCCGATGATCAGCGCGTCATGGGTCATTCGGTCATGACCCCATGTTCCAGCACCAGATCGACGGCACGCTCCACCGCATTGAGCGTATCTGTCAGGCAGGACGGATCCTTGCCATGCGCTTCGCAAATGAACCAGGGTTCGCGGCTGTCGGGTTCCACGATGATGTTCAGATCATGCAGGTAATGCGCCATCGTGTCGTAGAAACTGTAATCCGACGTTTTCCACGCGCGGTAATTGTTCGGCGGGGTTTCGGCAAAGAACAGGCCAAACATCGACGGATGGCCGGTATAGGAATGCACGATGTTGCGGGCATCCAAGATCTTCGAAATCCCCGCCTTCAGGCTTTCGCCGTAATTCGCGATCGTCTCCAGCGCATCGGTTTCATCCAGAATGCGCAGGGTTTCTTCGGCAGCGGCGAGCGAGACGGAATGCGCCGTATAGGTGCCGCCATGCGAAGCGCCGCCATAGCGGAAGTGGCGCATCACCTCTTCGCGCCCGGCCACAACCGATATCGGATAGCCATTGGCCACCGCCTTGGCGAATGTGGTGATGTCGGGCGTCACCCCCATGAGGCCCTGGATGCCGGATTTGCCAACCCGGAAGCCGGATTTCACCTCGTCGATGATCAACATCACGCCATATTTGGTGCAAAGCTCGCGCGCCAGACGCACATATTCGACCTCGGCCATGATCGAACAGCAATTGCCCTGAATCGGTTCGATCAGCATGGCGGCCAGCTTGTCGCCATGTTTCTTGAACATGTCTTCCAGACGTTCGTAATTGTTCATCGGCGTGATATGCGCCAACTGCTTCACCGTCGGCGGGATGCCCTTGCCATAGGGCACCAGCTCAGGGTCCTGGTTCGAGCCCAGATCCCATTCATCCATGTTCGACATCCACATGGCCGCATCGAACAGCCCGTGATAGCCGCCTTCGACCAGCAGGTACTGCTCACGCCCGGTATAGGCGCGTGCCAGCCGCAGCGCCGCCATCACAGCTTCGGTGCCGGAATTGGAAAACCGAACCAGTTCGGCTGCCGGAACCATTCTTGAAATGCGGTCGGCCACGATCAGTTCGCGTTCAGTGGACAGCGCGAAAACCCCGCCCACCTCCATGCCTTTGCTGGCTGCGGCATCCACCCGGTCATCGGCATACCCAAGGATCGCCGGACCGTAGCCCAACCGGTAATCGACATAGTTGTTCCCGTCGATATCCCATGTCCGGCCGCCCTTGCCATGGTGGACATAGATGGTCCGATCATCGCCCCAATAGCGGAAGGTGGATGACACGCCCAAAGGCAGGCGCTTCAAAGCGCGCTGAAACTGGGCGTTGGATTTGTCGAGATTGCGCTTGGGCAAGGCAGTCATGGGATCAACTCTACTGTTGTGATGCCCAAGGCTGGCACGCCACTGACTGAGTTGTCAATCAGATTTCTTTCATTGTAGGCTGCGGTGGAAGCGGTATGAAGTTCTGGCCCCAGCCATGGAGAACCCGGTGAACAGCCCCGAGCCTGTCGCATCCCCCACCCCGCGCACGCTCAGCCGCGATACGCGGCGAACCCAGGTGATCGAAGCCACGATTCAGGCTCTGGCCGAGCGCGGCTTTTCGCGCTTTACCCTGACGGATGTGGCCAAGCGTGCGGGCATCAGCCACGGGCTTGTGCTGTTTCACTTCCAGTCCAAGGAAAATCTGCTGGCCGAAACGCTGGATTTCCTGGCCGAGGAATACCGGTCCAACTGGCAAGAGGCGCTGGAAAGCGCAGGCGATGCCCCCGAAGCCCGGCTTCTGGCCATGGTTCGCGCCGATTTCACCGACAAGCTCTGCACCCCGGAACGGCTGGCGGCGTGGTGCGCCTATTGGGGGGAAATCCAGAGCCGCCCGCTCTATCAATCCCGCTGCGCCGCCAATGATGCGTTGTTTCATGACACGCTGGTCGCGCTTTGCACCCAGATGAACGCGGCCTATGGCTATACGCATAGCCCGGAACAGGCCGCCCGGTTGATCCGCGTTCTGGCCGACGGAATCTGGCTGGATCTGATGTCGGTCGAAGGTGCACATTCGGTGCCAGATGCGCTGGAAATCATGATGCTCGGGGTGCGCGGTCTGTTTCCTCGCCATTTCTGATTCAGCTTAGGCCCTCTGCAAAGACCCTTGCGCCCGCCCGGATCCGCCCTTGTCGCTGACTCGGGCCGGATGGTTTGCTTGTTTAATCTGCGCCGGGGCCGCATAACGATCTGCGTCAAGGACGACACAGGACAAAAGCCGCCCTGCGCGCAGCTTTGCAGCGGGCTTGACCGGGTATCGGAAATAAGTTAGTCATGCCTAACAAACAAACGGATGTTTCCACGCTGCAAGACAGCCTCAGACGCCTGCAATGGCATATGTGGCATCTCTGGCGCCTTGAGGCCCAGAAAAGCGGCAGCATGGAACTGACCTCGGTCGAACATGATTACCTCGATGTCGTGGCGCGGCACCCCGAGGGATTGCGGCTGACCGATCTGGCAGAACGCATGAAGGTCAGCAAGGCCTCTGCCAGTGCGATGGCGGCGAAGCTTGAAGCGCGCGGATACCTGGAACGGGGTCCGGCACTGGAAGATCGCCGCGCCAGTCTTTTGCGTGCAACGCCAAAGACCATCGCACTGGAGACCGAGGAAAACGCCGTGCACGCAAGGGCTGCCGCCAGCCTCGCCGCCGCGCTGAGCGACGAGGAACGCAGGCAGTTTGAACTCTTACTGGGCAAAGCCTGTCGGGGGCTCGACTCCGCCTGACGGGTGGAGATCGACATGAATACGCAGTCCCTGACCCGGACCTTCTGGTCCTATACAATTCCTTCGATCGCGGCGCTGATGGTCAGCGGCCTTTATGCGGTGGTGGACGGGATGTTCATTGGCCATGCGATGGGCTCTGACGGGCTGGCGGCGCTGAACCTGTCATGGCCGCTGGCCGGTACGCTTTGGGCCGTGGCGATGCTGGTCGGCATGGGCGGCGGCGCCGAATTGTCGATGGCGCGGGGGGCACAAGATACAACGCGGCAGGCTGTCACCCTGACGATGACCCTGCTGCTGATGCTTGGGCTTGGTGCGGGCAGCGGGGCACTGATCCTGCTTGGCAGCGCGTCTTTCCTGACCGCGCAGGGCACAGGGCAGCCACTGCTGGATCATGGGCTTGATTATCTGGCCGTGCAGGGGTGGTTCGCCCCGGTTCTTGTCGCGGGCATGGCCCTGCCGCTGATCCTGCGCAATCTCGGCGCGCCGGGCATGGCGACGGCGGCAATGCTGGCCGGTGCAGTGCTGAACGGGCTGTTCAACTGGATTCTGGTGATCCGCCTCGATCTCGGGCTCGCCGGGGCAGCCCTGTCCACTGTGATGGCCGAAACCGTCGTGATCGCGATCTGTCTTGGCATGATGGCCCGCTTGGGTGCATTACGCTTGCTGATCAGGCCGACCCTGCGCGAAGGTCTGGCCCGGGTGCGCGCCATCTGCGCAACCGGCACCTCATCCATGATCATGGCGCTCTATGTCAGCTTTGTCTTCGTGCTGCACAATGTTCTGTTCCTGAAACATGGCGGGCCTGTCACTTTGGCGGCCTATGCGATTTCCGGCTATGTCATGGCGTTCTTTTACTATTTCGCCGAGGGCGTCGCAGGCGGGATGCAACCCTTGGCCAGCTATTTTCACGGTGCGCGCGACCGGGTGACTGTGACACGGGTGCTGAAATTGGCATTGCTGACGGGCGTGGGCGGTGGTGCGGCCATGACGGCGCTGGTTGTGGCCTTCCCAACCACCGTGGCCCGGGCCTTTGCCGCGGGCGATAGCGCACTTGTGGCCGAAACTGCCTGGGGTTTGCGACTGCAGCTTTGGGCGATGGTCCTGGACGGTTTCATCATTCTGGCAGCCACCTGGTTTCAATCGGTGGGTCAGGCGCGCACGGCAACTGGCATCACCCTCGCCAATATGGGCATTCAACTGCCCTTCCTGTTTTTCCTGCCGCAGTTTCTGGGGGTCAACGGTGTCTGGCTGGCAATGCCCGTGTCGAATGTGGCTTTGTCGCTTGGCGTGCTCTGGCTGCTCTGGAGGGCGCAGCGCGGCACCTTTGCCCGCGCCGCCGTTCTGGCCCGCCGCGCCCAAGCCACGGCCATGGGGCAACCCTCACCCCAAGCCTGCTAACCGCCCCTCCTTGGCACATGGCAACCTTCCTGGAACCCGAAATGTAGCAACCGCTGCAGTGGGTCCCAGAAGGGCGGGGCTGTCTACGCCCTACCCCAAGCCTCGGACATGGCGACCTTCATCGCCTCGGCAGGATCGCGATCCGCCCATGCAACCAATTGAAAGGCAGGATAGAACCGTTCACAGCAGGTGATCGCATCCGAAATCATGCGGTTCAACTGCCCTGCCCCGGCCACCGCGCCCCCGGCCAGAATGAGGCCATAGCGCCAAACCATCAGCTTTTGTTCTGACCAGAAGCTGAACGCCCCTGACCAGACCTGATCGTTTACCCGGTTCAGCAAATCGCAAAGTGCCGCTTGCCGCATTTCCGGCGGCTCCATCTCAAATGTACAGATCAGTCGCAGGGTCTCATCCTGTGGCGACCAGGACAGGGTAATCGCATAACTGCGCCACAACCCCTCGACTGCCATGGCGATTTGGTCATCCGTGACACGATCGAATTCCCACTGGTGATCCGATGCGAGAGACTCTACCAGATCGATCGGGTGATGGTCGTCGCCGATCCAGAACTCTTGCGCGATCGCCATGACAGTGCCTCTTGATCTGGCCGAAAGTGGCCTGACATCCACAAGCAGCGGGGGTACAGCCCAAACACAGTGGACCAATACCATCCGTTTACTAGATGTTGATACGACTTCGGAAGCCTGTAAAGCGGTATGTGGTGAAATCTTCTGTGCATAAGTTGCAATTGCTGTTGTTTGTAGCGTGACACGCAAACTTGCAGAGTTTGACACAAGAACTTGCAGCAGAACGGTTTTGCAGAAGGCAGCTTAGGAACTGCTTCTGTGCACCACCTCGGCTGTTCTTCGCAACATGCTTGGGCAGACCTGGGGCCACCCCGCCTCGCGCCATTCTGGCACTCTCAATTTATGGTCTGGCTCGACCGGCAGCGTGAGTGGGCGCTACCTCGCCCTGTCGGTCCTGAAAGGGAGGCAAATGGACCGTCTCTGCAACGGCAAGAACGAGATCCAGACCTCTAAAGAGCAGACCTTGGCCACGAAGACAGCAGTAGGCTCCGAAACCAACTCCCTTCTTCCATCGCAAACCACGGCGCGATATCTACTGCAATGTGCCTTCTTGCTGGGAGATTTGGATGTACCTACAACGTCTCGAATTAAGGAATACAGGTCCCATCGAGGAAGCGAGTGTCGAATGCCGCTTCAATGATGATGGCACTCCAAAGCCAATTGTCTTTGTGGGGCGGAATGGTTCCGGAAAGAGCATTGCAACCGCACACGTTGTTAGCGCATTGATTGCAGCGCATGGAGCAGTGTTTGAGGATTCCGATGTTGAGGCTGGCAAAGTATACAAACTTAGAAGCCCTTTTTACGTACGAAATGGTGCGGAGTTTTCTCTCGGAGAAGTATACTTCTCCGATGATTATTTTGTTTCGGAGGCTCAGTTCTTAAAGTCTAAAAAAGACTATGCGGAACCTTTTCCAAACTACGGAAAGTGGGACGAGGTCGATCCCAGCTCGATGTCGCATTATACGTCTAACTTTCGTCAGCGTCCCGCAATGCTGAAAGAGGCCTTAAATAATGCTACGCATTTGTTCTTTCCTCCAAACAGGTTTGAGGAACCGGCTTGGCTTAATGATCTCAATCTCCGCAATAAAGTGAGTTATGGGTCTCTCAAGAATTTCGATACCTTTTCGAACCGACCGGTCGTAAATTATGCACCAATGCGCAATCTGCAGAGTTGGCTACTAGATCTCATATACGATAGCTATGCGATTGAAAGAAAGAGCCGTATATCGCAGCCGCCTGCAGCTTTCGGATATACATGGGTACCAAAAGTTATTGAGACACGAGAAGGGCGTGCTTCTCGGATTCTAGACTCCATCTCGCATTTCTTGACTGCTCTACTTGGGAAGCAAGGCACTGTGACTTGGAGCGTAGGCGCAAGAAATAATCGCCAAATTGGAATTTTAATTGATAACCAATTGGTCACTCAAAATTTGTTTCAGCTCTCAACTGGGCAAGCAGTCTTGCTGGATTTGTTTTTGACGATTATCAGGGATTTCGATCTAAGCCATGCGCCGCTGAACCAGCTGAGTGATATTGAGGGTATAGTGGTAATCGATGAAATCGATCTTCACCTACATACAGACATTCAACACGATATCTTGCCAAATCTGATCGGTCTATTTCCAAGAGTGCAGTTTATCCTCACAACACATTCTCCGTTGTTTTTGATTGGCATGGAGAAAGCATTTGCGGTTGATGGGTTTCAAATCATTGAATTGCCAAGTGGTAAAGAGATTGAGGTTGAACGTTTCTCTGAGTTTGAAGTCGCATACGAGCGCATGAGAGAGAGCGCGCGCTTTGAAGAAGAGGTTCGCAGCAAGGTGGAGGCCAGCCAGAAACCGATGCTGTATGTGGAAGGCATGACTGACATAGATTATTTGAACAAAGCAGCTGAGCTGTTGGGCAGGCACGCAATAATAAATCGGTTTGAATTGGTTGACGCAGTTGGTGTGCCCCACCTGAATATGATTTGGAAAACCTATAGTTCACATCTGGGTACCACACTCCGTCAGAAGTGGGTCCTTTTATATGATTGCGACGCGGACAAACCTGCGGACAACAATGGGAAATTGTTTCGCCGAACCATCCCAAAACAAGAGAGCAGGATCACTTCGGGCATCGAGAACCTGTTCACAGAAGCAACGATTAAGCGAGCAATAGCTCACAAGGCAGCATTCATAGACATCATTGGTGAGCATGAAGCCTTGGAGCGAGGAGTGCGTACTATGGTACCAGAAACGTGGAAAATCAACAAGGATGAGAAACGTAATCTTTGTGACTGGCTCTGTAAACACGGAAACCAAGATGATTTCCAGAGGTTCGGTGAGGTGTTTGATATTTTAGAAGGAGTCTTGTCTTTTGGGGAGTAGCCGACTCAAAGTAAAATTTACTGAGGTGATTGGTAGCGACTTTCCAAGGACAGTCGGAGTCTTGAGATCGCAATGACTATAAGCATCGCGTCTACCGCTTGTATCTGTTCTGTCGATCGGTAGCGCTTCACAATTCGGGTTCTGTGAGTTCAGCCCAACAAGTATGTCGCAGTCACGGCGAGTGTCCGGGAAACGGGCCGCGACTGCGACATAAAAATTGAGGTTGAACGGCAGCTATGGGCCGTCATTTTGCTGTCATCAAGATTTTAAAGCTGCTCCAACTCAAAGTTGGCTGGAAACCGACGAGGGTGTCTTGGCGATCCATCTTTGTTGATTTGGACACGGAAAACGGCAGCAGGCTGGCAAGCTGCGACGGCTTCGTTAGCATAGTTTCTCCACGCCGGATTATTCCGCAACCCACCGTAGGCAAAGACAACACGATTAGCATGACGCGCGCATCTTGCTATGTGACAGATGTTGTGCGGCGAGCGCTCTTCGCCGTTCGGCAGCTGGCCTGGGTCAGTTGCTCGGTAGTCCATTACATTCAGCAGCATGAGTTTACCAAAGCCCAGACGTCGGGAATGAGCCGTCAATTTTCGTGAGGTGGCGTCGTCGCTCGTGTTGGTCGCTGACGATGGGTTCATGCAAAGCCACATGATGATCGGGCCCTGGGCCCATGCTCGGCTCAGATAAGGTCGAAAATTACCACAGTCGGAAAAATAGGCGGACCCGCGCACGTCCATTGCCAAATCGTATGTTTCGCCTAAGTGGCGCTGGCAAATTGGGTTTCCTCTTAACATGGCATACGTTCCTATCGCTAAGCCTGCTTGAACAATACACTTGACTCGGAGACGGTTGGAAGGACCGTTTCGCAGACTGCCACCGCTGCAACAGGACCTCCAACCGAGCGTCAGAATCGACTGATGCCGCTAGCCCGTTTTGAGGCTGAATGCGCCCGGATCGGCAATATCAGCGACCCGCGCCTGTTTCTGCAATTCCTACGCAATGCGGGCGAGGTCTTCTGGCGCGAGGGATGCTTCGACAACCAGATCATCCTCGATCAGGCCTGGGTGCTCGAAGCGGTCTATACAATCTTCAACCGAGAAAATTGCGTCACCATCCTGACGCAGGCTGCTGGGCGCTTCGGCGCCGCCCTGCTTGATGCAGTGGTCTGGGGTCCTGCTGGCTACTCCCCGGCCGATCAGAAGCTGTTCCTGGAATTCATGGTCTCATCCGGCATTTGCTTCGCCATCCGTGCTGCCAGTGGCATGCTCTACATCGCCCCAGACTTTCTTCCGGCGGATGATGTCGATCAACCCACAGTCACCATCGACCGCAGCGCGACGCGGTGTCTTCAGTTTGACAGCCTGCCACCGCTCTTGATGCGCAATCTGATCTCGCGCGTAGGGAATGAGGCTGGAGCCCATGGCCGCTATTGGCGCAACGGTGTGCACTTCTTCGATTCAAAACTGGGCAGCCGTGTGCTGATCGAACAGTCATGCAGCCACCAATGGCGAGGGGAAATTCGGATCTCCACCGAAGGGGGGGATGCGCAGAAAGCCATGGAAGCCGCGATCACTGCAGTCGTCGCGGAAGCACAACGCCTCGGGGTGTCCCCAAAGGGC
>NZ_JBALHR010000006.1:0-179512 GCF_036964905.1 Gemmobacter denitrificans
AATCTGGGCCGCGCGGCATACTCCGTGCCGAAGGCATTGAGCCCCGCCTGACCGCCGCCAAGCGCCGTCAGCAAAGACCCGAGCGCCTTCAGATCGACATTGAGAACGGTCGAGCCGCGTGGTGACCGCGACAGGACCAGACGCTGGCCCGGGATTGGGTTCAGGACGAAATCCAGCTCGCCATCTGTCAGCCGGAAACTGTCATAGTCGCTCGATGCCGCTTCGCCATTCGGGAATAGGATCTGGTTCGGCAGCGCTTCCAGGATCGACCGGGCTTTCGAGCCGCGGATCTGGCTCGGGAACTGGGTCATCATCACGACGACCACGTTCTTCTTCCGGGCCGTCACCAGCCATTCGGCGAGCTTCTTCGCGAAATACTCGTCGTCGAGAACCTTCCAGGCCTCATCGATCAGGATCAGCGTCGGGCGTTTTTCTTCGATCAGCATTTCGATCCGGCGGAAAAGATAACCGAGGATCGCGGTACGTTCGGTTCCAAGATCGAGGATCTCCGTCAGATCGACGGCCGTCACATCATGGCTGGCGAAATCCACCACCGGCTCTTTGGCCTCGCCGAAAATCCAACCATAGCGGCCGTCCGGCCCCCATTCGCGGAGGCGCTGTGCCAGATCGAGGCCGTCACCGACATCGCCGAAAAGTTCCTGGAACGATTGGAAGTTGCGCAAGCCCTCGCGAGCCTTGCCGTTCTGGGCGATGGCGGATTTCAGGGCCTCGGATTGCAAGGGTGTCATCGGACCGGAGCGGGATTCAAGAAGGGCCACCAGCCAGTCGAGAAGCCAGGCTTCCCCGCGCTCTCCGGCCTCGGTCGCGAGTGGGTTCAGACCCGTCGGGCGGCCCGCGCGCACCTCGGCATAGCGGCCGCCAAGGGCATGTACGGCCATTTTGAGACCGGCTTCCTTGTCGAAGATGATCGTTCGCCCGCCTGCCCTTTGCGCTTGGGCGGCAAGGAAGGCGACGGTCGTGGTCTTGCCCCCACCGGATTTGCCGAGAACGAGGGTGTGGCCATTGGTCGGCTCTGCCGTGGGGTCACCCGGTTCATGGAAGCTGAAGCGATGGAGTGAGCCCTGCAGCGTCTGAAACGCCGCAATCGGTGTCGCCCAGGGCAGACGCGCCTTTTCCGTACCAGTATCGGCGGCATGAAGGGCCGCCATGTCCGCGAAATTGATCGACGACACTGTCATGTCGCGCGCACGGTAATCCATGTTACCGGGATGCATGGCAAAGAAGGCCGCTTCGAGCGCGGTCACTTCGCGCACGAGCCGCATGCCATTCTGATGTGCGATACCGCGAATGCGGGCAACCTCGGAGTCGAGCGCCGCTTCTGTTTCGGCAAAGACAGTGATGGTCATTTGATGGAGGCCAAAACCCAGCGTACCGCTTTCGGCCTTGTCAGCAGCTTCAAAAAGCTGTGCTTCGATTGTCGCGGCGATGTCCTCGGAGGCCCGCATTTGCGCAACCCGACGCTTTACCCGCTCAGCAATGCTGCCGCGCTCGATGGGCGTGTAGCTGTGGCTGATGATCGTATCCTGCGCGGCCCCAAGTGCGTCCAGCATTCCCGGCCAGGTCGCATTGGCATAGGATTTGACATAGAGGACAGCGGCAAGTTTCGGGTGGTGGGCCGCACCCTCTTCTATCTCGACAACGCCCTTGCCAAATTGCACCGACGCCCCTGCGGCATCTTCCGCCAGAAGGCAATACGGGCTGCGCGGATGTTCCCGCAACTCGCCGGTCAGAAGCGAGGCGTAGAAGCCGACAAGGCGTCCATCACTGATCTTCATCCTGCGTGTCGTGATGCCAAGACCGGTCTCGAGGATGGAGGCCACCTCGCGCAGTTCTTCCAGACGGCGGGCGGTGTCTTCGCCCCAGACCCGGGCCGCAGCCTTGCCGAAGAGCGGAACAGCCAGCGGCGTCCCTTGTCGCCGGACAACAGTCAGGATCAGAACTGAGTCCTGCAGGTTGCGACGAGACAGCTCCTGAACCCAGGCCTTGTCGATGTCGGCCGCAAAGCTCGTCCCCTTGATTGGCACGATCCCGGTTTCCGCGGGTCGCATCATGCGGTGCAGATAGAAGGTGAAACGCTCGTCGAGCGTATCCAGCAGATGCGCGAAGCCGGCACGAAGGGCTGAGACCGCAGCCATACCGGATGTGATGCCGTCGATGCCCGTCACTTCAATCGACAACATCAGCGCGTTGTCCCGCGTGCGGACAACCTCGTCATCAAGCTCGATGACGTAAGGAAGATGGGCATAGATCTTCGGGCTGGCCAGTATCAACCGCCCTGCCCTGCCCCGCGCCCCTTCCCGTTCAAGAAACATGGCGCCGCCTCCGGTTCAGGATGGCCAGCGGCGTCACCTGCATCATGACGGCAAAAACGTGATGCCCGTTCGGGTTCACCTTGGTGGCAATGCGTGCGAGCCCGTACCAGATGGGGGCGGTCAGAAACCACCAGACTGGCTTGAACAGGATGAAAGGCAGCACGGTCATCGCCCCCACTGCCATGGCATAGGGCATTGGCAAGCCGAAGAATTTGGCCTGACGGGAAAGCCCGAGGATGACCGCGCTTTTCTCCAACGCTCCGACCTCGCCTCAGCTGAAAGATGAGCGCAGGTTGGCAACGATGGCGGGTCCCGCGAACACGAGGAAGGCACCGACCACCACCAGCGCCACCCAGGCCCAGGAAATGCGGTTGAAAGCGGCTAGGAAGCCGGTCACCACGAAGGCAATCCCGAAGAAGGCCGTTGCCAGCGTCCCCCGGAACGAGTCCAGCAGACCCGTGGCCACTTTCTCGGCCTTCGCGAATTTTACCTGTGCCAATGCGGGGTCCGCATGGATGGCCAGAGCCAGCCCCGCGGCCAGCGCGAGGAGAACGAGATGGGATTTTTGCATGGGGTCCTTCCGTCAGGTATCCGCAAGTATGCGGTCATAGGCCGCGAAGACCCGTCCGATATGCGTCCGGGTCTCGCGATAAGGGGGGATGCCGTTATACCTGCGGACAGCCTCCGGCCCGGCATTGTAAGCCGCCAGAGCCAGTTCGAGGCTGCCGAATGCGGCCAATTGCTCCAGGAGGTAGCGTGCGCCACCATCGAGGTTCTCGATCGGATGGTCCGGATCGACGCGGAGATATCGTGCCGTGCCCGGCATCAGTTGAGCAAGACCGATGGCCCCGGCATGGCTGACCGCGCCTTGCGTGTAATTGCTCTCGACCTTGATCATCGCCTGAAAGAATGCGGCCCATTCGGCAGGTGACAGATCAACCGCATCAAGGGCAGGGTCATCCTGATACCGGGCGGCGACCATGCGGATGGCCGGCAAGACCTCCGACACCGCCGCGTCGGCCATCAGGCCGGGGGCATTGATTGCCCGTTCCGGCTTCGTGGCAGCTTCCTTGATGTTTCGTCGGGCAGGCACAATGAGCTTGCCCTTGCCATCATAGCGCAGGACGGCGGCATGCGCGGTGCCCAGATCCGTCGCGGACCCCTGCCCCGCCTCATCCGTCCAGCGGATCACTTCCGCCCGGGCGGCTCCGCATGCTCCGCCGGACATCGCCAACGACAGAAGGCACATCGAGATGATCGAGGTTGAGCTTGCCGAAGGCGAGGCCGAACATGCCAATGGGCGAGCTGACGATGCGCTCGCGCGCCAATGCCGTGACCAGCATGAAGCGCTCACCCGAGGCATTGACGACATGAAAGAGCCATTCGCCGGAGAACCGCCCCTCGGGGTCCGGCGCGGATACACACTCGATCTCAACCGTCGCTCCTTCCGTTGCCGCCATCTTGCGGAAATCGCGTTCCAGCAAGACCGGCAGAGTTCGCCTTTTCATCGACATGGGGTCCCCTCGGGTTCGATCCGTCACGGATCGTTGTAGCCGAAAGCTTTCCGTGCAGCGATGCCTAACAGAAACTCTGGCGCATACAATGCGAAAATGACAAACACGATAAAATGGGCAAGCATCGCCATCCACAGCCCGTCTCGGCAGCATGGACGGTTGCGCGCTGGATGACTGCGAAAGGATCAAGGGTGTCAATGAACTCAACTGAGCGGCAGGCCACGCGCGACCCGCAAAACAAGGGTCCATGCGTGATCTCGTGGCCGTCAATCCATCTGCGGTTCACGCATATATCAGGCGCGCTTCGGGTCGTGTCTAAAGCAGCGGCATGCACATTGATCGGATCAGTCGCTGCCCCCGCACAACCTGAGGTGATTCGCTGTCAGCCGCCTGATGCGCCGATGATCGCGCTCCCGGTCGAGGTCCTGGCCGAGTACCGCACAGAGATCGCGGCCGAGTTCGAGGCTTACTTCGCGTCGGTCTCGGTGCATATCGCCTGTCTTGATGAAGAGCGCACCCGCGCAATGGAAGAGGCCCGTTCTGCGACGGAGGCCTACACCCGCCTCCTCAGCTCCCCCCCTGTCAGAAAGGACCTCCCGTGAAACTTCGCCTCCCTGCCCTGCTCCTTGGTCTCGGGTTGTCGATCGTCGCGCCCGCACCGGCCGCGGCCTATCCGGTCGACTGCGCGATCCTCCTCTGTCTCGCGGGGGGCTGGCCGTCCTCGACCCAATGCGCCCATGCGCGCGCGGTCTTCATCCGCCGCATCACACCCTGGCCGATCGAACCGCCGCTGCAAATCTGGAACTGTCCGATGCGGGCGACTGTCCGAGGTGCGGCGAGGCCCTTGGCGCGTCTGTTCGACATCTCTGCACGCGGTGATCCGCTGCCGCGCCCGGCAGAGCCGGGCGCATCTTCGGAGCTACATCTTGCTCTGGATCGGGCAGATATCGACATCTCCGATCCGGCGTTTGACGTTGTACGGTCGATCCGCGTGTTCGAGATCACCCACCAGCAACGCCGCAACAGAGAGGGCGACTGCAAGAGCTGGAGCCGCGTGTATCTGGGCAGTTATGGTGCCCAAGGCGACTACAGCCGCCGCCCGAGCAGCCTGTCCGCTGTTCCGGCAGCCTCAGATCTCGCGATACCGGCAGATTGCTCCAGCTACCGGCACAGGTCCGTCTTCGTCGAGTGGCGCGATCATGAAGGCCGCTACGGGCATGAAGAGGTTCACTACTGAGAACCTGACCTATCGCCACCCCCCGGGAAACCAACGAAAGACCCAGGCCTCAAAAACAGAAACGACGCCAGACCATAGGCCCGACGCCGCACTGATTTCTTCTTGGTCGTAGAAACCTAGCGCGCAGCTTGGACCCGTTCAACCGGCAAATGCCTTTGCCGGATCGAAAACCAGCACGCCTGATGGTCAGGTGTCGGCCCAAGACGGAACGACACATCATGGAACTCACGACCGGTGCCATTCTGCGCCGCATCACCGAAACACCACTTTCCACGGCGGCTCACAAGCTTGCGACGATCATCCTCGACGGCATCGCCTGGAAGGATGGCTACAACGGGCTTGACCGCGGAACGGCCGCCTTCACACTGGCGCATCTGGGCCAAAAGATGGGGGTGTCGCGGCAGCATCTGGCGGCGCTCCTCGCCGAACTTTCGGCATCCAGTCTGGCGCTTGTTCGCTGGAAGCCGAATGGCAAGTTCGCGCCCTGGCTGTTCAGGTTTGGGGGAAAAGACAATGTCGATCCTCAGGCAGATGTCGTGTCAGCCTCAGACGACATATCACTATCTAGTAAGACTAAGAACAAAACTATCTTTGCAGGTAGGATCGAGATTGATTCTGGGACCAACGTCTACAGAACGCCGTGGGCGGATCTGATTAAGGCCGCGAAAGCGTCCCTCGCTTGCTGGAACGTCGATACGCAGGTCATCTGGGACCGCTTCCTTGCCTTCAACAGTGCGCGCGGGAATGCGGCAGTGCCAGCAGGGTTCCTCTTGGGATTCATGCGCAAGTGGCGAACGTCACCAGATGCCGACTGGAAGACAGATAAGCATGCGGTGCCGGAGCGTGCATTGGCGCCGGAAGACTTGGAACTGCATCGGCTGATTGCGGCAGCACCAAGCAAGAATAGAGGGTTCCACGCAGCCGACCTGTGCCGTCGTATCGGGCAGGAATCTTACAATTCACGCGTCCTCGAGACCATGCAACGATTTGGCTGCATGCGGTTCGCGGCGACGCTCGCGGTTCATGGGCAGGCCGTCTTGTCGGGGGAAATCGCAAAATGACGTTTCAAGATCATAACGTGACACTTCAAATGTGACCATCATTACACTATTTTTGCATGCTGCATAGCCCCTGGTAATTAGGCGGTCCCATGGGGTTTTGTGTGTCCTGTGAACGAAAAGTCCAATTCATTTGCATTGAAGTGGTGGTAAGCTGCTTTCATCGCGGCCATAAAGTAAGCAAAAAACAAAAGCGTTAACTCACGTACCGACCGCGCGATAATCTGGTTAGGTTTTGAGGCCCGACGACTGAAGATACTCGGCGGCCTCAAAGCCTGCGAATACTTCTGCAAAATCTGAACATCAGAGCCGACCCGAACCACTCAATGCCAAGAATGAACCCTTCTTCAGCCTTTCGAAAGATACAAAATTGCACCGAAGGCTAGTGCTGTCGGAACCGCGAGTACAATCAGCAAGACCGGCAATTCCTCCGCCATGCTGTACCCCGCTTTAGTCACGCCCACCCACATGTTGGTCAATGAAACGCCTGCCCAGACCGGCATAAACCACTTTAGGGCAAGCGCGATGTCTGCTGCGCCCTGGCCCCAAAGACGCCCGAAGAGGGCAAACACGGCCATAAGCAATGCGCCGCCACACAGAACCATTGCCATATGCATGCAATTTCTCCCTTTGTTGTTTCTGGCATTAGCCGAAGACACTGAGCGACTTGGCAATGTCCTTTCCTGCATAGGGTGGGAAGACATCCAGATCAACATCTGGATTTCCGATCAGCATGGCTTTTCTGTTGCTAAGCGCGTCAAATCCCGCCTTGCCGTAGTATTTCCCCATACCGGATGCACCCACACCACCAAATGGCAAAGTATCGATCCAGCAATGGAGGTTCGTCTGGTTCACGCAACCACCACCAAATGAAAGGCTTCCAAGTATTTTGTCGACCACAGCTTGATCCTTGGAGAAGATATAGGTTGCCAATGGCTTCGGCATCCGCTTGATCGTCATCAGCAAGGTGTCAATATCGTCATAGGTCAGGACAGGCAGAACCGGGCCAAAAATCTCTTGCTGCAGCGCAGGATCGCTCCAATCTGATGGATAGAGAATTGTCGGCTCCACATAACGTGCCGCGATGTCCGATCGGCCGCCAATGACAACCTTGTCGGGTAGAATATAAGACGCAACACGAGCAGCATCATGCGTGGTTATCATCCTCGCAAAATCGGGGCTTTGCTGTGGGTCGCTGCCGTACATCCGCCTAATCGAAGTCTTGAGGTGCTCGACAAACAGGTCTGCCACGCTTTGGTGCACACAGACAAACCCTGGCGCAATACACCATTGCCCGGAAATCGCATTATGCCCCCAAGCAATCCGATCAACCGCAATTTCAAGATTCGCCGTTGCATCCACGATTGTCGGGTTTTGTCCACCCAGTTCAAGGATGACTGGTGTCAGGTGTTCTGCTGCGGCCCGCATCACGACCTTGCCCACGGCTGAACTGCCCGTGAAGAATATGAAGTCGAAGGGGAGTTCGAGAAGTTCTGTTATCTCGGCCCGTCCGCCCGTGACGACTGTCACATTTTCAGGAGAAAAGTATTGCGGAACCAACTTCTGAAATAGCGCCGCAGTTGCTGGTGTGGTGTTGGCCGGTTTCAGGACCACGGTATTCCCCGCGGCTAGTGCAGCAATCGCCGGATCGAGCAACAGCAGGATTGGTGCGTTGAAGGGGCCGATCACGAGTGTGACGCCATACGGTTCCTTGTAAATCACACCTCGATTGCCTGTAGCCTCAAGCCCCTTGGGAATTGCTACCGGTTCGGGTGCTATCAGGCTTGGTAAATTGTCGCGGTAGTATTTTATGACACCGGTCGGTACCGATATCTCGAACATCTGTTCAAAGGGAGGCTTGCCAAAGTCCGCATACAATGCGGCGCACCAGTCATCTTTGTTTTCGAGCAACATACGCTCCATCCGATCAAGTTGCTCGAAGCGCCAATCCAAGGATTTGGTGGTGTCAGACAGAAAATTTTCGCGTTGCGCATCAAGAAGGGATTGGAAGCGGTTTGACATAGGGCACCTGTATTTGCTGATAAAGGGAACATCGGAACAGGGCGGCCAGAACTATTCTCTGACCGCCCTCAGACAATTACTTCGTCGTATAGCCGCCGTTCACTAGGATGGTCTGTCCGGTCATCCACCAACCTTCGGTAACCAGAAACCGCACCCACGGCACGATATCTTCAATATCGGTCAGGCCGGTCTTGGAGAAAGGTGAGAGCGCTGCAGCGGATTTGTGATAGGCTTGTGCCTCCGGCGTTTCCTGACCATAGAAGAACGAGGTATCCATCGGCCCAGGCCCGATGGCGGTGACTGAAATGCCTCTCGCACCGAACTCTTTCGACGCAGCACGTGTGAAATGTTCAACCGGAGCCTTGGTGCCCGCATAGGTGGCATAGAAGGGAGTAAAGGCACCCAGAAGTGACGTGACCAGAGTGCAGACCGCACCATTGTCATTCACGGCCTTGCCAGCTTCCTTCAGGAAAAAGAACGCGGTCTTGCTGTTGACTGCACTCATTTCGTCGAATTCCGCTTCAGTCGTCTCAGTCAACGGCTTTTTCAGAACCTTTCCCACCGTATTGATGGCAATGTCCGGGCGCCCGAAAGCGGCCGTCGCCTTGGCAAAGAGGTCTTCCATGGCATTGGCTGAGGTCAGGTCGGCCTGAATGGCGATGGCATCCGCACCTGCCGCCTTCACGGCAGCCACGGTTTCGGCGGCGGCGGCCTGTGTTGCCGCGCTGTTGAAATGCACGACAATTGCCTTGGCGCCGTGCGCAGCAAAATCGCGTGCGATCAAGCCACCCAGGTTCTTCCCTCCGCCTGCGATCAGAACGGTTTTGCCGGTAATGCTGCGATTGGTCATCGTGATCTCCAGAACATTTAACGATGATCTCAAAGTATTGTGCTCCTGTTCTGGATAAACGTATGTTCTCTGTCATCATATGTCAGAGAATCCGACCAATGGACCGCATTGATCTCTACCGCATCTTTGTTCGTGTCATCGAAGCCCGAAGCTTCACGCGGGCGGCGGACACCTTGCAGTTGCCACGTTCCAGTGTTTCAGCAGCCATTGCAGAGCTCGAAGCCCGGCTGGGCACCCGCCTGTTGCATCGCACAACGAGGACCGTCACTCCCACGGATGAGGGCGAGATGTTTCTGGAGCGATGTCTGCCCTTCCTTGCGGATTGCGACGAGATGGAGACCATGTTTCGAAGCGGCGCCCGAAGGATGGAAGGGCGCATCCGTGTAAATGTGCCCGGACGAATCGGGAGACTGATCGTTGCCCCTGCGCTGTCCGAATTTCTTGAACAATGGCCCGGCCTGCAGATCGAACTGGGAGTAACGGATCGGGCCGTTGATCTGGTCGGTGACGGTGTGGATTGTGCTCTGCGCGTGGGCCCCCTCGCTGACTCGCGGTTACGAGCACGCAAAGTCGGTGACATTCAACAGATCAATGTCGCGAGTCCAGCTTACCTGGCAAGATACGGTAAGCCCCGGTCCCCTACCGAACTGGATCAGCATTGGCAGGTTGCCTATGCATCGCCTTCAACCGGTAGGATCGACGATTGGGAATGGATGGCTGTCGGCAGATTGCACAGCCGACCTGTTCCCTGGAAGGTCAGCACAAACAACGCAGAAGGCTATATCGCCGCTGCACTTGCCGGACAGGGGCTGATCCAGATCCCGGCTTATGATGTGGCGCTCCATCTGGCTGCCGGTGAGCTGATCGAGGTCATGCCTGAGGCGCGTCCAGGACCACTGCCAATGCATTTGGTCTTTCCCGCTTCTCCGCGCACCCCTCCCAGAGTGTCGATTTTTGTCGGCTGGCTGGAGGCAATCTTGAAAAGAAAGCTAATGATAAAAGGACAAAAGACTCAGCAGGACCTTGATGACGGCGCCGCCCAGATCAAGCGGTCTTGAGCTTACAGAATGCGCCGGCAGCGGATGCGTTGGTTGGCCGAAACGATCATCAAACACTTGGCGTACTATTCTACCCCCATCCCCAGTCTACACCACTAGGGTTCCGGTCTTGACCCCTAAGGTTCTCGCTTCATACGAAGCGACGACCCAGCCGCTATACGTATCCTCAATGGCCTTGACGGCGACTGGCGGCCCTAGGCAGCGGACCGTTCGCAGGGTCAGAGAGTCCACCGCATAGGGGCAAGCACCGATCAGAGTGATCTTGCCAAGGTCTCACCTGCAGCCGAGACGATATACGACAGACGGTCTAGAATTTTCATTCTGCTGCCTCGCGTTGGATGTGGCGATGGAGCAGCGCCGCAAGTTCGGGGCGGCAGGAGCCGCAGTTCGTGCCTGCTCCAAGCACCTCTCCCAAGGCTTGCAAGCTCAGCGCGTCGCCCTCCGCGATAGAACGCAAGATGGTGTTCAATCCGACATTCATGCAGGCGCAGACCGTAGGCCCGGGATCGGGCTGATCGGCACCGGGCCGGCCAGCCAGCGCGCCACCTTCTGCGGCCCCCAGCAGGGAGGCAAGATGACCTCGCGCCAGAAGGACCGGGTCACGTGCTACAAAGACGGCACCTTGCAACTGGCCCCTTTGGGCGATGGCAAAGCGATGTGTGCCGCGCGCGAGGTCTGTTAGGGTGGTCGTAGGCGGTGCGCCGAACAACTTTGTAGCCCACGCCGCCCAATCTTCCGGGGCATGGGCCCCGGCGAGTTCCAGTTGCGCTCCACCGTTGACAGAAGCCTTGGCCCAATAGTCGCAAGCGGGCATCAGATCCCGCTGCGATATGGCAAAGCCATACCAAGCCGCAGCAAACGGCCTGATTGCAACCGGGGTGGATTTGCTGGCCGGCTGGCCCGAGACGGGGTCTGTTACCGGTGCGACCAACGCATCGACGCGACCGGAAGGTGCGGTTTCACCCGTCCAGTGCATCGGCGCGAAGGGCTGGCCGGGAGCCACGGCATCGCTAATCATTACTCGCAGGATTGCACGGCCTTGCGGGCTGGTCAGTTCTGCCAGCGTTGCGGGAGCCAGGCCAACACGCGCTGCATCAGCAGGGTGGATTTCGAGATACGGCTCGCCAAGATGCTGCGACAGACGGGGGGCCATGCCAGTTCGGGTCATCGTATGCCACTGGTCACGGATGCGGCCGGTGTTCAGGCGGAAGGGATGAGCTTGCGTCACCTTTGCAGGCAGCCGGGCGGTGACGGGGACCATCCGACCGCGCTCGTCGGGGGTGTGAAACCGCCCGTTGCCAAAGAACCGCCCCCCCTTCTGCGCCGCCTGTGGCCAGACCACAGGGGCCAACTCCTCATAGTCGGCCCCTCGCAGACCCGAGATGTCGAAGTCGCTGCCAAGCGTACCCGCCACACCTGAAAGTGCGGCATGTTCGGCGAAAATCTCGGCAGGCGAAGCCCATTCGAAGCCGGAAAACCCCATCCGCCGGGCCACTTGCGCCAATTGCCACCAATCAGGGCGCGCCTGCCCCGGTGCAGGCAGGAAGGCGCGCTGACGGCTGATCATGCGCTCAGAGTTGGTGACTGTGCCATCCTTCTCTCCCCAGGCTGTGGCGGGCAGCAGGACATCGGCCAGACGGGCGGTGTCGGTCAGGGCGAAGGCATCGCTGACCACCACGAAGTCACAGCCCGCAATTGCTCGCGCCACACGATCTGCATCGGGCATGGAAACGGCGGGGTTGGTGTGCAGGATCCACAGCGCCCTGATCCGGCCGTCCTCGGCCGCGCGGAACATGTCCACGGCCTTTAGCCCCGGCCTGTCGGCCATGGTCGGGCAGGCCCAGAACCCTTGGACCGCCGCGCGATGGTCGGGGTTCTCCAGCTCCAGATGGCAGGCCAGCATGTTGGCCAGCCCGCCTACCTCGCGCCCGCCCATGGCATTGGGCTGGCCGGTGACCGAGAACGGCCCCATGCCCGGACAGCCGATGCGACCGGTAGCTAGGTGGCAATTCAGGATCGCGTTCACCTTGTCGGTACCACTGTCCGACTGGTTGATGCCTTGGGAATAGACGGTGACAACCTTCTCGGTTCCCGCCCACAGCGTGAGGAATTGATCCAGAACTGCGGGCGACAGCCCGGTATCGGTCACGTCGCTGATGCGCGCGGTGGCAAGGGCGGCTTCCAGCCCCTGAACATTTTGCAGGAATGCTGTATTCAGATGGCCATTGTCCGCCAGATGGCTCAAAAGCATGTTGAAGAGATGCGCGTCTGCTCCCGGTGCAAGTGCCAGATGCAGGTCCGCACCTTCGCAGGTTGCAGTGCGGCGTGGGTCAATAACCACGATCTTCGTGCCGCGGGCCGCCTTTGCCGCCATCAGCCGCTGGTGCAGCACCGGATGGCACCAAGCCAGGTTCGACCCGACCAGCACTACCAGATCGGCCAGATCCAGATCTTCATACTGCCCCGGCACCGTATCCGTCCCGAAGGCGCGGCGGTGCCCTGCAACAGATGACGCCATGCACAGACGGCTGTTGGTGTCGATATTGGCGCTGCCGATGAAGCCCTTCATCAGCTTGTTTGCAACATAGTAATCCTCGGTCAGCAACTGGCCCGAGACATATAGCGCCACCGAGTCTGGACCGTGCATCGCAACGGCCTGGGAAAGTCGGGTGGCGATCAGGTCCAGCGCCGCGTCCCATCCGGCTTCTGCCCCGTTGATGCGCGGCGCGAGCAGGCGCCCATCGGTTGCCAGGGTCTCGCCCAAAGCCGTGCCCTTCACGCACAGGCGCCCACGGTTTGCCGGATGATCCGGGTCTCCGGTGACGGTGACGTTGCCCTTGACGTCGGAAGCGACAAGAACACCGCAACCCACCCCGCAATAGGGGCATGTCGTCCGGGTGCCTGACACGCCTTCTTGTCGCGATGTGCGAAAGATCGCGGGAGATACAGGCATTACGCGGCCGACCGCCGCCGAAGAAATTCAGCGTCCAGCAGCACCCGACCAGCTTCGATCCGCACCGCGAACCGGCGCACAGCCCCCTCGTCCACCCCGATCGAGAGACCGGTCGTGAGGTCAAACACCATCGCATGCAGGGGGCAGGTCACTGACGTACCATGCACGATCCCTTCGGACAGCGGGCCACCCTTGTGCGGGCAGCGATCATCGATGGCAAAAATCTGGTCGTCTGCGGTACGGAAAATGGCAACGCAGCCTTGTGGGGTCTTCACCACCCGGGCCCCCTGACGGGGAATGTCGTCCAGCGCGGCAATGTCGATGAAGCCGTTCATTCTGCAGCCCTCAAGGTCAGATCAGCCACCGGGGCCCAGTCGGCCGGGGTTGTGGCGAGTTCGGCCCATGGGTCGGTCTGATAGATCGACTGACTTACCATGAACCGGTCATACAGCGCCCGCCGTGTCACTGGATCAGCAACCTGCTCCTGGCACCAGTCAAGCCCAACCTTGGTGACCCATTTGTAAATGCGGTGCAGGTAGCGGGCGTTTTCGCGGTAAAGCTGCGTGAAGGCCGCTACCACCTCAAGCACCTCGGCCTCACTCGTGGCTTTGTACAAGAACTCGGTCTCCTTCACGTCCATCCCTGCAGCCCCGGCCACGCTGATTTCATAGCCACTGTCCACACAGACGACGCCAATGTCCTTGCACGTCGCTTCGGCGCAGTTGCGCGGGCAGCCGCTGACGCCAAGCTTCACCTTTGCCGGCGTCCACGATCCCCAGAGAAGCTTCTCCAGCCTGATCCCCAGCCCCGTCGAATCCTGCGTGCCGAAGCGGCAGAATTCTGACCCCACACAGGTCTTCACCGTGCGCAGTCCCTTGGCATAGGCATGGCCCGAGACCATACCGGCTGCGTTGAGGTCAGACCAGATCGCAGGCAGGTCTTCCTTGCTGACGCCCAGCAGGTCGATCCGCTGGCCACCCGTCACCTTGACCATGGGCACATTGTACTTTTCCGCCGCATCGGCAATGGCGCGCAACTCGGCCGGGCTGGTCACCCCTCCCCACATGCGCGGGACGACCGAATAGGTGCCATCCTTCTGGATGTTGGCATGGTTTCGCTCGTTCACAAAACGCGACTGGCGGTCATCAATGTATTCGGTTGGCCAGTCCGAGATCAGGTAGTAATTCAGCGCAGGACGGCAGGAGGCACAGCCCCCGACCGTCTTCCATCCCAGCTCCTGCATGACCGCGGGGATGGACTTCAGCTTCATAGACTTGATCAGCCGCCGCACGTCTTCATGTGTGTGGTCGGTGCATTTGCACATCGGCGGATTCGTATTGGCGGTGAACCCGTCTCCCAACGTCAGCGCCATGACCTGCTCAACCAGATTTGTGCAGGTGCCGCAGGATGCACTTGCCTTGGTCGTTGCGCGCACGGCATCCAGTGTCATGGCACCGCCAATGATTGCCTCTATGATCCGGCCCTTGCAAACGCCGTTGCAGCCACAAATTTCCGCCTCAGGCGGCAAGGCTGCAACGGCTGCCAAAGGGTTTGCGGATGCCCCCCCCGCAAAGGCAGGACCGAAGATGAGCGTATCGCGGATATCGGACACATCCTTCTTCTGCCTGATAAGGTCGAAGAACCACGACCCGTCAGCAGTGTCGCCATACATCACAGCGCCGATCAGGTGGTCACCTTCCAGGATCAGCCGCTTGTAAACCCCGCGCCCCGGATCGCGGAAGACAATATCCTCGCGTCCCGGGCCTTCGGCGAAGTCGCCCGCGCTGAACAGATCGACCCCTGTCACCTTCAGCTTGGTCGCCGTCTGCACAGGCTTGAACGCGGCGTCCTGCCCCAGCAGAGTCGCAGCCAGTACCTTGGCCTGATCGTAGAGTGGCGCCACAAGCCCGAACAGCTGCTTGTCATGCTCCACGCACTCTCCCAGTGCAAAGATTGCCGGATCTGAGGTGCGCATCTGGTCATCTACGGTGATCCCGCGCCCAACCTCGAGATGCGCGTCATTCGCCAGACGCACTTCCGGCCGGATGCCCACGGCCATGCAGACCAGGTCAGCCGGATAGACCGTGCCGTCTTCCAAAAGCACTGCCTCGACGTGATCCTTGCCAAGAAGTGCCTTGGTCGCGCCCTTGCAATGAATGCGGATGCCACGGCTTTCGAGGTCCTTCTGCAACAGATACCCCGCCGCCGCGTCCAGCTGACGCTCCATCAGGTGGCCCATCAGGTGGATCACCGTGACCTCGGCCCCTCGTGCCGCCATGCCAGCAGCCGCCTCCAGCCCCAGAAGGCCACCGCCGATAACCACCGCCTTTGCACCTGGATGACTGGCCGCAATCATTGCGTTGGTATCTTCCAGGTCGCGATAAGTGCAGACGCCTTTCAGTTCCTTCCCTGGGACCGGGATGATGAACGGGGCCGATCCCGTGGCGATGACCAGCGCGTCATAGGGAACCCCGCCCTGCGCAGAATACAGCACCCGATTGTCCCGGTCGATCTTGACCGCAGCCTCGCCAAAACGGCAATCGACACCATGGCTTTCGTACCAATCCGCGTCATGCGTGACGATCTGCTCATAGGTCTTCTCGCCCGAGAGCACCGGCGAAAGCATCAAGCGGTTGTAATTCCCGCGCGGTTCGGCGTTGAACAGCGTGACGTCGAAATCACCGCCTGCGTCAAAGATGTGCTCCAACATCCGGCCCGAAGCCATGCCCGCGCCGATCACGACAAGTCTCTGTTTCATATGGCTTACTCCGCCGCTTCGACAAAGCGGTGACGTTCATAGAGGAACCGCAGAACCGCCTCGCGGGCGCGGACGTAATCGGGGTGGCTGGCCAGCGCGATCCGGTCGCGCGGGCGGGGAACTGCGACGGGAAGCACCTCACCGATGGAAGCGGCGGGGCCATTCGTCATCATCACGATCCTGTCTGCCAGCAAGACAGCCTCGTCCACGTCATGGGTAATCATGATCATCGTGTTCTTCAGCCGGGCGTGGATATCCATTACCGCGTCTTGCAGATGCGCGCGCGTCAGAGCATCCAAGGCACCAAACGGCTCATCCAGAAGCAGGATCTTCGGCTCCATCGCCAGCGCCCGCGCGATGCCCACCCGTTGCCGCATCCCGCCTGAGATTTCACCTGGCCGCTTGTCGGCGGCATGGGTCATCTGCACGAGGTCCAGGTTCTGCATGATCCAGTCATGCCGCTCTGGCTTGGACTTGGTGCTGCCAAAGACCTTGATCACCGCCAGCTTCACATTGTCATAGACCGAAAGCCAGGGCAGCAGGCTGTGGTTCTGGAATACAACTGCGCGGTCAGGCCCGGGGGCGTTCACTTCACGCCCCGCCAGCTTGATCGCGCCAGTCGTAACCTCGGTTAGCCCGGCGATTAGGTTCAGAAGCGTGGATTTGCCGCAACCGGAATGGCCGATGATCGACACGAACTCGCCCTTGTCGATCGTCAGGCGGATGTCGGCCAGAACCTCGGTCGTCTTCGTCCCCTTCGAGAAGCTTTTGAAAACGCGATCGATCTTGAGATAGCTTTGATCCATGACCCCTTACTCCGCCGTGCCACGAGAAACGACGCGCCCGATCCAGCCCACCAGCCGATCCAGGATGAACCCAGTCACCCCGATATAGACCAGCGCCACAATAATGTCGGTCAGACGCGAGGAGTTCCACGCATCCCAGATGAAGAAGCCGATGCCCACACCTCCGGTCAGCATCTCGGCCGCCACGATTGCAAGCCAAGATAGGCCGACACCGACGCGAAGGCCGGAAAAAATGTAAGGGGCTGCCGAAGGTATCATGATCTTCCAGAAAAACTCCACCTGGTTCAGCCGCAGAACAGCCGCCACGTTGCGGTAATCCTGCGGAATGGCCCGCACGCCGGCTGCCGTGTTGATGATGATCGGCCAGATCGCAGTGATGAAGATCACGAAGATCGCCGAGGGTCGACTGTCCATGAAGGCGGCAAGACTGATCGGCAACCACGCCAGCGGCGGCACCGTGCGCAGCACCTGAAAGATCGGATCGAACCCCCGCATCATCAGCGCCGATTGCCCCAACACCGCGCCGATCAGCACGCCAACCACCGCCGCAAGGCCAAAGCCATAGGCCACCCGCTCCAGCGAGGTCAGGACACGCCAGCCCAACCCTATGTCCTGGGACCCATAGACGAAGAACGGGTTGACGATAAGCTCGCGGCTCTGCTCCCAGACATCGGTGGGGGCGGGCAGGCCCGAACCTCCGCCGGAGGAGGCGACCTGCCAGATCACCAGAAGCACGATCAGCACCACCACAGGTGGGGCAATGCGTTCAGTAAGGACCCTGCCCGGGGTAGCCAGCCGCTGCCGTGGCCGTGCGGCCACGGGCAGAGATAGGACCTGCCCTGCCGGTGGCGCAGCAGGAACTTCGCGGGGTTTCAGCGCAGTCACAGCCATCGCCCCGCCCCTTATGCCATGGCCTTGATCGACAAGCTGTCGAGATAGGCGTCCGGGTTCGCCGGATCGAAGCTCTTGCCGTCGAAGAAGGTTTCTACACCCCGGCTGTCACCGAACGCAGAGGTGTCGATGCCCAGACCCGCTGCCGCCAGCAGCCAAAGATCGCTGCGGTTAGTCGCATCAACCGTGGCCTTGGTGTCGAGGTCACCAGGGAAATAGCCCCAACGTTTGTTTTCGGTGATGAACCAGCTGTCCAGCGACTTCCACGGGAAGGACGTCGCACCATTGCGCCAGAAGGTCATCGCCAGAGTGGGATCCGAGACCTTCTTGCCGTTGCCATAGTTGAACTCGCCCTTGATCCGGCCGCTGATGTCGTCAACCGGAACATTGTACCACTGACGGCGGCCGATGATCTGGGCCATCTCGTCTTTGTTCGCGGCGTCCTCGCACCAGATTTGCGCCTCCATCACCGCCATCATCAGCGCGATGGTCGCATTCGGATTCGCATCGACCCAGTCGGCCCGCATGCCCAGCACCTTCTCGGGGTGGTTCAGCCACAGCTCGCCCGTTGTCGCAGCCGTATACCCTATCCCCTGGTTGACAAGCTGCTCGTTCCACGGCTCGCCGACGCAGAAGGCCTCCATATTGCCGACCTTCATGTTGGCTACCATCTGCGGCGGCGGCACAACGATCAGGTCAACGTCCTTGCTCGGGTCGATTCCTCCCGCCGCAAGCCAGTAGCGAATCCACAGATCATGCGTACCACCCGGGAAGGTCATCGCCACCGGCACTTCCGCCCCCGAAGCCTTTTTGGCAGCAAACACATCCTTCAGGGGCGCGCTGTCCAGCCCGACACCCAAGTCGGCATAGGCCTGGGTGACCGACAAGCCCTGGCAGTTCTCGTTCAGCCCCAGAAGCGTGTACATCGGCAGCGGCTGGTTATTCTGCATCACGCTGCCGGTGGTATAGAGATGTACCTTTGGCCGCAGGATATGGCCACCGTCGATCCCGCCATTGGCTGCGCCCAAGGCCATATTGTCGCGCGTGGCACCCCAGCTGGCCTGCTTTTCGACCCGCACATCCGGCATCCCGTACTTGGCGTAGAACCCCTTCTCCAGCGCGATGATCAAGGGAGCGCTGTCGGTCAGGGCGATGTAACCCAGCGTGCAACCAGTCACTTCCGGTACGGAGGTCGCAGCCCAGGCACCGCCTGGCAAGGCAAGCTTTGCGGCAGTGACGGTAGCGGCAAGGCCAGTGGCGGATTTCATGAAGCTGCGACGCGAGGGTTGAAGAAGGGTCATCGGGCAAATCCTCTGGCAGGTGCCCCGAAGCGGGGGCTTGGGCTGGGGTCAAACGCAAAAAGCCACCGCAATCGCCGACAATGGTCGGGATCGGTGGCGTCGTTGCCGTGTCGGGTAACCGCATCCTTGCGGTGTCAGGCGCTGCAGGGCTTCGTTGCCTTGCGCTTGATCTGACGGTGCCTGACCTCATCTGGACGGTCAAGCGCTGCAGTGCAGTATCGCGCTTGCAGCATCACATTTCCGCAAGGCAGTCGGGTTATGCCCAATTCTTCAGCGCAAGGCAAAAGGTGGCTCGAAGGTTTCACTATCAAAGAAGGAGTCAGGACCCAGAATCATCTGACCTTTTTCCGAAGCGACAGCGGTCGGATGCGCCATTGCGCCTTCTACCCGTGCCGAGGCTCCGGGCAGATCTGCCCCCGCAGCGCGCAAGTGTTGGCGAAAAAGGTCGGTTCGGAACACGCCCATCGCCGCTTCCATTGCCACCACCTCGTCCAGTCCATGATGTTGTGCGATCCGACGTGCCAATAGCGCCGCAAGGCTTCGCCAAGGGAAGTTCGCGGCCCCGGCATGAAAGCGGATGAAGTCTCGATACTGGCGAACCTCACCGGCTGCACTGATATGCAGCCGATCCATCAGCCCGCGTTCACTGAGTTCCGGCGGAAGATTCAGGTATTCGGGCCTGGACAAAATTTCTGCGGCTGTCGTCCGGTTCTCTGCGCCATCCAGCCAACGGCAGGCCCGCCAAACGGCCCGCATCAGCCTCCCTGTCTCGTCGGGCCGCGCCTCGGCAAAGTCGCGGGTCAGGACAAGACCCTTTTCCGGCGGCGAGGCCCATATCGCACGACCCGCCAGCAGTAGAACCCCTACCCCGCGTTCCACGGCATACGATGCCCAAGGTTCACCGACGCAGAAGGCATCCACCTCGCCTGCGGCAAGGGCATCGGCCATCCGGGGCGGTGGTACTGTGTGGATCGACATCCGCGCTGCCAGTTCGCTGCCCTCCAGCCAGCGCCGCACCAGTTCGGCTTGCGTCGAAAAGGGGAAGGGCACGCCAACGCGCAGCGCTCCGGGAACAGCCCCCGCTAAGGCATTCCGCGCGGCCAATGGGTCACCGAAGCCAAAACCGTGGCCCGCAGCCCGCATAACCTCGGCCAAAGCAGCGCTGACAGCAACAGCCTGACCGCCAACTGACAGCACCATGGCCAGATCGAACCGAGGATAGGCCGGGCCCAGCCCCAGAGCCTGCGCAATCGGCAGGGGCACCAGCATATGTGCCGCTTCGATCCCGCCCATGCCCAGCATGTCCCGACATTGCGCCCAGCTTTGCAGGCGGATCAGATCCAGCACCAATCCTTCCTCTGCGGCAAAGCCCAGTTCGGCTGCGACGAACAGCGGGGCTGCATCGGTCAGCGGCACATAACCAAGACGCAAAAGCTTAAGGCTCATGTCAGAAGCCCCGCTGCCATCACCAACTGCTGGGCGATATCCGCCATGCGGCGGTTTTGGTCCATCGCAGTCTTGCGCAACAGTGCGTAGGCCGCCTCCTCATCGATCCCCCGCGCCTTCATCAATATGGCCTTGGCCCGGTCGATGGTCTTGCGATCCTCAAGCGCCGCCTTGGTGGCAGCCAGTTCCGCGCGCATCTTGTAGAACATGTGGAACCGCGCAATCGCGGCATCGAGGATCGGCTTGATCCGTTCCGGCTGCAGCCCATCGACCACATAGGCCGACACTCCGGCCTCGATCGCTGCACGCGTCAGGTTTTCGTCGGACCGGTCCACGAACATCGCCACCGGGCGTTCCATCGGACCTGAAACCAACGCAAGTTCTTCAAGCACATCGCGCGACGGATCGCCCGCGTCGATCAGAACGATGTCAGGCCGCTGCTCTGCTATCCGCCGGGCTAGACCTGTCTCTTCTGCGATCACCGTGATCGAATGGTCGCCCGAGGACATAAGACCATCCACGATCCGCAAGGCGCGGTCGCGGTCGCGTTCGACAACAATGATGGACAGCCGTGCCATGTCGCAAAACCCTTTCTCCCAGTGCGGTGGCAAGGAACGGCAAGGACGCAACACCCGTCGCGCGCATGACCACGGAATTTGCGACAAGCGCACGATTTACAAGCAGGTGTATCGCCGTATGCAGGTTCTTTGAGCGATACACGAGTCTTGCAGGATCACCGGCAAACTCCATGCTCCGTCTACTCTCCGGCCCGCGTGGATCATGGCCTGCGCAACGCGCAGCAAGTCCGCAAGTTTGGTGTCGCTACAGATGTCGCTACAGATATAGATGTTCAAGGCCACCGACCGCACTCCCTCAAACATCAATCCAGGGTCAAGCTGCGAAGAACTGACTGAACTGATGCGGTGGATGCCTCCCTCTTCTCGGTTCCAACAAAACCACTTTGGCACACTCGATGCCGTCGGGTGGGGGCATCCACCGCATCAGTTCATGGTTCAACATCATGACCCCATCCTTGATCGCGGGCCAGGTGAAGGTCGAATCCTCAAGCCGCTTGTAGGCCATTACCAGGCCGGTGCCGTCCCAGTGGAGCAGCTTCAGCCTGTCCGCCCGGCGCGAGCGAAAGACAAAGACCGTCCCGGTGAATGGATCCTGGCGCAACACAGATGACACCAGCGCTGCCAACCCGTCATGACCCTTGCGGAAGTCGATGGGCTTGGTCGCGACCAGAACCCGCACCAGGTTGGACGGGAACATCATCGGCTGACCACCAAGGCATGCACGACCGAGGCAATCCGCTCCGCCGTGGCACCCGCTTCCAGACGGATCACTACCGCGCCCGCAACAATCTCGGGCCGGACTGCGGTGTCAGTCTCTCCATTCGGGGCTTCACCGTAAGCGCTGTCCTGACCCCACCTTCCTGCTGAATCCGTAAGCTGCGATGCGCCCTCGTGTGGAGATTTGCACGGGAGGTGTCAGTGGGAGTCCATCGGGAGCGCGGTATGGAGGCCGTTGGGTTTGTGGAGTTGCTGGCAGCTCCTGCAGCCAAGCGTCGGTGGTCTGACGAGGCGAAGGGTCGGATGGTGGCTGAGACGCTGGTTCCGGGCGTCACGGTGAATGAGGTGGCGCGTCGGCATGGATTGAAGGCCAACCACTTGTCGTCCTGGCGGACGCTGGCCCGGAAGGGCAAACTTGTTGTGCCCGAGGTTGTGGGAGCAGAGTTTGCAGCACCCGTTGCGTCGCCGATGGTGGTCCCGACAGTGCCAACGATGGCGTTGATTGAACTGATCATGGGGCCGGTGACGGTGCGTTTGGATGCGGCCACGCCTGCGGCACGGATCACGGAACTGGCGATGGCGCTGCGGGCCCTATCATGATCTTCCCGTCGAACCGTGTGCGGGTAATGGTGGCCACGAAGCCCATCGACTTCCGCAAAGGGCACGACAGCCTGGCCGCGATGGTGAAGAATGAGCTGCGCAAGGACCCGTTCACCGGGACGGTCTTCGTGTTCCGCGCGAAGAAGGCGGATCGTTTGAAGCTGCTCTACTGGGACGGCACCGGTCTGGTGATGGCCTACAAGCGACTGGAGGAGCATACCTTCACCTGGCCTGCCGTGACGGACGGGTTGATGCTGGTGAACCACGCGCAGTTCGAGGCGCTGTTTGCGGGTCTGGACTGGCGGCGGGTTCGGGCCATCGCGGCGAAGGCCCCCGAAGCCGTAGAATGAGCCATTCAAGGCTGCGGCAGGATGACTCAGTCGGCTCTTTCTAGAGGCATAGCCCATGGTGGTTTGGTAAAAACCGGCCATGTCGAAGACCGCTGACCTGCTTGAAGAAATTGCTGCGCTGAAGGCGATGCTGATCGCCGCGGACGCGCGCGACCAGCGCAAGGACGAGCGGATTGCACGGCTGGAAAAGCTGGTCGCGGCCTTCAAGCAGGCGATCTTCGGTCGGAAGTCGGAGAAGAGTGATCCGGACCAGTTCGAGCTGGCACTGGAAGATCTGGAAACCGCGATGGCAGTGATCCATGCCGAAGAGGATGCCGAGGATCGTGTGGCCAATCGCCCTGCCAAACCGCGTGCTGCCAACCGTGGATCGCTGCCCAAGCACCTGCCGCGCATCGAAGAGGTCATCGAGCCGGACAGCATGACCTGCGCTTGCGGTGGCTGCCTGCATTGCATCGGTGAGGACATCTCGGAGCGGCTCGACATCGTGCCCGCGCAGTTCCGTGTCATCGTCACCCGCCGCCCGAAATATGCCTGCCGCTCCTGCACGGATGGTGTCACCCAAGCCTCCGCACCGGCGCGGCTGATCCCCGGCGGCATGCCGACCGAAGCCACAGTCGCTCATGTGCTGGTCAGCAAGTATGCCGATCACCTACCGCTCTACCGTCAGGCCCAGATCTACAGCCGCCAGGGCGTCGATCTCGACCGCTCCACCCTTGCAGATTGGGTGGGTCGCGCCGCCTTCGAACTCCGGCCCGTCTACGACGCGCTGATGGCGGACCTGAAGCTATCAACCAAGCTCTTCATGGACGAGACCCGCGCCCCCGTGCTCGATCCGGGGGCGCGAAAGACCAAGACCGGATACTTCTGGGCGCTGGCCCGTGATGACAGACCTTGGGGCGGCGCGTCGCCACCAGGGGTGGTCTTCACCTATGCCCCCGGTCGAGGCGGGCAGCATGCCGAGCGGATCTTGCAGGGCTTTGGCGGCATTCTGCAGGTCGATGGCTATGCCGGATACAACCGACTTATTGCAACGGACCGGATCGGTCCGGGCATCCAGCTTGCCTATTGTTGGGCCCATGCCCGACGCAAACTGATCGAGATCACCCGCACCGGTCCCGCACCGATTGCCGAGGAAGGCGTGGCCCTCATCCGCGATCTCTACGCCATCGAGGCCGAAATCCGCGGCCGAGCCCCCATAACCCGACTGGCCGTCCAGCAGGATCGCTGCGCCCCGATCCTCGACCGCCTCGATGACTGGCTGGCCCACCACCGTGCCCGTGCGTCGGCAAAATCGCCCTTGGGCGAGGCGCTAACCTACATCGCCAAATACCGCGAGGGCCTCGGCCGCTTCCTGACCGATGGTCGCGTGGAAATCGACAACAACTCCGTAGAACGCACCATCCGCCCCATCGCCCTAAACCGCAAGAACGCTCTCTTCGCGGGCCACGACGCCGGAGCCGAGAACTGGGCCGTCATCGCCTCGCTGATCGAGACCTGCAAAATGAACGGTGTCGAGCCTCATGCGTGGCTGTCCGCCACCCTCACCGCCATCGTCCAAGGCCACAAGCAGAGCCAGATCCACTATCTGCTCCCGTGGAGTTACGCCGTCACGGTGTGATCGGCACACCGCTTACGCTTCACCAACCGGGCCGACCATCAGTGCCGCAAACTCAACCGGATCCTCCGGCGCAGGCAGCACCAGCCGCCCTTTCCGCGCCAGCGTTCGCCACGACGACACATGGTTTGCGGGCAAGCCGTGCCGACGCGCCACTTCGTTGACCGTCGCGCCGGGCAGCAGCGTCTCAGCGACCACCCGCGCCTTCACCTCATCCGGCCACTTCCGGTTCCGGCGGCCGCGGCCACCAACCGGGAGAACCTCCAATGTAGCCTCCATGGAGAAACTCCGTCCTTATCTTCACTGTGCTCCAATGAGACAATCAGGACAAAGGCTGGAAGGTGGGCGCCTGGCGCCGCTTACCATTAAACAATGGGTTGACAGCGATCATGAGAGCAGGCTGCTGAAAAAGGATTTTGAACCTGCTCATCGACGAAAAGTGTTTCGGTTTCCGCCCAGAAGAGCGAGAAACCCACGTCCTGCACGGCGTTTCTAGGCGGATTTCCCAAGTTCTGGCATTCGGCCGAGGAGCCCAAGCACTTTTTCAGCAGCCTGTTAGACCCCGGGCCAAAAACCGATCATCTGTTCATGCAGATGCCACAAGACGGCCCAAGTCACCAGCGCAAGCAAGCTGCGCAGCACTGGCGGCGCCCCCTGCGGTCGCCAGCGGCCCCCAATCAGCGCAAGCCCCGGCACAGCACTGGTTCGCGCGGTTAGCCGTGCCCATTCTTGCTGGCCCATGGCAGCGCGGCGGCGGTGCTCCACCATTGAGATGCCAATAAGGGCCATTGCCAGAAACGGCGCAAACAGCATGACATGGGCCAGATCCCCATTCGGCAACAGATGCAGCCCCGCCCAAAGCGCCAGTGACCATAGCAAGGGCTGGCGTGTTAAGCCGGCAACCCCCGGCCTGTCTGGATTGAAACCAGCGGTCCGCCCTTCAAACGCAAATGGATTGGCGGCCCCGATCCCGAAAACCGCAAGCGCGATTGCCAACGGCATGCCAAGATTGATTACCCAGCGGTGCCAAGTCTGCTGATCCCACAATGGTACGAAGGGGGCACGTTCTGCCGCTGAGATCAACCACCACAGCAGCAGCACGGAAATCAGAGAAAATCCGATTGCATAGCCGTGTGGCCCCATCACAGACAAAAGCCGGGCTCTCACGCCAGGGGCCGCTGGAATACGATGCGACGCCAGAAACACTATCATGGCACAACAGAACTCAATCCACTCCATCGCACGCCTCTCCCTTCAGTGGGTGGAGTAGTCCCCCCATTTTTGTGGGAGCTTGGTCGGAGAATTTGTGCGTCAGTTCTCCAGTATTCGCATGCAGCGTCTTCACAACAATAATCAGCTCAAGCTCAGCTTTCAGGGCCTCCGCAAACTCCCTTGTTGGGCCCTCAAGCATCTGATCTCTCCATTACTTGATCTGGTTCAGGTGAGCGTCGAAATTCTGCACCAACTCGATCAACGTCTTCTCGCCCTTGATCGCCACCACCGCCACTTTCGCCTTGAATGCCGGGCTTTGGTTCCGGTGCAATCGTGTTGCCATGGTCTTCTCCTCGCTCGCAGCATCATGCCGCGCTTCCGCAGAAAATCCACTTATCCCGGCTGTTCGGGTTTCCGCAACCATCTCTGTGGGCTGATGTCTTTAGCGGGCCAAACAAGGGGCAGATGCACATCATCGACAAGCAAAACCTTGAGGTGGTGAAGGTGATGTGGCAACCTCCCCATTTTTGACGGGGTGCATTCGTAGAACTTACGCGGCCATCTTCAGTTTCTGGGCGGGTGTGATGCCGCCGATGCCCATGTTCGGGCGGTCGTTGTTGTAAGTCCAGAGCCATTGCGTGGCGAAGTCCTGTGCCTCCTCGATGGTTTCGATGATGTATTGGTCGAGCCATTCACGGCGGACGGTTCGGTTGTAGCGCTCGATGCCGTCGGGTGGGGG
This sequence comes from Gemmobacter denitrificans, assembly GCF_036964905.1. Classification (NCBI taxonomy): domain Bacteria; kingdom Pseudomonadati; phylum Pseudomonadota; class Alphaproteobacteria; order Rhodobacterales; family Paracoccaceae; genus Gemmobacter; species Gemmobacter denitrificans. The sequence goes on from NZ_JBALHR010000006.1 coordinate 26,039, forward strand.
CATCCACCGCATCAGTTCAAAATGCGTCTGGCGCGCTTCAGCCGTTTGCGGGGCTTGATCCGCAGGTTCAGTTCCAGCGCGCAATAGATGCGATAGACGCGCTTGTGGTTCCAGGGATGGCCTTTGACGTTGCGCAAATGCAGGAAACACAGGCCAAACCCCCAGGTCTTGCGGGCATCGGTCAGCCCGACCAGCAGGTCAGCGATCTCTTCGTTCTCGTCCTTCAGCTTCGGGCTGTAGCGATAACAGGTCTCGCTGACCCCGAAGGCCCGGCAGGCCAGCGCAATGCTGACCCCGTGGCGCGCCACCGCTTTCTCGGCCATCTCGCTGCGTTGAGACGGCCGCGTCATTTTTTTCCGAGAGCCTCCTTCAGCAGATCGGCCTGCATGCTCAGGTCCGCATGCATCCGCTTCAAGCGCCGGTTCTCTTCTTCCATGGCCTTCATCTGGCTGATCAGGGACGCGTCCATGCCGCCATACTTGGCGCGCCACTTGTAAAACGTCGCGCTGCTCATGCCATGCGCCCAGCTCAGCTCGGCCACCGGCATCCCGCCTTCGGCCTGCCGCAGGATCGCAAGGATCTGCGTCTCAGTGTATCTCCTCGTTCATCTTGGCGAGAAAATTCTACTTTTGCAGCCCATTACTTTCGGGGGGGATTACCCTGTCCCCCAAACCTGACGGGACAGTCGCGCATGCCGAATTCACCCACGATGGTTGCCGCGCGCTGTTCTCGATCTCAGAGATGGACGGGGCAGTGATCGTCTATGATACCGCCACCCAGACCGGGCTGCACCGCCTGCCGATGGTGAAACCAGCAGGAAAAAATAATTACTGACGCAAGGTCAACTTCGAAGATGGCACCGGCAGTTGAGACGCGAAGAATCGCGGAACGGCGCGACGGCTTTGGCTGATCGTGTAGCCCTTTGCCACTACTGCCGCCACTATCAGCCTGTGGCTGCTGGGATTGATGGGCACTAGGCTGGGTCTGCCTGCCGTGTCGCTCGTAGCGGCGATAAGGCATTCACTGCCGCTCAGCCTGCTTGCAACCTTTGCCACCCGAAGCCGGATCTCAGGGTTGATCGCCAAGGCAGAGGTTTAACTCGCAACACCCTGTGGAAGACTGACCCCCGCAGTCGCTCCGCCGGTGTCGGGTCCATCGATCAGCGGATCGGGCGGCACAAATGCCTGCAACCGCGCCATATCGATTATGGTCACCTGCTGCCCCTTTACCTGCACCCCCACCTCGTCCAGCGTTCGGATTGCACGGGACAGGTTTTCAGGAGTCATGCCAAGATAGGATGCGATCAGGCGCTTTTCCACGCTCAGCGTAAAGCGCGCAATTCCCCCAAGATTGCGTGACTGCTTCAGCAGGTAGGCGGCGATCCTCTCACGCGAATTGCGCAGTTTCAGGCACTTGGCATGGCGCACAACTGCCCGGTAGCACCCCGCCAGTTCGGTGATGGTGGACACCGCGAATTCCGGGTCGCGCCGGAACACAGCACGCAGATCAGAAGCTGGCACCAGCAACAGGCGCGATCGTTCGAGCGTGCGCGCCGACATCAGATAGGGGGCATCCTTGATACATGCCGCAAGAATAAATGTGCCAATGGGATTGACGACTGCCATGGTGCATAATCTGTTTTCCCAGTTGGCATAAAGCTCCACCGATCCCTCAAGCACCACATGCAGGAAATCCGCAGGGTCGCCCTGACGGATCAGTTCCATTCCGGCCGGGAAAGTTTGGGCATAGGCACCCTGGACCAGCTGCTCAAAGCTTACTTTAAGCATGTCGCGAAACAGGGGCAGGTGGCGCACCTCTGCTATATCGTGGGGCCTCATCGATATCTCCGTTCAATGGATACACATGTCAATCATCGATGAGAAAATTGTCAATTGAACCGCCCGCCGAACCCGTTCATAAAGTCGAATTGATACTCATTAGCAACTGTATCTGTAAGCCCGTCGCAGCGGTCCATTTTTGACGGCTCTTGCACGGCGCATCAGCGATGGTGACCACCTTTCTGGCGACAGGTGTGATGGTGACCTTGTGCGGTTTTCCAGCCTTGCGGAGGCGATCTGCAAAGGACTTCAAGCTTGGGTTGTGATGTGCCGCGACCAGCGCCGCCTGGAACATTAAATGCCGCAGGGCACGGCGACCGCCTGCGATGGCCCGTTTTACGCGAAGGGTCCCTCTGTCAGGCGCGACAGGTGCCAATCCAGTGAGTGCGGCAGCCTCTTCGTCAATGATGGTACCGATCGCGAGCATTTCAGCGATCAGCAGTGTGTTGGCAACCGGGCCGATTCCTAGGACAGAGCAGAGTATACTGGCGGTCTCCGACAGGCCACGCTGCCCATGGCGGTCAACCGCCCGCCATTGTCTACTTCAACGCAACCCAAACCGATAAGCAGGTGCAGGAAGTAGCTTAAACAACCCCGGAAACTGTCCAATAATTGGGGCTTAGCTCACACATCCAGTCCGACAAACAGCTTCACCCCGAAGTCCTCCCGATAGATTGGATACGGGAATGGCGCCAGCTTGCCCTCAATATTGGAACGGTAACGGGCGCGTCGCAGCGCAGTCCCCGCCGTAGCATTTCGTTCTCGCATCATAGAAAAAACATAATGATTGCGACGCGCCGACAGTCCTTCAGGCGCCCGAACATGATCTCGATGCGGTTGGGGACGTTTCTAGCGGCGCTTGTCGTGCCTGATGGGATTGCCACGAGACTTCCTGACGGGGATGCAGGGCTTGATCCCCTTGTCTTTCAACGCTTCCCTGAACCAGTCGGCATTGTAGTCCCGGTCGGCCAGAAGCCACTCTGCCTTTGGCAGGCTGCCCAGCAGGGCCGCTGCGCCGGTGTAGATGCGCTTCCTTGATTGCATGACGGTGCTTGTGGAAGATGAGGCCGCTGACGTGCCCGCGCTGGTCCGGCAAGAGTGCTAGGACATGCAGGCGCGAATCACCGAGCGCCCCGCGAAACTCAAGGCGCTGGCCAGCCGATCGGACACGGCGCGCCGACTCCAGATCATGCCAGATATGGGACCGATAACGGCCGTCGCGGTCGAAGCGTTTGGACCCGAGATGGCACAGTTCAAGACGGGGCGCAATGTCGCGACTGGGTTGGCTTGGGCGGCCATAGATTCCGCTGTGCAACTGGCCGTCACGAATGATAGCGCACAAGCCGACAAAGCTGGTCGCGATCGCGCTGGCCAACAAGGGACTTGAGTGGTCTCCTTAGGCCATGACCTCGGCAACCGCATGGCCTCTTGATGCCAATACGTCGACCTGCCCGAGCTTGGCGACGATCTCCCTCTCCTCTGGGGCATTCCGTTATCCTCCAGATAGCTCGGGAGCCATACCGCATGGCGACCTACTTTTCAGGAGCAGACCAGTTCACTTCAGTGTCGCTAGGTAAGCAGCCATATCCTCGCCACCCTTGGTCAACTTGAACGTCATCTTGGTTTTCGCCTTGTCGTCGCCCGTGACCCTTCTCAGAAATGCGCCCGGATCGGCCACATACTCGGCGATCTGCGCCTCGTCCCAAACGATGCCTTTTTCCTTGGCCTCAAGGATACCGTCACCGTATTTGAAATCGGCCGACGAGGCGACCGGCTTGCCGACGATGCCGAAAAGGTTCGGGCCGGTCTTGCCGCCCTTCTGGATCTCGGTGCCATCGGCACCGATGATCGAGTGGCAGGCCTTGCATTTCTTGAAGTCAGCCTCGCCCTTGGCGGCATCGCCGGCAAAGGCCGGGACGGTCAGACAAAGGGAAAGAACGGTGGCTACGCGCAACAGCATGGCATTTCCTTTCATGCGGGCAAGAGGGATTCGATTTTGACATCGGCGAAGTGGTCGCAGACGGCGTCTGCCTCGGCCTTGACTTTCGTCAGGCAAAGGGCGGTTGACAGCGCGTCGGCCAGTGCGGCCTGCGGCGCCGTGACGGAAACGGCACGCCAGGCCGCGCGCTCGGGCTGGCCGGTGCGCGGATCAAGGATATGGCCAAGGCGGCCCTCGGGGTCGAAGGTCGTGCCCAGCGGGGCCGATGTGGCCAGTGCCCGTCCCCGCAACCCGACCTCGCCGCCTTGCGCCAGCTTGACGGGCCAGACCCCGCCGTCGGGCTGGCCACCAAGGGCGCGAAACTCGCCCGTATCGATCAGGATGTCGGTCAACCCCTCGGCTTCAAGCAGCGCGGCGACGCGATCGGCCACAAAGCCTTGCGCGATGCCGTTCAGCGTCAGCGCCATGCCCCTCTCCACCGAGACAGCGTCGGCTTCTACGCGCACCCGACCCCACCCGGTCAGCGCCAGTGCTTCTGCAAGCTCGTCTCCGGCGATCCGGCGCCCGGCAATCGCCGCTTCGGCATGGGCCTCCCATAGCCGCTGCACAGTCGGATCGAACAGCCCGCCACTCGCTACATGGACCGACCCGGCCAGCGTCAGACACTCCAGCAACTCAAACGGCGGTGCATCCAGCCGGCCCGTGGCATTCAACCGCGCCAATGCGCTGTCGGGACGATAGAGGCTGAACACCCCTTCCAGGCGGTCGATCTCGGCCGCGGCGCGGGCGGTGATCGCGGGCGCGTCAGGATGGGTGATCCGGATTGTCGCGCGTGCCCCCAAGGCGGCACCGCTCCAGACATGGGGTGAGGCCATCGTCCGGCGCGGAAGCGCGACAGCCGCCGCCGAAATGGTCAGGAATCTGCGCCGGTTCAACATGGTCTTACCCCTCGTTTCGCTGCGACAGGGCGCGCAGGCGGTCTTTGAAATCTTCGTCATCCGCGGAATCACCTACGGGATCGACATCCGCAACCGGTGCGATCACCGCAGAATCCGGCACCTCCGCCAGATCCATCACCGTCCCGCCATGCTGATCTGCAAAGTCTCTCGCGGTGGCGGCATCAGAGAATGGCACCAGTTCGGGCGCGCCCATGCCCCCCTCGCGCGCGGACCCCACGACGAAATGCGCAGTCTTCGCGTCGATCCAGTTCGCGGGTCCGGGCACCTCCCATGTGGCGCCGGGGGCACCCATGTCATTGACCCATATCGCAAGAATGGTGTGGCTTTGCTCAGGCAGGCGCGAATAGGCGATGGCGTCGCGTACTTGGCTGAAGAACAGCGGTGCGCCGGGTAATCCTTCGAGATGCACCTGTGCCTTGGGGCCGGGGTGCTCGTTCAGGTTCATCTGGCAATAGTGCCCGATGGCCTCGTCGGTCAGCGTGATCGGATCGACCGCCTGGGCGACCTCGTCGCGGCAGGCCGCCAGCATCAGCACCAGGATCAGCGCGCGTTTCATGGTGTCACCTTGCGGAAGGCGGCCGTGGCAAGGGCCAGCGCGACCATTGGCCAGGCCAGAATCGACAGCGCCGATTGCCAGATCGGGATGGCCGCAGCCGCTCCGCCGACACCCGAGGCCGCAGCCGTCGCGTCAGATGCCGAAAGGTTGAACAGCCGGAACGCATCGGCCGGATTGGCCAGCAGCGCGACCGGGAACAGATCGGTGGTGAACCAACCGCCATCATCGGCGACGACCGCCGCCAGCAGCCCAAGGTCATAAAGAACCACCAGCCCCAGCCATAGCCCGATTGCCAGCCCCGCCGCCCCCGATGGCCGCCGCGCCAGCGCCGAAAGCGCATAGCCCGCACCAAGGAAGGTGGCCCCCAGAAGGACCGAGGTCCAGCCAAGCCGCCACAGCGCCGGAAGGCCCGCCACCGCAGCAGGATCGACCGCCAGCGCCGCCGCCGCCGCGATGCCATAGCCCACGCCCACCGCCAGCGCGAGGATCGCGACATGGGCCGCGAGCTTGCCCAGAACGATCTCGATCCGTGCGACCGGATAGGTCAGCAGCAGGGGCAGCGTGCCGCGTTCGACCTCTCCGGCGATGGCGTCAAAGCTCATCAGCAGGGCCAGAAGCGGCACCAGATAGACGGAAAGCGAGGTCAGCGAGGCGACAGTCACCGACAGCCGGTCAACGCCCAGACCGCCCGTCGGCGCCGAGCCTGCGGCAGAAAGGACCAGCGCGAACAGCGCCATCAACACAATGGCGATGGCAACCCAGCGGTTGCGCAGCGCAATGCGGAATTCGGTTCCCGCAGTCGCAAGGACACGATCCATCATTGCCCCTCTCTCTGGCTGAAGTGGCTGTAGATGTCTTCAAGGCTGGGCGGGATCACGTCGATATCGACCACATCCGGGCCAAAGGCGGCGATGCGGGCCAGCGTCGAGAGCTTGTCCTCTTGCGCGCAGGTCAGATGCAGCAGGCCGCCCGCGTCGATCCGCGCGCCCGGCAGGCCGGCAGCGATCGCGCTCGCATGGCCGTTATGGGCGGTGACGGTCATCGCGACCGGCAGCGAGGCCACGCGGCGCAGATCGGCCAGAGTACCCTCGGCCACCAGACGACCGCGCGCCAGGATCAGGATATGGTCGGTGCGCGCCTCGACCTCGGTCAGTGCGTGCGACGACAGCAGGATCGCCGCCCCCTCGGCCGCGAGCCCGTCAAGCAGCGCATAGAAATCACGCCGGGAGACGGGGTCGAGCCCGCTGGTCGGCTCGTCCAGAACCAACAGCTTTGGATGCCCGATCAGCGCCTGCGCAAGGCCCACACGCTGACGCATCCCCTTGGAATAGGTGCCGATGCGCCGTCGCGCCGCATGGGCAAGCCCCACGCGATCCAGCAGCGCCAAGGCCTGCGCCGGTTTTTCGCCCCGCAGGCGCAGATAGTAGCGCAACTGCTCTTCGCCGGTCAGCGCAGGGTGGAATGCCGCGTTTTCCGGCAGGTAGGCCACGCCCGCGCGCGCCACGGCCGAACCCGGCGCCGCACCCAGGACCTCGACCGTGCCCGAGGAAGCCGGGATCAACCCGAGGATGATCTTCATCATCGTTGACTTGCCGGCGCCATTATGCCCCAGAAGGGCCACGCGCTGCCCTGGCGCCACCGCCAGCGACACATTGGTCAAGGCAGAAACGCCGTCGAACCGCTTAGTGAGTGACGAGATTTTCAGGGTCGATATCATCATATTCACCTTTTGCCCAACGACCCGCCGCCTCTGCCTCAGGGGCGAGCATTTCGGAGGGCACAGCGATGTCGAGCGGGGTCATCAGCGGGTGACTGTCCGTCACGCCACCGGGGAGTGTAGCGGGAAAGCTGGCTTGCGACCAGCGGATCAGTTGCACCGCTGGGGCGCCCGTGAGCAAGGCGACGGCAGGCTGCGACCACAGAATGTGGTCCATCAGGTCATTCGGGCGGAACACGCCATCGGCAATGCCGTCGCCGTTCAGGTCAAAGGCCGGATGGTCGGACCAAAAGTTCCCGCGCCCTTCGAAACTCCATTCGATATGGCGGGTGCCGACATATTTCACCTGCTCGCGGTTCGACAGGAAGGTGTTCCCGGTCAGCACATTGCGCTCTGACCCGGCGGTGAAATGCACGCCGATCCCACAGTCCTGAAAGCGGTTGCCGTAGATCAGGTTCTTGTGCGCATTGTAGATGAACAGGCATTTCTTCGTGCCCCCGCGTACGAGATTGCCTGACACATCGGCGCCGTTGGCATAGTTCAGCATCAGCCCGTGTTCGCGATCACCCAAAGACAGGTTGTTCAACACCTGCACGCGATCCGAAAACATGATGGCAAAGCCCAGATGGTTGCCGATGCTGATGTTGCCCGAAACCTCGGAGTCATGCGTGTACATGTAGTGCACGGCGAAGCGCAGGTCGCGGAAGCTGTTGTTGCGGTAGGTCCCCTTGCGCGAGGTGTTGGAAAAGATTCCATCGCGGCCAAAGCGGACGGAATTGCCCTCGACCACTGTGCCGGGGCTGTTCCAGATGTAGATGCCGTTGCCACGTTCGTTCATCCGCGCGTTCTGGCGCCCGATGATTTCGTTGTTCGCCACCCGCGCGTCGCGACCGCCATGCACGTCTATGCCGTGCATGTTGTCCTGCAGCAGCAGGTTTTCGATCACCGCACGGTCGGCGCCCTTCAGGATCTTCACGCCGGCGTCAAGTTGCTGGTTCATCGCCCCCGATCCAGTGACGGCAAAGCCCTGCAGCGTCACGTCGGGCGAACTGATGGTAATGACCGTGCCATGCCCCTGTCCGTCCACGATGGCGTCACGCGGTCCTTGCAGGGTCAGCGGCCGGTCGATGGTGACGGGACCAGTATAGGCCCCGTCGGTCAGCACAAGCACATCGCCGGGAGAAGCCCCGGCGATGGCGCTGGCAAGGCTACCCTGCCCCGGCGGGACATGCCGCTCCGCGGCCCCCGCCATCGGGGCGACAAGCAGTGCAAGGGCAAGGGCAAGCCGCTTCATGATCAGGCGCCCTTCGGTTCCACGAACATCCGGCCGCGCATCTCCATGTGCAGGGCATGGCAGAACCACTGGCAGTAGTACCAGTAAACACCCGCAGTTGCCGCAACGAAAGTGACCGACGAGGTCTGCTGCGGCCCGATCTCCATCGCGACGCCGTGGTTGCCCATGGTGAAGCCATGGGTCAGGTCGTCGATGTCGTCGAGGTTGGTGATGACCACCGTCACCTCGTCGCCTTCCTTGACCGTGAACTCCTCCAGCGCGAACTGCGGCGCCTGGCTCGACATATAGACGCGCACCTTGTTGCCGTCGCGGATCACGGTGTCCTGATAGTCATCCAGGTTCACCCCATCGGCTTCGGCCTGCTTGCGGGTTTCGGCCCACATCGCGTCCTGACGGTCCCAGACCGACTTGATGCCGGTCATCTTGCTGGCGTGCACGGCGATGGCGTCATGCGGCTCGGCGAAGGTCGGACCGTCGTGGATGACCACCATCTTGTCGCCCGAAATATCGATCAGCTGATCGTTTTCCGGCTTCAGGGGACCCACGTTCAGGAAGCGGTCCTTCGAGAATTTGCAGAGGCAGACAAGATACTTGCCATCGGCCTCCAGCGTCTCACCCATCGAGGTCTTGAGGTGACCCGGCTGATACTGCACATCGACCTTGTCGAGGATCGGATCGACCTTTTCACCGTTGAACGCCTGAATGGCCTTTTCGATGTTCCACTTGACCACCTGGCTATCGAGGAAGAGCGAGGTATAGACGTTGCCCTTGCCGTCAAAGGCGTTGTGCAGCGGCCCGAGCCCGAGTTCCGGTTCTGCCACAACGGCGCTGCGCGGATCGGCGTTGTCGGTGAACAGCGGATCGAGCTTCGTCACGTCGATCACCGTCACAGTCGGCGAGAGCTTGCCCCCGATGCAGAGGTGCTTCTTGTCCGGCGCCATGTTGCAGCCGTGCGGGTTGTTTGCGATCGGGATATAACGGGTGAACTGGCTGTTCGCCTCTTTCCGGCCGTCCAACACCTTGACGCCGTTCACCTCTTCGAACTTGCCGTCGGCGATGGCCTTTTCGATCTCGGCGATGTTGAACACGACCACATGGTCCATCTCGGAAGCGGTCATGTCCGCGAGGTTCATCCCCATTTCCGAGTTGTACGAGGTCGAGAAGGCCCACTTGCCCTCATAATCGGCATCGCAGTTGTCGAGGTTACCGGAAACCAGCACCTGCCATGCAACGTCCCACTTGTCGGCATCGACGGCGGTAAAGACGTTCACATAGGTCTTCACGTCAGCCATGGTGCTGCCGTCGTTCACCAGCGGCGCTTCATCCTCGCCGTTGCAGAACACATAGTTCGACCGCGGCCATTTCTGCGGACGCATGCCGTGGATGCCCTTGGCGTTCGGGATCTCGAGAATGGCGTCGCATTTCATCACGTCGGCGCGCACACGCGCCACGCGGGTATTGGCCTTGTCGTTCATGAACAGATAGCGACCGTCGTACTTGCCCTCGGTGTAGGACATGTGGACGTGATGCAGGTCGCCGTTGTCGTGGATCTTCTTGCCGTTGGCTTCCAGCAGCTTCTTGGTCTTGTCGGTCATCGTCCGCTGGTGGACACGGATCGATTCATTTGTCTGGCCCCAGCCGGTGGCCGAGCAGCGGTTGAAGACCGGAACGCGCATCAGTTCGCGCATGGACGGAATGCCAAGGATACGCATCTCCCCGGTCTGACCTGAGGACCAGAAGCCGTAGTATTCGTCCAGTTGCCCCGGCGCCACGTTGAAGCTGCCGGTCGAGGCATGAGCAGCACCCGTGCCCGCGACAGTCGCTACACCAAGCGCGCCAGTGCCAAGTGCCAGGCGACCGCCGACCGCGCCGGCGAGTGCCGCACCGCCGGCCGTGGCGCCAAGCAGCATGCGGCGGCTGATCCCTGTCTTGTTTTCGGTTTCCATGATGGAACTCCTTTCAGATGGAAGACTGTTTATCGGGCTGCGTTCGGGTGCCCCGTCGGGGGCTTGCCCAGGATCTCGGGGGCCGCGCCTACCGTCTCGCGCCGTTTCAGGCGTTTGATGACGACGGGGCAGATGGTTTTCGACTGGTAAAGCACCTGGCAATGCAGGCAGTTCACACATTCATTCGGGTTGATCTCGCCGGTCGGATGAATAGCCTGCACCGGGCACTGATTGGCGCAGGATTGGCAGGGGTTGCCACATTCCTTGTAGCGCTTCAGCCAGTCGAACATGCGGATGCGCGCCGGGATCGCAAGTGCCGCGCCCAGCGGGCAGAGGTAGCGGCAATAGAACCGCTCGACGAACAGCCCCGCCAGCAGCAGCGCGGCGGCATAGGCCACAAAGGGCCAGGCCCGCACGAATTTCAGGATGATCGCGGTCTTGAAGGGCTCGACTTCGGCCAGATGCTCAGCCTGCTCCACGCTCATCAGCGAGACGCCGAAAAGCCCAAGGAAGATCATGTACTTGACTGGCCAGAGCCGCTCATGCAGGCCCCAAGGCAGCATCCACTGCGGCACATGCAGACGCCGCGCGATACGGTTGGACAATTCCTGCAGCGCGCCAAAGGGGCAGAGCCAGCCGCAATAGGCCCCGCGGCCCCAGAACAGAAGCGCCGCCGCCACCGCGAACCAAAGGATGAAAGTCAGCGGGTCAAGCAGGAACGCCTGCCAGCTGAAGCCTGTGACCAGCGCACCGAAGAGCGCCATTAGGTTGACGACGGAAAGCTGCGCATTGGCGTACCAGCCAAGAAAGACAAGCGTCACCGTCAGATAGGCCATGCGGAACCAGAAGAAGGCGCGCGCATTGCGGGTCGCAATACTCTGGAAGAAGAACACCACCGTCAGGACCATCAGCATAACGCCCAGCACGACAATCTCGGCCTTGGACCCCAGCCAGATCTTCTTCCACAATTCGGCCTGTGCCGATCCTTCGTCCTGCGCCGCTGCGGCCTGTGCCACCGAAGGCTCGGCTGTGGGTGGCGGGGCGACGGCGCGCAGGTACTGTGGAGGCAGTTGGTAGCCCAGATCAAACGTCGTGAAGACCTTCTCGATCGGCCCGACCTCACGTTGGACCAGAAGTTGCAGACGGAAGGGCTTGGTCGGATCGAACCCGGTCTCGGCGGGGACCTTGAACAGATCCATCTCGGTGAAATCTGGAGTGCCTTCGGCGGCGATGCTGACAAGCCGCCGATGCATCTTGTCGCGGAAGCGCACCGCGACATCATCCTGAATCAGCACGATCCGGTCGAAAATGCCGCCGCGCACATAGCCTGAACCCTTGAAGCTGTAGAGCCCGCGCCCCGCAACCATGATCGCATGGTCGCCATCGGCCAGCCAACCCTGGAGGTTGGCGAAGTCCTGTTCGCCCAGCAGGGCCTTGCCGATCGCTGGCACCGAGACAAGTGCGGTCTGCATCTCGACAAAAGTCGTCTCCGGCGCCTCAGTCATCGCGCGTTCGGCTGCGCGCTTGTCCTCGATCGCCGCGAAGGCAGCGTTCACCTGGCCCACACCCAGCGACAGACGGCGCAGCGTGCCATCCCCCTCCATGGTTATCCAGTCGGACGGAGCCTTGGCCTCGGGGTTGAACTCGAACGCGGGCCCCGCGCTGGCGGCCTCGGGCGCAAGTCCGCCGAGGCCCAGCACGCGCGCCACCTTGAGCCCTGAGCGCACGATCGAATCGTCGATCACCATCACCGTGACTGTCGCGCCCGAGATGATGTCCACCTCATGGCTGGTCCCCCCCGAGTTTGCCTCGGCCACCAGATCGAGCCCGACATAGGCCCCGACCAGCGCCTTGATCTTGGCGTCCGGGATCCCGATCAGGACGATGGGTTCGGAATGCTTGACCAGTTGCACGCCGATGATCTTTGCATCAGCGTCAACGGCAACCATGGTGTGGATGGGTTTGCCGGAATAGCCGGTCGTTCCCACGAAATCTGATGTGATAAAGGCCCAGCTGATGGTCTCGCCGCCCTTCAGGACGGGTGCGACGGCGGCATCCTCGCGGATCGGGCCAAAAGCCTCGGCGCCCGGCACCAGATCGGCTGGCGGCACCTCGGACAGGAATTTGTCCAGAACCGTCGCGGCAACGGCGGGCGAAAGGGTTGCGATGGACAACCATACAGTCGCGGCGAACAGGGAAAGCAGACGGACAAGTTTCATCATCGGGCAACCTCGCTGAAGTGCCCGATGGGTCGCACGATCCATCCACGACTCACTTGACGAAACTCAAGCGAAACGAAGAGAGATCCGGCGACGTCGTCGATCCGGTTCACTTTGGCTTGGGGGTGGAGTGGGGGGCCGCGCGGCATCGGATAGAGCGCGCGATCGGGGCAAACGACTCGCCCGGCACCAAACGTGACAGTATGGGCCGAAAGGTCAGGGGCGGTCAGTGCGAATGCCTGCTGGAGAACAAAGGCATCGACCGCGGCAAGACAGCTTTGACACTTGCAGCATTCAGAGGCGGGCTTTGCGGGATTTCCGGTGACGTCGAGCAGGATCGTCTCGGCCCCGTCATCGCCGCAGATGACCAGTTCGGTCAGCGGACCGGACGCTGCCGCCGGCGTCGCCAGCGCCGCGCCGTATAGCGCAAGCGCCAACGACATCGACAGGGCAAGAAGGGCGCGCATCAAGGTTCGCATGTGGGGTTAGTGGACGGATTCGACTGGACTTGCCTTGACCAAGATCAATTCGACATCTTGAATGTCTATTTTCCGGGCATGGCGCTTATCAACGGGGCTTGCGGCCCTCGGCCTCGCGGATCAGGCTGCGGATCCAGACGGCAAAGCCCCGGGTTGCGGGTATGCCCAAGGGCAGAGACCAGATCAGGGCGCTGACAGGGGTAACGGCTGGCAGGCCCATCGACACGCCGATCAGACCCAGCAGGAACAGGTTGATCGCAACCGCCCCTGTGGCAAACGGCCACAGGATCAGTCCCAACTTCCACAGCGATTCAGTGGCTGGTGCCATCTTCGAAGGTAATCTTGTTCCAGACATTGTATTTCCCCGAAGGCTTGCGCATGGGCAGGCGCATCAACTCGGTCTGCGTTTTGGTGTCGAAGACGATCACGGCGCCATCATCCTCCCAGATGGAGACCAGCGCCCGGCTGCCGTCCTTGGTAAATTCGGTATGCGCGACAGTCTTGCCCGGCTCGGGGGTGATCACCTTGATCACCTCGAGTGTCTTCTTGTCGATCAGGTGCATCTCGCCCTTGTGCGGCCCGGTAAAGACATCGGCCCAAAGGTAGGGCGTTCCGTCATGGCTGCGCAGGAAGAAGCCCGGCCCACTGGTCTCGACCAGCTTCACAAGGCTCCAGTCCGTCATGTCGATGATGCTGATGCGCCCCTCGTTCAGATGAGGCACCGCCATGACCCGCCGCCCGTCGCGCATCCATGAGATGCCAGATCCCAGATGCGGCATACCCGGCAGAGGCAGGGTCGCAATCTCGCGACCGACATCGAGGTTCACCACAACGCCGGTTTCCCCTTCGCGGTTTGCGCCGATCAGGTTACGGTAGTCGGGGTCGAAGAAGAAATCATCAAGCGGGGCCGAGACGTCGATCCGGCGCCGGGCGAACAGGCCCTCTTCGGTGCCAAGCGCCTCTTTCATGTCAGCTTCGTGGCTGTGCACGAATCCGTCGTAAAATGGCCCCGCGACGGGGTTGGTCGCCACTTCCCATATCTCGGGCACGTCCTTCAGCGCCAGCACAAAGGACTGGCGCTCTGGCGCCTGATAGACCGCCGCTACACGAGAGGGTGTGCCGTCACGGCCCGCAACCTCGATCACCTTTGCAACCGACAGATCGTCGGTCGAGAGGATGGTCAGCGTCCTTGGCAGATAGTTGGCCACCGCGAGCCATTTGCCATCATGGCTCATCGCGATGTTGCGGCTGTTCAGCCCGGCACGGACCCGCCCCACCTCGTGCAGCGACCAGATGTCGTATTTCTGCACCCATCCATCGCGCGACATCACAAAGACGTAGCGCCCGTCGGGGCTGAACTTCGGCCCGCCATGGACGGCGAAGGGCGTCTCGAACCGGTCGAGCACCGCAAATGTATCTCCATCCAGCACCGAGATATGGCTGTCGCCGGTTTCGACCGCCAGCGTCACGTTCATCGGATCGGCCATGAACACCGGCGCCGTGGCGGGGGTATAGTCGTCGCGCAGGCTGCGCGTGGCCTCGATCTCGGCCACTCCCCAGACTGGCGCCTTCGCGAGCGGCGCGGATACATAGTCTGCCACAGCCGCGATCTCTGACGCAGACAGCGTCTGCGCAAAGCCCGGCATCTGCGTCATCGGGCGCCCCTTGGCGATCACAGCTTGCAGCTTTTCGCCCTTCAGACGGCCAAGACTTTCAGGGATGAGCGCAGGCCCGGTCCCGCCCAGCCGGGTCTCAGAATGGCATGCGGCGCAAAGGTCGGAAAAGATCATCGCCCCGTCCGGCGCCGCCCCGGCCGCCGCTGAGCAGGCCATCAGGACAAGCGCTGCACCGGTCAGGCGCAGGCTATGAGAACTGGTGCGCCGGATCATGGCTCTTTCCACGGAAGGGGGTGACAACCAGCCGCTCGGCCGCATCAACCCCGATTTCGGCATTGGTCATGTAGCAGGCTGGGTCCTCGGCCCAAGGATCGCCCGAGACCTGCAGCGCGCGGATGCGGGTGTTGCCGCCGCAGATGTCCTTGAAGGCGCAGTCGCCGCAGCGACCCTTCAGCGGGCGGGGCCGCTGGCGCAGGGTGGCAAGCATCCGGTCATCGCCGGTCCAGAGCGCGCTGAACGGGATCTGCTTCACCGATCCCACGGTATAGTCGGACCAGTAGGTGTCGGGATGCACCTTGCCCTGCGGGTCGATATTGGCAACGCCCAGCCCCGAGGAATTGCCCCCCCAGGCAGCCAGATGCGTCCGCACATGGGCGGCGCGTTCCGCATCGAAGTTCCGCTCGACCCATTGCAGGAAATAGACGGCATCGGCGTCGTTGTTGCCAGTCACGATCTCCAGCGGCTGATCCTGCGACACGGCAGACCATGCGCTGTCAATCAGCAGGTCCATCGCGTCGCGCGTGCGCCGGTGGGCGGTATCTTCTCCCCTGTGCTTGTCGCCGCGCCCGGCATAGACAAGATGGCTGAGGTAGAACTTGTCCACCTCCTCGCTGTCGCACAGGTCGATCATCGCGGGCAGCATCGAGGCGTTGTCCTCGGTGATGGTGAAGCGCAGGCCCACCTTCACGCCGCGCGCCTTGCAGGCCCGCACGCCCTGCAGCGCCTCGAAGTAGGCCCCATCGACACCGCGGAACCAGTCATTCATTGCCCCGATCCCGTCGAGCGAGATGCCGATATAGTCGAAGCCCAGCTCTGCAATACGGTCGATATGTTCGGCCACCTTGGTCCCGTTGGTGGAAAGTGACAGGTGGCGGAAGCCCAGGTCGCGCGCGCGGGTGGCAATCTCGAAGAAATCGAACCGGCTGAGCGGCTCGCCCCCCGACAGGATCAGGGCGGGGATGGCGAAACGATGCAGGTCATCCACCACCGCCATTGCCTGTTCATGGGTCAACTCACCCGGAAAGGGCACATCGGCGCTGGTCGTGTAGCAATGCCGGCAGCGCAGGTTGCAGCGGCGCGTCAGGTTCCAGATCACCACGGGCTTGACACCCCCGGCAGCGGCACGGCGGCGAACCGGGGTGGGCGCCACCAGCTCGCGCATGTACTGGGTCAGGCGGAACATGGTTCACGCTCCCTCGGAAAGGCGCATACCCGTCTTCTTCAGGATACGCGTGGAATAAAGCACGTCTGACCCGCGGCAGGATGTTCCAAGCAGGGCGGCGATCCCCGCGCGTTTCACCTCGACCTCGTCGCGGGTCTGGCCGTGGATCATGGCGAACAGGTTATAGGGCCAGTCGGGCAGGCTGCGCGGGCGCAGGTAGCAATGGCTGACGAAGTCGAGCGCGCCGACCCGGGCACCCAGCGTCTCGGCGTCCTGATCATCGACATCCCAGACGCTCATTCCGTTGGCGACCATGCCAAGCGCATAGTGGTTGGGCGCGATTGCGACGCGACGTATGACGCCTGCCTCCTGCATCCGCGTCACACGGGCGATCACCTCGGACTCTGGCAACCCCAGCCAGCTTCCGACCTCGGCAAAGGGGTGCGGCACCAGCGGCAAGCCGCTCGCCGTTGCGGCGATGATCTTGCGGTCGGTAGCGTCGATAATCATGCAGTGACCCGGAACCCGATGAAGAACTCTTTCAGTTTTGGAAAGAGGTGAACGTGCAAACCCGTCTCGGCCTCGATCCGCTTGGCCACCCGGGCGATCCCGTTCGGCTTTTCGCAAGCCAGCACGAACCACATGTTCAGATGGTGCTGACGTTCATAATTATGGGCCACCTCGGGATGAGCATTGACCAAAGTCATGACCTCGTCAAAGCGGGCGGCGGGCACTGCGATGGCGCAAAGGCAGAATGCGCCACCCATGGCAGCCGCGTCAAAGAAGGGCCCGAACCGGGTGATGGCGCCGATCTCGCGCAGGCGGGCGATCCGGGCAATCAGATCTCGCTCTGTCAAGCCAAGTGGTCCGGCCACCTCGTCGAAGGGGCTGTGTCTTATGGGCAGGCGATCCTGCAATGCGTTCAGAACCCTGCGATCCGTATCGTCGAGAGAGCCCGGGGGGAGGGGTGCGCGTTTCATGCGGCCTCCACCAGGCGGGCACCAGATTGCTTGAAACAGCGCGTGGAGAAGAGTACGCGGAGGGCTGCGCCCTGCAAGGCGGGTAAAAGCCGGCCAGCCTCCAGCACCTCAAGCGTCGCGTCGCGGCTCTTTCCGTGGATCATGCAATAAAGTGCATAGGGCCAGACGCCCGGCACGCGGCGGCGGCGATAGCATAGCGTCACACCCGCATGTCCGGCCAGCGCCTGCCCGGCCGCATCGATCCGCGCCTCGGGCAGGTCCCAGACGACCATGGCATTCGCAGTCCAGCCAAGCGGACGGTGACGCACTATCACCCCCAACCGTGTGATGATGCCGGCGGAAACCAGCAGGCCGATACGAGACAGAACCTGCCCCTCGGTCCGGCCAAGACGGTCGGCGAGGGCCGCATAGGGCGTCGGCACTAGCACGAAGCCCTGAGAGAGGGCATGCAACAAGGGGCGATCATCAGGGCGCAGCACTTCGGGCCGCGCCTCGGCGGTCACCCCCATGGCCCGTGGCAGGCCCGACAGGCGAAAGCCGAGATCAATATTGTACGCCCGCTCAAGCCGCAGATCCAGAAGTCGCAATCCCGTGGTCTTGCGGATACGCTCTAAGGATTGCGCCAACGCCCGCTCATCCGCTGCCGTCGCCACGAACCACAGGTTCCAGTCCGCCTCGCGCTGGTAGGAATGGTTCACGCCGGACTCGGCCCCAACAAGGGCCGCCACTTCCTCCAGCCGCCCTTTGGGCACAGCAAGCGCGGCAAGGGTCGAGGCACCGGCCGTGTTAGGACGGACGGTTGCGCCGACCCGCGCCACGGCGCCACCTGCCGACAGGCGGGTCAATCGGTCGAGAACCGCGCCCTCCTCCACACCAAGTTCAAGTCCGATCCGCGCAAAGGGACGCGGCTCAAGCGGGAATCCGCGCTGGAATTCGTCGAGCAGCCGTGTGTCGATAGTATCGAGCGCAATCATGGCCTTACAACCCCGTCTGATGCGCGCGGGCGGTGAAGAAGATACCCGAAGGCGCGACAGCATCGATTTCGGCCAGTTTTTCGCGGGTGCGGGTGTCGTAGACCAGCACCTTGTTGTCGTCGCGCGCGCTGATCCAGACCTCGGCTCCGCGCGGCGCAAACTCCATGTGCAGGATCGCCTTGCCGGGGTTCAGTGTGGCCACAACCTCATGGCTGCGGGAATCGATCACCTGCACCACGTCATTCAGAGGCGTGGCGAAGTTCACCCAGACATAGGGCGAGGCGGGCTGCGCAATGATGAACACGGGCTGGCCATGCACCGGCGTGCTTGCGACCTGCGCCTGCGTGTCGCGATCGACCCAAAGCACCTCGTGCCGGCCAACGGCGGGCAGCGCGTATTGCCCTTCGGTAAAGGCCCAGCTTTGCAGATGCGGCATCTTGTAGACGGGCATATCTTCGCCCGTCTTGCCGTAGCCAGTCAGGAACTTCTGCGGCACCGGCGCATCGGACCAAAGGTCAAAGGCCGTCACGCCCTTTTCGCCGAACAGCCCCACCAGAAAGGTGTGGGCGTCATCGGTCAGCACCGCATCGAACGGGTTGGCGCCCGCAATGCCGATCATGCGCACCGCCGGCTCCGCGCCCGAGAAGTCGCCCAGAAACACCTCGCCCGTGTCCCAGACCGCCCAGGCGAAGCGGCGTCCGGGCACGTCAACCAGGCCCACGGTCTTGCCTGCAGCGGGAATGTCGGCGACCAGTTCCAGCGTCTCGGCATCGAACACCTTGATCCCGCCGGGTTCATAGTTTGAAACCGCCACCAGCCGGCCATCGTCCGAGATCGCCCCGCCGATGGAGTTTCCGGCCTGCACCGTGCGGGCCACCACCTTGCGTTCAAGGATGTCGACCTTGGACAGCCCGCCGTCACGGCCAAAGACATAGGCAAAGCGTTCATCCGGCCCATAGGTCAGCGAGGCATGCGACAGATCGCCCAGCCCCTCGATCCGGCCGATGGCCGCGCGATCAGAGCGGTCAACAACGACAAGGCTTCCGTTGGCGCGTTCAATCACAAGGCCCAGATCACCCGTGGATTGGGCCAATGCGCCATAGGGCAAGCAGGACATCAGAAGGGCCGCGAACGCGTATTTCATTGCTTGGAGTCCTTGGTCTTGAGGTACTGGGCTATCCACAGCGCCTCGTCCTCGGTCAGAAGCGGGCGCCAGGGTGGCATTGCGGTGCCGGGAATGCCGTCGAGAATGATTGTGGCCAGGCCGTCGGGCTCGGCATGGGCCAGCGCCTCGGCGGTTAGCGGGCGTCCAAGCCCGCCCTTCAGCGTCAGCCCGTGGCACGACCCGCAATCCTGTGTCACCAGATGCTCCAGCGCGACCACGCGCTCGGGCGGGACATCGGCAATGGCGGGTGTGCCCAGCATCAAAAGCAGCAGGACCGATGTCCTAGGCATGGACCGCGACCCCCTGGGCCGCCCGTACCATGGCCTCGGGCCGATAAAGCGAGACGACATGGCCGATGATGAACAACACCGGCGCCTCGGGCCGGGCATCCGACACATCAGCGGCGATCGTCGCAAGCGTGGAGAGCAGCCGAGTCTCGCGCGGGGTGGTGGCCGAGGCGATGGCCAGCACCGGCAGATCGGCGGGCAGGCCATGGACCATCAACTGACGCGCGATTTCGGAAATGTTGGCCACGCCCATATAGACGACAAGCGTGGTCTCGGTGCTGGCAAGCGAGGGCCAGTCGAGATCCAGTTCGGCGTCGCGCGCGCGGTGTCCGGTGACATAGCGCAGGCCGGTCGCCAGACCCCGGTGGGTCAGCGGCACGCCGGTCGAGGATGCAGCCCCCTGGGCCGAGGTGATGCCCGGCGTATAGTCGAAGGGCACACCCGCGATGCGGCATGCCTCGGCCTCTTCGCTTCCCCTGCCAAAGATCACCGGATCGCCACCCTTCAAGCGGGCCACGCGCAATCCCTGCCGCGCGAGGTCCACGAGAATGGCGTTGATCTGCTCTTGCGGCACCGCGTGAAAGCCCGCAGTCTTGCCAACATCAAGACGTCGGCAGCTTTCGGGCACCAGCAACATGATCTCGGGGCTAACGAGCCGGTCGTGCACAACGACATCGGCCGACTGGATCAACCGCAGCGCCCGCAGGGTCAGAAGATCGGCTGCCCCCGGTCCCGCTCCGATCAGATGCACGCAACCCTGGGCGCGATAATGAGAAAGGTCGTTCATGGCTATCGGTCCCGACTTGCTGAAAGAATACCGTGAAAGGCCCCCCGGGCGGCGCACCGCCCGGGGATAGGTCAGGGATCAGTAGATGTCCTTCTGGGTATTCAGGACGTTGAACTTGCCGGTTGGAGTGATCAGGCGCGGGTCCTTGATCACCTTCTTCAGCTCAAGCGTCTTGTCATCGACAACGACGATGGCGCTTTCCTTGTCCTTGGCGTTCCAGACCGAGAACCAGACTTCGGTGCCGTCCTTGTTGAACTCGGGCTGCACGACGCGCGGCTGGCCATCCGGAATACCCGCCCATTCACCGATCGGCAGGGTCTTGAATTCGGGGTCCTTCTCGGTGTTACCGGTCATGGCCGCGATGTCGAAGACCGCCACGCTGGCCGAGATCTCGGCATCTGGGTTCAGCGTCGCATCGACGTAGAGGTGCTGGCTGTTCGGATGGGTCTTGATGAACAGCGAGCCGCCACCAAGTGCGTAGAAGGTATCGACGATCTTCCAGGCCTGGTCGGGATGCCCTTCCGGATCGGTGCCGATCAGCGCCACGCTTTCGTCGCCAAGGTGTGAGGTCGCCCAGACCGGACCGTGGATCGGGTGGGTGAAGTTCGCGCCACGGCCCGGGTGCGGGGTCTGGCCCTCGGTATCGACCAGCGCGGTCAGCTTGCCTTCCTTGGTGTCCACGACCGCGATCTTGTTGCGGGCGTTGGCGGCCACCATGAAGTAGCGGTGCGTGCTGTCCAGACCGCCATCGTGCAGGAAGCGCTCCGCCTCGATCTCGGTGGTCTTGAGGTTCTTCAGGTCTGTATAATCGACCATCAGGATCTTACCCGTTTCCTTCACGTTCACGATGAACTCGGGCTTGTAGTGCGACGCGAGGATCGAGGCCACGCGCGGCTCGGGATGGTAGACCTGCTCGTCATAGACGTTGCCGCGGGTCGAGACGATCTTCAACGGTTCCAGCGTTGCACCATCCATGATCACGTATTGCGGCGGCCAGTAGGCGCCCGCGATGGCGAGCTTGTCTTCCCAGCCCTCGAACTTTGACGTTTCAACAGAACGGGCCTCGATGCCAATCTTGATCGAGGCGACAGTGTCTGGCTTTTCCATCCACAGGTCGATCATGTTGACCAGCCCATCGCGGCCAATCACGAACAGATAGCGTCCCGAGGCCGAGATGCGGCTGATATGCACCGCATAGCCTGTGTCAATGATCGACACGATCTCATGCGTGTTTCCGTCGATCAGTGCGACCTGCCCCGCGTCGCGCAGCGTGACGGACATAATGTTTGCCAGATCGAGGCTGTTCATCTGCTTGGTCGGGCGATCCTCGGGCTTGACCACGACCTTCCAGCTGTTCTTCATTTCGGGCATGCCCCATTCCGGCGGGGCTGGCGGCTCAAGCAACAGATAGCGGGCCATCAGGTCGACATCGGCCTCGTTCAGCTCTCCCGAGGTGCCCCAGTTCGGCATCCCGGCAGGCGAGCCATAGGTGATAAAGCTGTGCAGATACTCATAGCCATTGACACGGGTGATATCGGTCGTCAGGGGCTTGCCCGTTGCGCCTTTGCGCAGCACGCCATGGCAACCTGCGCAGCGCTCGAAGTAGATCTGGGTGGCCTTTTGGAACTCTTCCTGAGTCATGACCGGATCGTCAGGCTTGCGGCCCGGGATCTCGACCTGCAACTGGCCCAGCGTGGTCATCGAGGGCTCATAGGCGGCGGCGGGGCCGTCAGCATGTTCCTTTGGCTTGTCCTGCGCATGAAGTGGCGCGGTCAGCAGGCCAAGGGCCAAGGCGGCACTGCCCCACAGAATCGTCCTGGCTTTGGGGGCTTGGCGTGTCATGGGTATCTCTCCGTTCAGCTGGTGAGGCTGCACACACATTCGCGTGATCGGTCGGGGCTGGCTTTGACTTTTGTTAAGGACCGAAAGGTTCCCGTCCGGCAGGTTGCCCTGGCTGCCCGATGGGATTCCGATGCGCGCACTCGCCCTCATTCTACTGGCATTTCTGATATCGCTGCGGGTCGCTGCGGCCGACGTCGGGGCTCTGGTCGCCGAGCGGGGCATAATGCCACCAACGCAGGCACAGGCAGCCGAACTGGCTGGCGTTTCCGCCCCTGTGCACATCCGTCGTATCGACGCGGGTGTTCCGGGGTGGGACGTGGTTCGTGATAGGCAGGTGGTCGCGTATATCGGCTCGACAAGGGAGATTGCCGGATCTGTCGGCTATTCCGGGTTACCGCTCGACGTGCTGATCGCCATCACCCCATCCGGACGGATCAGTGGTGCACAACTGGTCCAGCACAACGAGCCGATACTGACGCTGGGAATCTCGGATGAGGATATCGCAGCCTATGTTAGTGGCTTTGAGGGCCTTGAGCTTTCAGTGCCCAACGCAGCGACACCCGATGCGCCCGACGTCATCAGCCGCGCGACCGTCTCGACCGGGGTCATACGCGACGGAATCCTACGCACCGCGCGCACGTTGGCAGCGGGACGTGGCATCCTGGCCAGCCAAGGGATTGACCGGCTGACCTTCACGCCTCTCGACTGGGCTGGCCTAATTGATATGGGCGCTCTTGCCGAGGCGCGCGTCACGATGGACGAGGCCGCGCTGGCACTGGCGGGCGCCAAGGTCCCCGTTCCTCCAGGCGCGGGTGATTTCCTGCACCTTTGGGCAGGCATCCTGGATCCACCCACCATCGGACAGAACCTGTTGGGTCAGAAGGAATTTACCCGTGTGGTTGGTGCGCTCGGCTCGGGCGAGGCGGCCCTGATCGTGATGTCTATGGGCATGCAATCGCATCGGGGCACCGACTGGCGACAGAGCGGCCTGTTCGACCGCATGACAATCGTGCAGGGTGATACCCGGTGGCAACCCACCGCCGAGAGCTATCAGATGGTCAGGCGTCTGGCTTTGCCCAATGCCCCCGCGATGAAAGAGATCAGCGTCTTTGCGCTACCCGCCACCATCGATCCGAGCCGACCCTTCACTATCGACGTGCAGTCGCGACGACCCACGGTGAAGGGCAGAACCGTCACAATGGACACCCACCTTTCCGTCGCGCTGCCGCAGGCTCTCCTCACGGCCACAATGTCACCCGAGCCGCTCTGGAAGTTGATTTGGGCCGAAAAGTGGGTGCAGGCTGTGATGGTTGTGGTGATGCTAGTTGCCTTGACGGCAATCCTTTTTGCACAGGAGTGGATCACCCGCCGCCCCGCGCTATGGCGGACCGGCCGGCTGATCTTCCTGACCGGCAGCTTTCTGTTTCTAGGCATAGGACTGAACGGTCAGCTTTCGATCGTGCAGGTGGTGGCCTTTGTGCATTCGCTGCTGACCGGGTTCCGCTGGGAAACCTTCCTGATAGAGCCGGTGATCTTCCTGCTGTGGTCCTTTGTGGCGCTTGGTCTGCTTTTCTGGGGGCGCGGCGTCTATTGCGGCTGGCTGTGCCCGTTCGGTGCCCTGCAGGAACTGACGAATGCCGTCGCGGTGCGGTTGGGGGTGCGGCAGATCACCGTGCCGCAGGCGCTGCACGAACGGCTGTGGGTCATCAAATACACGTTGTTTGTCGGAATCCTAGCACTGTCATTCTACTCGATGCAAGACGCGCTGGTCGTGGCCGAGGTCGAGCCATTCAAGACCGCGATCAGCCTGCGCTTTGTCCGTGCATGGCCATTTCTTCTGTTCGTCGCGGCCATTCTGGGTGCGGGGTTTTTCATCGAGCGGTTCTACTGCCGCTACCTTTGCCCCTTGGGGGCTGGCCTCGCAATTCCCGCGAAGCTCAAGATCTTTGACTGGCTGAAGCGTCGCCCGCAATGCGGCCGCGAATGCCGGATGTGCGAAACGAAATGCACCGTCGGCGCGATTGACGCGATCGGGCGGATCAATGTGAACGAATGTGTCCTTTGCCTGCGCTGCCAGGTCATCATGAACGATAGCACGCTTTGTCCCGTGCTGAAGCGCCGTGCGAGGGCCATGGATGGAGTCCAACAATGACTGCGATAGAACGCCTTTATTCCGAAGGGTTCCGGGTCTTCTTTCTGTCTGCCGGTCTCTATGCCGTCATCGCAATGGGCGTGTGGGAAGCATGGCTTGCCGTTCAGGCTGCGGGCGGATCTCTGAATCTGCCCGCAGCGCCTGCCCCACATCTGTGGCATGCGCATGAGATGATTTTTGGGTACAGTGGCGCGGCTTTGGCGGGTTTTTTTCTGACCGCTGTTCCAAACTGGACTGGGGCGAAGGGGGCCCCACGACGATATATCGCGGCGGTCTGGTCCATCTGGCTTGCAGGGCGGCTCGCGGTCTGGATGTCTGGTCATATATCCCCGATCGCCGTTGCAGCAACCGATCTGGCCTTTGCGCCCTTCCTTGGGGCACAGATCCTTGGCCAACTTATCCGCAAACCCAAGCCGCAGCAGATGATCTTTCTGGTCCTCATTGCGGCATTCTGGATCGCGAACCTGATGGTGCATCTGGAGTGGCTGGGCCGTACGGATACGGAATGGGCTGGGCTACGGATGGGCCTGGTAACACTTTGCTGCATGATCATGGTGCTGGGTGGACGCGTGACTCCCGGCTTCACTCGAAATGCGATGGTGCAATCCGGGCGCGAGACCCATTTGCCTGTAAACTCGATAGCATTGGCGGCAGTTTCCATTGCCGCAGCGATGGCGCTGCCGATGACCTACCTTGTTTGCTTGCCTGACCACATCATCGGTGCGGTCGCCGTCGTTGCAGGGGTGGCCGGCCTTATCCGGGTCGCACTTTGGAAAGGGGTCTGGACCCTGGGTAAACCGATCCTGTGGACGTTACATTTATCTTACACGATGAACGCGATTGGGCTTCTGTTGCTTGGTCTTGCAAACCTTGGATTGGGGACAGAGATCGCAGCGCTGCATGTTCTCGGCATAGGCGCGGTCGGCGGCATGACGCTCTCCGTCATGTCGCGGGCCAGCCTCGGTCATACCGGGCGCCCGCTTATTGCATCGCGTCGGGTTGCGCTGGCCTATGCGCTGGTGCCACTCGCTGCGCTGACCAGATTTCTGGGTACCGCCTCGCCGGGTTTGCATGATCCGGCCGTTCTGATCGCAGGTGTGCTTTGGATTGCGGCCTTTGCGCTATACCTTGTGGACCTCTGGCACGTCTGGTGGGGGCCGCGCGTGCCCCGCGCGCCTGTCGGGAGCCCCCCATGATGAACCGCCGTCGTTTCATGGCGATCACCGCAGCCGTTCTGGCCGGGCCCGCCCGAGCCACCGAAACGGTCTGGACCGGCACGGGATTCGGCGCGTCGCTGGGAGTGCGGCTGGTGGGCGCGACCACCGCGCAATCCGCCCATGCCCTGCGTCGCGTAAAGGCCGAACTTTCCCGGCTGGACGCAATCTTCAGCCTGCACCGCGATTCGGCATTGACCCGCCTGAACCGGGATGGCCGGCTTGCCCATCCGCAGGATGACCTGCTGCAGGTGCTGCGCCTATCGGCGGATGTCCATCGGGCAACGGGCGGGGCATTCGATCCGACGGTGCAGCCGCTCTATCTTGCGCGGGCGAGCGGATGTGACGTGGCGGCCGCGAGTGCGGCCATCGGGTTTGGCCGGGTGCAGGTATCCGCCAGCGAAATCCGGCTCGACCGGGAACAGGCGCTGACGCTGAATGGCATTGCCCAGGGTTGGGCAGCCGACCGGATCGCGACCATCCTGCGCGGCGAAGGGTTTGATCGCGCGTTGATCGATACTGGCGAGATCGCAACCCTCGGCGGGCACCCGGACGGACGCGCCTGGATCGCCGCTATCACCGACCCGGAGGGCAGGCGGGTTGATATTGCTGCACTGACGGACCGCGCGCTTTCGACGTCCTCACCCATGGGCACCATGATTGGAGCGGGCCATCCCCATATCCTAGGGCCACAGGGTGAAACCGCCCGCTGGACCACGGTTTCGGTCTCGGCCCCACAGGCCGCACTGGCCGACGCGCTGTCCACCGCGCTTTGCCTGCTTGACAGGGAGGGTATCGACCGGTCGCTGGCCCATTTCCCCGATGCCCGGCTTGAGGTGGCATGCCGCAATTCCGTATTGAACGGTTGACTTTTGTTAAGGCCCGACTCTGCTGCCTTCTTCACAGAAGAGTGACTGCAACCGCTCAGGGAAGGACCGATCGCCATGCGCGAAGTCATGACCAAGAGCATGGCCCGGAACATCTTCTATGGCGGGTCACTGTTCTTCTTTCTTATCTTCGTGGGTCTGACGGCCCATTCGCACTTCTACATCGTCAACACCTCGACCGACCGCGCCACGCTGACAGAAAGCGTCGCGAAGGGTAAGGCGCTTTGGGAAAAGCACGCCTGCATCAACTGCCACACAATTCTCGGCGAAGGCGCCTATTTCGCGCCAGAGCTTGCCAATGTGATGACCCGTTGGGGCATTGAGCCGGGCGATCATGAAGGGGCGTTCACCGCGCTAAAGGGTTGGATGGACGCGATGCCAACGGGCATTGAGGGCCGCCGCCAGATGCCGAACTTCGCACTGACCGACGAAGAATACCGCGAACTCGCCGACTTCCTGCTGTGGACCAACACGATCCGCGCGCAGAACTGGCCGCCGAATGACGCGGGCTGAGGAGAACCATCATGAAATACCAAACGCAAAAGATCGCGCTGGCCTATTTCGCCGTTGCCATGGCGCTGTTTGCCGTGCAGGTCACAATGGGCCTCGTGCTGGGCTATATTTACATTTCGCCCAACTTCCTGGCCGAAATAATGCCCTTCAACGTGGGCCGCATGCTGCATACCAACAGCCTCGTCGTTTGGCTGCTGCTTGGCTTCTTCGGAGCCGCCTATTATCTGATTCCCGAGGAATCGGAACGCGACATCCACTCGCCGATGCTGGCCTATCTGCAACTGGCCATTTTCGTATTGGGGACCGCGGGTGTGGTCGTAACCTACCTCTTCAACCTCTTTGACGGCAACTTTGTGCTAGGCAACGAGGGGCGCGAGTTCATTGAACAGCCCCGCTGGGTCAAGGTGGGCATCGTCGTCGGCGCGCTGATCTTCCTCTACAACATCTCGATGACGGTGCTGGCGGGCAAGAAGACCGCGATCACCAACATCCTGCTTCTGGGTCTGTGGATCCTGTCACTGCTGTTCCTCTTTGCCTTCGTCAACCCCGACAACCTTGCGCTGGACAAGATGTACTGGTGGTACATCGTGCACCTGTGGGTGGAAGGTACATGGGAACTGGTGATGGCCTCGATCCTCGCCTTCCTGATGCTGAAGCTGACGGGCGTTGACCGCGAGGTGGTTGAGAAATGGCTCTACGTCATCGCCGCGCTCGCCCTCTTCTCGGGTATCCTGGGCACCGGCCACCACTACCTGTGGATCGGCACACCGGGCTACTGGCAGTGGATCGGCTCCATCTTCTCGACGATGGAGGTCGTTCCCTTCTTCGCCATGATGTCCTTTGCCTTCGTCATGGTCTGGAAGGGCCGCCGCGACCACCCCAACAAGGCCGCGCTGCTCTGGAGCCTTGGCTGCGGGACGCTCGCCTTCTTTGGCGCGGGGGTCTGGGGCTTCCTGCACACGCTGCACGGGGTGAACTACTACACCCACGGCACGCAGATCACCGCCGCCCATGGCCACCTTGCCTTCTACGGCGCCTATGTCTGCCTCAACCTTGCGATCATCAGCTATGCGATGCCGGTGCTGCGCGGACGTGATCCGTTCAATCAGGTCCTGAACATGGCCTCGTTCTGGCTGATGTCGGGCGGTGTGGTCTTCATGACCTTCACGCTGACCTTCGCGGGCACCGTGCAGACCCACCTGCAGCGCGTGAACGGCGAGGCCTATATGGACGTGCAGGACCAGCTCTGGATCTTCTACGCGATGCGCTTCGGCTCGGGCGTGGCAGTGGTCTTGGGCGCGATCCTCTTCATCTACGCCGTGACGATGCCCCGCAAGGAAGTCATCGAGCGCGGTCTTGAAACCCCTGCGGAGTGATGCAGATGGATGGAACCTTCAACCCGAAGGGGGCGGCTGACGCCCCCTTCTACCTGGCCCAGGGCGACGAATGCGATGTCTTCGCCGCCGCGGCCGCCTGCCGCCTGCCCGTGCTGCTGAAAGGCCCCACGGGCTGTGGCAAGACCCGATTTGTCGCCCATATGGCGGCACGGCTTGGCCGGCCGCTCTATACCGTGGCCTGCCATGATGACCTTTCCGCCGCCGACCTGATCGGCCGCTACCTGCTGAAGGGCGGCGAGACCGTCTGGATCGATGGCCCCCTGACCCGCGCGGTGCGCGAAGGCGCGATCTGCTACCTTGACGAGGTGGTCGAGGCCCGCAAGGACGTGACCGTGGTGCTGCATCCGCTGACCGATGACCGCCGCATCCTGCCGGTGGACCGCACCGGGGAAGAGCTCGAGGCCCACCCCGATTTCCTGTTGGTGGCTTCCTACAACCCCGGCTACCAGAACATCCTGAAAACGCTGAAGCCCTCGACCCGGCAGCGATTTGTCTCGCTGGAGTTCAGCTTCCCGCGACCGGAACATGAAATCCCCGTGGTTGCCCGCGAATCCGGCCTTGCCGAAGATCGCGTCCAGCCGCTGGTACGCCTTGCCGGCAAGCTGCGCGCCATGAAGGGCCAGGATCTTGAGGAAGGCGTCTCTACCCGTCTTGTCGTCTATGCCGCAACCCTGATCGCCGGGGGCATGCCGGTCGAACGCGCCATTCGCGCCGCGATGATCGAGCCCCTGACGGATGATGCGGATGTGAAGGCCGGGCTCCGCGATCTTGTGACAGCCGTTTTCGGGTGAGGCCGGCCATGTCACGGATCGAATTCGAGCCATGGGAACCCGAAGAAACCGTCGGGAAACTGTGGCACGCCTTTGCCAGCCGTCTGGACGCTGATCCCGTCCACGATGGAGCCCGTGTCCACCTCTCGAAGGTGGGCGGACGGCTGGCAGTCCTTTTCCGCGGTCTTGGCGGGGATCCGGCGGTCGAGATCAAGGCCGCCGCCGACGAGACCAGCCACCACCGGCTGTCGCTGCTGCGCCGGCTGGGCACCTGGGCTGAAGACACCCCGCGCGCCAGCTTTGATGGTGCCGCGCTGCGCCTGCCCGAAAGTCTTGCCGTCTTCCCCGCGCCCGAGGCGAATACCGCGCTCTATATCTGGCTTGCGGCGATCGCCGCCCATGCCGGCCCCATCCCCGACGAGACCGACCCGCTGCGCGCCGATCTGGCGGCGCTGGCCGCCGGTCAGGCCATGGTGCGCGACACGCTGCAGGACGCGCCCGGATTTCGCGCACTCTACGCCGATCTCTGCGCGGCGATGCTGGCCATCCGCCGCACACCGCGCCTGCCCCAGGCCGAGGCGACGCTCGAAGCGGTCATCCGCAACCTGCTGGGCGATCCCGTCCCGCTGTCCCGCCGCGCAGGTCTTCTGCGCGAGGCCATCGCCTCGGGCGACTTCCGCGCCATCCCGCGCGCGCCGCGCGGCTACCGACCGTTCCGTGGCGTTGCACTCTGGCCCGACCTGCGGGCACAGGGCCGCTCAGTTGCCAGCACGGTGGAAACACGTGAAACCGAAGGCACCCCCGAAGAGGGCGAAGGCAACAAGACCCGCCGCGCCCGTCGCCGCAAGTCCGATCAGGCCGAGCGCGACGACAGCTTCATCCTGCACAAGTTTGAGGCCATCCTGTCTTGGGCCGATTTCGCCAACCTGAACCGCCGCATCGAGGATGACGATTCCGAAGATGCCAAGAAGGCGACCGACGACATGGACGAGATTGGCCTCGGCCAGATCTCGAAGGCCCCCGCCACCCGCTTGAAATTGCACCTCGACCTTGCACCCGAAGACGTGGACCGCGAGGCGCTTTCAGGCATAGCTACCTATCCTGAATGGGATGTGCGCACTGCAAGCTACCTTCCTGCCCATGCTAGGGTTTTGCACAGCCGGATTGAAGCAGGCACCGCCACGTCCCCGTTTCGGGACGACCCGCGCGCCAAAGCACGCATCCGCGCCGTCCGCCGCCAGTTCGAGGCCTTGCGTCCCAGCCTCGTCTCGACTCCTGGCCACCCGGACGGCGACGAACTGGATACGGAGCGAGCAGTCCGCGCCCGGGTCGATCTTTATGCCTGCGGTGAAGGCACCGACCGGGTCTGGCGCCAGACCCACCCGGAGCGCCGTGACCTCGCCGTCTCCATCCTGCTCGACGTCTCGCGCTCGACCGAAAGTGCAATCCCCGGACATGGCCACGGCGGGCGCAGCGTCATCGACGTGGAACGCGAGGCGCTGGCCGCGCTGGCCTGGGGGCTTGATGCCACCGGCGACGATTTCGCGATCCATGCTTTTTCCTCGCTCAAGCGCCAGCGTGTCTTTGTGCAAGAGGCCAAGGGCTTTGGCGAGCCAATGGGGCCCGAGGTCGAGGCCCGCATCACGGCCCTTCGCCCCGGTCACTACACACGTCTGGGCGCCGCGATCCGCCACGTCTCGCGCGGGCTGGCTGAGCAGGCGCGCAGGCGTCGCCTGCTTCTGGTCATCACCGATGGCAAGCCAAACGACCTCGATCACTACGAGGGGCGCCACGGCATCGAGGACAGCATGATGGCCGTGCGCGAGGCTCGGCGCGCCGGGCACGCGGTCTTCGGCATCACCGTTGACCGTGACGGCAAAAGCTGGTTTCCGCGCATCTTCGGGCAAGGCGGCTTTGCGCTGATCCCTGACCCCGAAAAGTTGACGCAGGCGCTTCCTGCCATTTACAGGCAACTGGTGGTCGGATGACCGCGAATCATCCTCTCTCCTTTTCCCAAATATCCTCGGGGGGTCCGGGGGGCGACGCGCCCCCGGCCTCGCCATCCGCACAGGCACCCGACCGCCCCGGCCCCTTCGACAAACTGCCGGGCGAGTTCATGATGTGGGTCCTGATCGTGTCCGAGCTTCTGGTCTTCGGGGCCGGGCTGATCGCCTTTCTGGCGGTGCGCAGCACCGATCCGGCAGGCTTTTCCGAAGCGCAGTCGCATCTGCATCGCACCGGCGCCGGCATCAACACCATCGTTCTCGTCACGTCCGGCTGGCTTGCCGCGCTTGCGGTGCAAGCGGCCGAGGCCGGGCGGATCGCCCGCATGCGCACCCTCCTCGCGCCGGCAGCAGCGCTCGGCATCGTCTTTCTGGTGCTGAAGGCATCGGAATACGCAGACCTCGCCGCCGCGGGCATCAGCTTTGAAACCCACGCCTTCTTCACTTTCCACATGCTGCTGACCGGGTTTCATGCAGCCCATGTGCTGGCGGGCGTCGGCTTGCTGGCACTGGTCGGCGTCCTCGCCCGGCCACGCGCAGTCGAGACCGGCGCCGCCTTCTGGCACATGGTGGATCTCGTCTGGGTCCTGCTCTTTCCGGTGGTTTATCTGCTATGACGGCGACGCGCGCCTGGATGATCCTCGTCGGGCTCTCGGCCCTGTCCACATTGGCTGCAGCCAGCGGCATCGCGGGTCCCTGGCTTGCCGTCGCCGTGCTGCCCGTTGCGGGCCTCAAGGGCCGGGTGATCCTGAACCACTACCTGCACCTCGCCCAAGCGCCCGAGATCGCGCGCGGCTTCTCGCTGGTGCTCGGGCTGTTCATCGCCCTGCTGATCGGCCTTGCGATCCTGCCCTCAGCGTGACCAGGCCAGCGCCGGGTCTTCCTCGACATAGTCGCGCAACTGCGACACATCGCCGATCTGCGCCACGTTCTGGCGGATGACGACACCATGATCCTTGAGCCGCGCGAAAGCCCGGCTCAGGCTTTCAGGCTTCATACCCAGACGACCGGCGATGAGCACCTTGTCGTAGGGCAGCGTCACCTCACAGGCGCCGCTCTCGCACGGGGCTAGTTCTAGCAGGAACTCGGCCACCCTCTGCGCGCCCGTCTGCGCTTTTAGCTGCTCGATCTGCGCGACAAGGCTGTGCAGATGCACAAACGTCGAGGCAAGGACCGCAATGGCAACCTCGGGGTTGTCGCGGATCTGGCGCAAGAAGCTGTCTGCCTCGATGCGGATAAGGGTGCAATCCGTCACGGCTTCTGCGGAGACCGGGTAAGTGTCGTGCCGGAATGCCACTGCCTCACCAAAGGACGAGCCCTTGGTGAAGACGCCCACAACAGCCTCTGCCCCATTTGGCGCAATGCGGTAGAGCTTTACCCAACCATCGGCCACAAGATAAATCGCGCTCGCACGCTCACCCTGCAGGAAGATTGTTGCGCCTCGCGAGAAATTGCGGACGCGCGCCTCATCGAGCATGGTGCCCACCACGTGCTCGGGCGCCGAAGACAGCAAAAGCGAGCGTCTGATAAGGGCGGCATACTCTGCTTTCATGGCGGTTCTCATAGCAAAATCTGGGGCTTGCGGCATCGACTACTGCCGGACCATATCCTGCATCGCCGTCAATTGCCATCCGCCCTTGGGCGATTGCGACAAGTTGACTACGGCTAGAGGGCGGCTGCACTGCGCCCATCATGGTCCCGATCAGCCACTCGACATGCTCACCAAAGTGAGTGATTCCCGGCGGTCGATAGACCAGGTTGATTCCCAATTCCGCGCAGGCCGATTGGAAGGCACGGGATCGAAAGTCGCGGCCATTGTCGACGTGAACGCTCTCCGATTTGCCCTGCGCGGGCCACGGGACATTGGACTTGAGGTCGTCCAGAAACTCTGCTTTGGGGCGACGGCCCGCGCGAGGCACAAGGCCACCGAAAGGCGGGACCGCGCTTCAAAGCTGACGTGATATCGCGTCACCGGCGCAAACCTTTGGCGCGCAGCCTTTGCGCCCTCAAGAGCTTTCATGATTTCGCGGGTATCCATCGAATTAAGCCGTCGCTGAACAATGCGGCGCGTCGGGGGCTAAAGCCCCCGCTCAAGGCAGGCACTGCGGATTTCTGTCACAACTAGCGCCAGACTGGGGAGCCCTCGCCGAAGGTAGCATCGAGTCAAATCTTCTTCGATAATGCCTTCGACATCACCAAGCACCATGACCGCCACAGTCGGTCGGCCGCGTTTGCTGGGAACAAGAACGCTTATCTGGCCACCTTCTTCCGCAAGCCGTCGGATCCAGCGCCAGAAAGTGGTCTTGCTTACACCAAGCTCCCAGACTGCTTCACGGATGCCGCTCGCCGAACTCCCAGTGCGGCTGAGATACGCCTGTACAAGCGGTCGAAGGGCCGATGACCGACGCAGCACCAGAGTCGCCACCTTCTTCGTCACTACCCACTAACGCTGCCGAGCGTCCAATCCCGCGCACCTTGTGTCAGCTTTAATGGCAAGATACCATCTGTAAATGCACAACTGCACCACTGATTTTGTTGACTTTCGTGTACGGCATTTGTGGGCTACGTGACAACGGCTATGCCCACTACCCGGAATCGCGAAGCCTGCTAGAAGTCGATAGCGATGTGTTCTCGACCGCCTATGAAGCGCTGCGCAATACAGCGAACTAACGGTCGTCCACCATTGCTCCGGACCAGTTCGCGCCGGCCGGCCCGCGCAGGAAGCCATCGGACAGACGGCCCCCGGGCACGGTGGGGCGCAGAACCGCCTCCAGGCCCGCCGCATCAAGCCTCCCGCCTAACCGCCCATCCCAGGCATTGCAAACCGCAGAAAAGTCTTGCGACTGCGGCGAAAGGCGCAGGGCGGCGACCCCGGCGTCGCGCAGGACTTCGGTCTGATGCGCCATGCAGGCGGTGGATTGGCTGAGCGTCTGCACCCCGTTCACCGCCAGGAAGGGCTGGCCATCCAGCGTCTCGACATCGCGTCCGTCCGGGTCTTCGCCACAGACGAACTGGCAGCTGTCCTTCATCCGGTCATGCAGCCGTGCGTGATAGCAGCGCCCCGAGATCGCCAGCGGCAGGCGGCCATGGCCCCAGACCTCGACCGGAACGCCTGCCTCGCGGCCCAGCCGGGCCAGGATGGCGATCGAGGCGACCGGCAGTTCGGGCGGCAGGCAGATGCGCGTCGCACCGCGCCGGATCAGCCAGCTGAGCGTGCCTTCGTTGTAGGTGTTGACCAGCGGCCCGACCCAGAACGGGCGGCCCTGAGGCACATGGGCCAGTGCCGACAGGTCGTTCACCTCGACCGGCAGGCCCATGTCGGCAAGATCGGCGGTCAGCTTGCGTTCGCGCTTCAGCGTGATCAGGGCCAGCGAGGTAATGGCCACCTCCTTGCCCGCCGCCAGCAGGCATTCCACGGCACCGGGGATTTCGTCCTGCCAGAACGGCAGGCGCTTGGAGCAGACGAGTTCGCCTAGCACGACACGCGCGACCGGGGCTTGCGCGACGCCGGCATAAAAGGCGCGGACGGCTTCGGCCTGCCAGAAGAAGAAGTTCGGGCCGACGGTCAGGTCCATGGCTTTACCTCCAGGTCTTGGCATAGGCACCCGCCGTTGCGGCCTGGCCTTCGGTCAACCGTGCGAGCGTGGATTCGGGCAGGGGGCGGCCTGCCGCCTGCGCCTCGACCGCGGCGCGGAAGGCGCGGACGACCTGCGCCACATAAGCGCGGCTGCGCTGCCGCCCCTCGATCTTGAGCGCGCGCACCCCCGCGCCGGCCAGGCGCGGGATCAGATGGGTGGCATCCAGGCTGACCGGATCCTCAAAGATATGGCCGGTCTGCGGGCCAGAGGTGAAACACCCCTTGCACAGCGTGGGATAGGGCGCCGGGGCGGTTCTGGCGGTGCGGTGGATGGTAAAGCCGCCCAGCCGCGCCGCCAGATCGTTGCCCTCCTCGGCATAGGCGACATGGCTGGCGGGCGAACAGACGCCGTTCATGTTGGGCGATTTGCCGGTGGCGTAGGACGACAGCGAACAGCGCCCCTCGGCCATGACGCAGAGGCCGCCGAAGACAAAGACTTCGGTCTCGACCTCGACCTCGCGGTTGATCGCGGCGATTTCCTCGACCGTGAGAACGCGGGGCAGCACCACGCGACGCACGCCAAAGGCGCTGGCATAAAGGTTGATCGCATCGGGATTGGCCGCCGCCGCCTGCACCGACAGATGCCGACGCAAGCCGGGGTGATGTTCGGCGGCATGGGCCAGCAGCCCGAGATCGGCCAGGATCACCGCATCGACCCCCGCGGCCTCGGCATGGGCGAGCGCGCGGTGCCATATGGGTTCGGCCCCGGCGCGAGGAAAGGTGTTGATGGCGACCAGAACCCTGGCGCCGCGCGCATGGGCGAAGGCGACCGCCTCGGCCATGTCTTCGGGGGTGAAGTTCAGGCCAGGAAAGTTGCGGGCATTGGTTTCGTCGGCAAAGCCGCAATAGACCGAATGCGCCCCGGCCTCGACGGCGGCGCGCAGGGCGGCGGGGGTGCCTGCGGGACAGACGAGTTCCATCATCACTAGCCCTCCGCGGCGTCCATCCGGTGCAGCGCCAGCCCGGTTGCCCGTTCGGCCCGCGCAAGCGCGCGGCGCAGGGGCGCGCCAAGAGGGCCAGAGATGCCGACCAGTTCCTCGGTCAGGTCCAGTTCGGCGTCGTCCATCGCGTTGCGGAGCGCCAGCACGGCGGCGGTGTCGCCCTCGACCGTCAGGTCGCGCGAGAAGAAGAGGGCATCGCCATCCTCAGCCCCGTGTATCATCGCCAGGAACGCCGATAGCGGCCCGGCAATGCGGGCGTCATGTGCGGGCGGGCGGGCGCGGCGGTGGGCGGTCATTGTCGCGGTTTCGGGGTGCAACAGCAGGACCCAAGGCAGGTCTGTCGGGTCGATCAGGAAGCGCCGCGCGGAATGATCGCCCAGACGGCGCAGCATCGCGGGATGTGCGCGGGAGATGCGGCGGGTGAGGGCGCCAAGGAACAGGTTCGCGGGCGGCAGTGGCAGCGGCGAGGCGACCAGGCCGAGCGCGGGCGGCAGGCGAGGCAATGTGGCGGTCATGGATCGGTCCCGAAAGCAGGTGACCCGGTGATAGGGGATCGGCGTCGCGGACGGATTGATCTTAGTCAATTACCGCCGCCGACTTTGACGCTAACGCATCCGGGAAAGGACCTTTTCGAGCCATGCGCAGCCTGCCCGTCTTCCCCGACCTGCGTGCCTTTCTGACCCATGCCGAGGGTCGGGGCGATCTGGTGCACATCGCCGATCCGGTGGACCTGCGGCACGAGATGACGGCAGTACAGTTGGCCGCCTTGCGGGCAGG
Source organism: Gemmobacter denitrificans (assembly GCF_036964905.1). NCBI lineage: Bacteria > Pseudomonadati > Pseudomonadota > Alphaproteobacteria > Rhodobacterales > Paracoccaceae > Gemmobacter > Gemmobacter denitrificans. The sequence continues at coordinate 62,369 of NZ_JBALHR010000006.1, forward strand.
TGGGCCGGTCTTGCGCTTCAACGCCGCGCAGCATTGCGGCAGGCCCGCCGCAATGCCAGTAGTTGCCAACCTGTTCGGCACGCCGGACCGGGTGGCGGCGGGGCTGGGCCTGTCGCTGGATCAGGTGTCCGCTTTCGGCGAGTTCCTTGCCGCGCTGCGCAGCCCCGCCCCGGTTGAGGGGATGCGCGACACCCTGTCGCGCTGGCCCGTGCTGCGGGCCGCGCTGCAAAGCCGACCGAAGCTTCTGCGCCGCGGGCCGGCGCAGGAGGTCTCTGCACCGCTGGATCTGTCCCTGATTCCGGTGCAGACCCCGTGGCCTGGCGACGCCGGGCCACTGATCACCTGGCCCGTCGTCGTGACCCGCCCACAGGGGTCGGACGCGGGCCAGGTGGCGCGCTACAATCTTGGCGTTTACCGGGCGCAGGTCATCGGCCCCGACCGGCTGATCCTGCGCTGGCTGGCGCATCGCGGCGGGGCGGCACATCATCGCAGCTGGGCACGGGCGGGAGAGCCGATGCCGGTCGCCATCGCGTTGGGGGCCGATCCGGCCACGCTTCTGTCCGCCGCGCTGCCCCTGCCGGAAACGGTGTCGGAACTTTCCTTCTCGGGCGTCCTGCGCGGCGCGCGGGCCGAGCTTGTGGCGGCGAAAACCGTGCCGCTGCTGGTCCCCGCAAATGCCGAGATCGTCCTTGAAGGCTGGGTCCACCCCGGCGAGACCGCGCCCGAGGGGCCGTTTGGCGACCACACCGGCTATTACAACGCGGTCGAGCCCTTCCCGGTGATGCGCCTTTCCGCCATCACCCACCGGCGCGATCCCCTGTATCTGACCACCGTGACCGGCCGCCCGCCGGACGAACCCTCGGTCATCGGCGAGGTGTTCAACACCCTCGCCCTGCCCGTGATCCGCGCCCAGATCCCCGAGGTGACCGACCTCTGGCTGCCGCCCGCCGCCTGTTCCTACCGCATGGCCGTGGTGCAGATCGACAAGCGTTATCCCGGCCAGGCGCGGCGGGTGATGCTGGCGCTGTGGGGCATGCTGGCGCAGTTCAGCTATACCAAGACCATCATCGTGGTGGATCGCGATATCGACCCGCGATCCTGGGATGACATCGCCTGGGCCATGGCCACGCGGATGGACCCCGCGCGCGATGTGATGCTGATCGACGGAACGCCGATGGATTATCTCGATTTCGCCAGCCCGCGCGAGGGGTTAGCCGGCAAGATGGGGATCGACGCCACCACCAAGATCGGAGCCGAGACGACTCGCGACTGGGGGCAGGTCATGGAACTGGATCCGGTGCATGCGACCCGGGCAGAGGCGCTTTTGCGCGGCGTGCTGCGATGAGCGCGCGGGTCGTGCTGGGGGTCTCCGGGGCGTCGGGTGCGGCGCTGGCGCTGGATTGCGCCCGCGCCCTGATCGCCTGCGGCGCAGAGCTGGATCTGGTGCTGTCGGCCATGGCCGAACGCACGCTGGCGCTGGAGGTCGGGCCGGATGCGGTTGGTGCGCTGCGTGCCCTGGCGGCCCGGGTGCATCCGGTCACCGATCTGGGCGCCGCCATCGCCAGCGGCTCTTGTCCGCTGCACGGGATGATCGTCGTGCCCTGTTCGATGCGCAGCCTGGCCGCCATCGCGCAGGGGCTGGATGACAACTTGCTGACCCGCGCCGCGTCGGTCCAGCTGAAGGAGCGGCGGCCGCTGGTGCTTTTGGCGCGCGAGGCGCCGCTGACGCTGGCGCATCTGCGCAACATGACCGCTGTCACCGAGATGGGGGCCATCGTGATGCCCCCGGTCCCCGCCTTTTATCTGCGCCCCGCCACAACGGCGCAGATCACCGCACAGATCGCCGCGCGCGCCGTCGATCTGCTACGCATCGCCACGCCCCGGGCCCGCGCCTGGGACCCAACCGAAGGAACCGCCCCATGACCGACCTTTCCCCCGCTTCCATCGTCGGCGACATCGCCTCGGACCTGCCCGGCGCTGCCGAAGTGTTCCGCCAGCACGGCATCAGCTTCTGCTGCGGCGGCAAGCTGTCCGTTGCCGAGGCCGCCGCCAAGCATGGGCTGGCCGCCGAGGCGCTGCTGGACGCGTTGCGCGCCCTTGCCGCCGCCGCCGGCCGTGACGCGCCGAGCGAGACCCTGCCGCTGATCGACCACATCCTGACGCGCTACCACGAGACCCACCGCACCGAACTGGACTGGCTGATCCCGCTGGCGCAGAAGGTGGAAACCGTCCACGGCGACCACGAGGAAGCTCCGCTTGGCCTGACCGAGGCGTTGCTGGCGCTGCGCGTCGATCTGGAAAGCCATATGATGAAGGAGGAACAGGTGCTGTTCCCGATGATGCGGCAGGGCGGGCATCCGATGATCGCGCATCCGATCGGCGCGATGCGGCACGAACACGAGGTGACGGCCGACCTCATGCGGGGGATCGAGCATGTCACCCATGGCCTGACCCTGCCCGAAGGCGCCTGCCGGTCCTGGACCGCGCTATACACGGGGCTCGCCAAGTTCACCGAGGATCTGGTGACGCATATGCATCTGGAGAACGCGGTGCTGTTCCCCCGGTTCGAGACAACCTGACGCGCGGTCATGGCCAATCGCGGCCTCTGGCGCGCGCCGCACCTGCCTCTGTTCCTGCTGGCCTCGGTCTGGGCCATGCTGGTGCCGCTGATCTGGCTGGCGCCGGATCTGGTCTGCGACCCCGTGGCCTGGCACCGGCAGGAACTGATCTCGGGTGTCGCGGGGGCGGCGATGGGCGGCTATCTGCTGACGGCGCTGCCGCACTGGATCAGCCAGAGCGGGCGTGGCGATGCGGTCTCTGATCACGGACCCCTCGCCACGCAGCTTCTTGTGCTTGCATGGGGGCTGGGGCGGGTTTTGGGCGCGCCTTGCACACCCGATGCCTGGGCCTTGGCGGGGCTTTGCCTTTATCCCGTTGGCCTGGCGGCGGCCCTGGTCCGGCCCATCATCGCCGCGCGGGCTTGGGGGCGGTTGCCCATGGCGCTGGCCCCTCTGCTTCTGGTGCTGATCGCGGTCCGTCTGAGGCTTGCTGCCGACGGTCTGACCGCCGTTCTGGGCATCGCGCTTCTGGTGGCGCTGGTCGGAGGCCGGATCCTCCCGGCCTTCCTGCGCGCCCGTGCCGGGGGCGCTACGACCGGGCGCATCCGCGTGCCGGTCGCCGGACGGGCCGCCGACCTGACGCTGGCGCTGGCGCTGGCCGCGCATTTGGCGGGGCTGGGGCCGCGGCTGGCCGGTGCGCTGATGCTGCTGGCGGCGCTGGAACAGGGGCTGAGGCTGGTCGGCTGGCCCCTCGCCAAGGGCCTGCGCGGCGGGCAGAGCGACCTTGCGGTGCTGGTCGTCGCTTGGCTCTGGCTTCCCGCCGGTCTGGCGCTGACCGGGATGGCCCTGCGATCCGATGCGGGCCTTCCCCTGCCCGCCGCCCTGCACGCGCTGACCATGGGGCTGATGGGCAGCATGGTGCTGGCCGTGATGGCGCGGGCCTGGATGCGGCGGGTGCCGGGCGCGCTGCGGCTGGGATGGCTGCCGGGGCTGGCCTTCGCCCTTGTGCAATTGGCGGTGCTGCTGCGGTTGGCGCTGACGGATCCCGCCCTTGCCACCCTGTGCTGGAGCAGCGGCTGGGCGCTGGCCAGTTTCGCAGCCTCTGCTGCGCTTTGCCACCCGGTGCCGCGCCCGGTCCTCAGCGCCCGCCGCCAGCGAGGACCGACTGGCGCGGCAGAGAATGGGCCAGCCGCCGGTATTCGCTCCAGTCGGTGATCTCGGGGTAATATTGCTTGCGCCAGGCGCGGACGCGCGGGTTGAACATCCGCCGCCACAGCGGGGGCACCATGGCCAGTGCCGTCATCGGCGGATAGCCCGTGGGCAGGCGGGGCACCACCTTCTCGTCATAGATTTGCAACAGCGGAAAGCGCCGCTGCGGGTGCAGGTGGTGGTCGGCATGGCGTTGCAGGTTGATCAGCAGCAGCCCGGAAATCGCCTGCGCCGAATCCCAGGAGTGATGCGGCTGCACGGGCTCATACCGCCCCTCGCCCAGATATTTCCGGGTCAGGCCGTAATGCTCGACATAGTTGGTCAGTTCCAGTTGCCAGACCGCGACCAGCGCCTGAAAGGCGAAAAGCCCGACGCCGCCCCAACCGCCGATGCCATAGGCCAACCCAAGGAACGCCGTTTGCAGGCAGAGGTATTTCCAGACCGGGTTGCGCCAGTGCCAGCCGGGCAGGCCGCGCCGCGCCAGTATTGCCGCCTCGGCGGCCCAGGCCGAGCCCGGCCCCTGCCAGAGGACACGCGGGAAAAAGCGCAGGAAGCCTTCATTGTAGCGCGCCGTGACCGTATCGCGGCCCGTCCCGACATGAGGGTGATGCACCAGAAGGTGCTCGGTGCGGAAATGGCCATATAGCACCATTGCCATCAGCAGGTCGCCCAGGTTGCGCTCGATCCGCCCCGGCTTGTGGAACAGCTCATGCGCATAGACGATGCCGATCGTGCCAGTAGTGACGCCGATCGCGAACATCAGCGCCAGCGTCTCGGCCAGGGAATAGTCGCCCCGGGTGATGACCCAGATCCCGCCGAAGACCAGCGCGAACTCGATCGGCAACCAGATCCAGGTCAGAAGACGGAACCAGAACAGATCCACATCCGGGGTGTCGGGATCGGGGTTCTTCAGGTTGCGACCCAGCAGGATGTCCAAAGCGGGCATCAGCACCCAGCCATAAAGCGGCACCAGCGCGATCCACCAGCCGCCCTTGGCCAGCGCCAGTGCGACGAGCGGCACGAAGGTGATCGACAGCCAGTAGGGCCAGGCGGAAGGGGTCTTGGCGTCAGCGCTCATTGCGGTTCTCCATCGGGGTGGCGCGGGGTCAGCGCAAGGTGAATGCCGTCTTTGGCCCGCACCGTCAGATGCGCGACGGGCATCGGGTCGCGGCCTTCGATCCGCGAAAAGCGGTAGGCGCGGACCAGATGCGCCAGGATCAGCGTGCCTTCGGCCATGGCAAAGGCCGAGCCGGGGCAGACCCGCGGCCCGGCTGAAAACGGTATGTAGGCCGCGCGCATGCAGTCGCGCCCCTCGGGCGTGTCAAAGCGGCTAGGATCAAAGCCATGCGGGTTCGCCCAGATCCGCTCGTGCCGGTGAAGGTGCCAGGGCGACAGGATCACCTGCGCGCCTTTCGGCACCTGCCGCCCGCGGAACTCCTGCGGGCAGGCGGCGTCGCGCACATACATCGGCACCGGCGGGTAAAGCCGCATCGCCTCGCGGAACACCGCCCGCGCGGTCTTCAGCCGCGAGAGGGTGGAGAAATAGATCTTCTCCGTGTCGATCTCGCGCAGCACTTCGGCCGCCACCCTTTCCTGCCATTCGGGGTAAAGCGCCAGCAGATAGAGCGCCCAGCCCAGAGCGGCGGCGCTGGTCTCGTGCCCGGCAAGGAAGAAGATCGCCACCTGGTCGGTCATTTCCTCGGTCGTGAAGGCGGTGCCCGTCACCGGATCCTTCGTCGTCATGATCCGCGTCGCCAGATCGTCCGGCGCGCCGCCCGCGGCAATCTCGGCGGCGCGCGCCGAGACCAGTTGCCCGATCAGGCCGCGGATGGTGGCCGCGGTGTCGCGCGCGCCCCTGGCGTGGCGGCGCGGCATCCATTTCGGCCAGGGCAGCAGGGCGGCGATATTGGCCACCGGTTGCGCCGCCTGATGGGCGCGGAAGGCGGCAAAGGCGGCGGCGGCAATTTCATGCTCGACCGGCACGGAAAACAGCGTGCGGAAGATCACGTCCATCGCGACATGGCTGGTTTCAGCCTCGATCTCGACCGCCCGGCCATCGGCACACGGGGAAAGCCGCGCCACCGCCGCCTGCGCCGCATCCCACATCGCGGGGAAGATGGTCTTCAGCCGCCCGCCCTCGAAGGACGGGTCGATGATGCGGCGCTGCCGCGCCCAGGTCTCGCCGTTGGAGATGAATACCGATTCGCCCAAGAGTGGCTTCAGCCCCACCCGGATCCGTTCGGATTTCGGAAATTCGGTCGCCGGGGCGGACAGGATCTGGTCCACCAGCGGCGGGTCGTTGACCAAATAGCTGCGGAAGAAGGGGGTGCGGAACTCGGCCATCCAGGCGCGGTAAAGATGCGCGGGCTGTGCCGAAAGGACATCGCGCCGGAAGAGGCGCAGGTAGGACCAGAGGCCGACCTTGCCCTGTCGAGCGGGCGGCATGGGCGGAAGCGGTGCGGGCGGGCCATCTGCCCGCATGGCTTGTCGACCGTTGCTGTCCATTTCGCTGTCCTCCCCTGGTTCTTGCCAGTGTTGCGGCTGGCGGCGACGCGCCCGCCTTGACCGAAATCAGGCCCTCAACGCTCCCGCCCGGGTTTTTCTGCCCCAGAGGAAGGCCAGGCCGTAGACCCCCAGCACCGCCGCCTGCGCCAGGAGGGCCTCGGCCACCGGAAAGAGGCCCAGCCAGAGTTGCAGGGCTTCCGCCTCGGGGAACCAGCCGACCGGCGTTGCCGGCAGAAGCGCCGCCGTCTGCAGGCCGCGGATGCCCGCCCCGGTCATCATCACCGAAAGAACGGCCAGCATCACCCCCGTCACCGTGAACAGCAGCCGGAGCGGCAGGCGCCGGCCCAGGACCAGCGCGGCAAAGCCCGCCACGAAAACTGCCATCGTGCCAAGGCCAAGTCCCGCCAGAACCGCGCCCTTCGGCGCATCGGTGAGAAGCGCCTCGTAGAAAAGCACCGTCTCGAAGCCCTCGCGGAAGACCACCAGAAAGGCCAGCGCGAAGATGGTCGCTGCCGAGCCGCCCGCCAAGTCAAGTCTCTCTCGCAGCCGGGCGACATGGCCACCCTTCGCCGGGACGAAGATGGTCAGCGCGAGCGGCACCAGCACCGCCACCGCCAGAAGTGCGGTGGCGCCCTCCAGCAACTCGCGTTGCAGCGTCGAAATCTCGATCAGCCCCCGCGCCGCCTGCCAAAGCGCAAGACTTGTCGCCAGCGCCAGCCCCACACCCGCCAGCACCGGGCGGCGCCATTGCGCGGCGCCGATCCCCTCGCCCGCCAGTGCGGCCATGAGCGCGGCAAGGATCAGCACCGCCTCGAGCCCCTCGCGCAGGATGATCCCTGCCGATTGCACCGCCGCCGTGACGGGCGAAAGCGGCGCTTCGATCTGCGTCCGCGCCTCGGCGAGCCGCGATTTCAGCGTGGCGCTGACGGAGGCAAGCGCCGGGGCATCCTTCCCCGTCGCGATGATGGCGCCCAGACCCGGCTCGGCGGCGCTGCCCTCCCAGAACAGCGCTTCCAGCCGCAGGGCAAGGCCCGGGTCGCGCGGCATCAGGCGCTGTTCGATATCTGGATCGAACCAGGAATAGGCCTCGATCCGCTTGGCCTCGGCGGTGACCCAGTCGCCCGCCCCGGCCGCCCGCAGCATCTCGTCCAGCGCGGCCGGCAGAAGCTCGACTGCCGCAGCGTAGCCCCCCGCCGTGGTGGCCGCGCCGAAAGCCGCTGCCACCAGCGCCTGCGCCTCGTCGATAAGCCCGCGCAGCACGGCGGGCTCGGCCTTGGCCGCGTGCAGGGTCTTCAGATCGGCCAGCAGAGTTTCCAGCCGCGCCACCGTCGCCTTATCCGCCAGCGCAGGGCGCAGGTCGGCGAACAGCATCGCCGCCCGATCGCGGAACAGCGCCGCTTCATGATATTCCAGCGCTACCGTGACCCTGCCGTCGCGCACGCCGTCCTTGTATTCGATCCAGACCATGCCGAGGTAGCGGTGCAGCAATAACGCCCGGCGGTTGCGCTCTGCCTCGGACAGGGCCACGGCCGACCAGCTGGCCAGCGCCTCTGCCGCCCGGGCAAGCGACCCGGCATCGCCCGAACCGGCCCGGTCCAGATCGGCGCGCAGCTGCGCCAGCCCCTCGGGCCCAAGCGCGGCCTGCAACTGCGGCGACAGAAGCGCCGCCAGCCCCTCGGCCCGGCCGATATCGCCGGCAAGCCGCTGGCTTTGCCGCTTGGCCAGATCATCGCCCGCCCGCGCCAGCGCCAGTTTCAATTCGCCGTCATAGGTGGAGAGCAACTCGTCGCGCACGATCCGCGCCGCCTCGGCCATGGCCAGCCGCCCGGCCCCGGCCTCGGCCAGCGCCAGCGTCGCCGCGGTATCGCGCGCGGCGCGGGCATAGTCCCGGATCAAAAGCCAGTCGTGCGCCGTGGGCAGATCGCCCGCCTCGAGTGCCGCCAGCCCCTGCGCCATCGCCCCGGCCTGCACCCCCGCCCAGATCCGTCCCCGTGCCCGGGCGATGCCCGCCCCGTCGCCCGCCGCGACCGCTTCTGCAAGCGCCGTCATCTCGCCCGCGACCGGGCCCTCGCCCAGGTGCGGGGCCAGCGCCTGCCACGCGGCCGTCGCAACCGCCAGCTCCTCTGCAAGTGCCGCCGACCGCTCGGGGCTTTCGCTGCGGTAGGCGAGCCGCTCCAGCCGCCCGAGTGTGGCGCGCAGCGTCTCGGCGGATTGGGAGGGGCTGTCGGCAAGGGTTGCCCCGGACAGGACCAGGAGGAACGACAGGGCAGAGATGAACAGGCGGATCACTTGAGGGCCTCGTCCGGCAGGGTCAGGTCCAGTTCCGCCAGCGCAAAGGGCGGCACCGGGGTTTCCAGCCGCAGGTTCTGGTAGACCAGATCCTGAAGCGCGACCCGATACCAGAGCCGCGCGCGCAGGCGGAACGGTCCTCTGGCGTCGGCCGGCAAGGGGATGTCATATCCCACCACTTCCTCGCCCCTCGCCGGGATCGCGCGGCGGAGCCATTTCACCTCGGCCGTGGCAAAGGTCAGGTGGTTCGGGATCACCTCACCCCGGTCGTCCAGGAACTTCTCGATCCACATCACCGCGTCGGGGTCGGTCATGCCCGCGCGGTCATCGAACTGGCCCGAGCGGTAAATCACGGCGCCGGCGACGTCCTGCACCTCGACCTCAAGCCACATGTGCTTCTGGTCGGAGACGCCGGTGGGCAGGTTGTGCCCGGCGCCAAGGTTGCGCACCGCGATGTCCAGCCGCAGGCCGGCGCCTTCGGCCCGGACGCCGCGCAGTTCCAGCCCCGCCGCCGCACGCAGGAGGGCATGGGTCGCCTCGCGCTGCGCGGCGATGGCGGCATCGGCCTCGGCCATGGTCAGGCCCGGCGTCGTGCCACCGCGCAGGAAGGTGAGCGTCTCGCCCAGGCCGGTTTCGAACATCAGGTAGTTCGCGCCGACGAAAGCATGTGAATAGCGGGCGGGCTTTTCCACCCGGCCTTCGCGCAGCGCCAGAACCTGCGCGGCGGGGTCAGGGGCCATGTGGCAATCCTGACAGGTCACGCCCTGATCGGCATACCAGCTTGCCTGCCATTCGGCATAGGTCGATTGCACGTCCTGCGGGCTTGTCGCGCTGGACATCGACGCATCGTAGATCTCGGTATGGCAGGCGGCGCAAAGCTCGGACTTGCCGATCAGCGCCCTGGTCGCATCGCTGCCCCAGCGGGCGGCGTGGTCTCGCGGGGCGGCCAGAAGCGCCAGATCGGCCGGGTCGTCGCCCAGCCCCGCCAGCCGCAGGGTCAGGGCGCCATTGCCCGCCTTGGGATCGGAATGCACCGCCGCGTGGCAGGCCAGGCAGGACACGCCATCGGCCGAGGCCGGGCCGGGCGCGACCGAGGCGAGCTTGGTCACCCGGCCCGATACCAGTTCGTTCGGCGCATGGCAGCCTTCGCAGAACCGGCCCTGCTCGACGCCGTGGCGCAAAAGGTCCTCGTTCGCTTCGACGGTCTTTTCGTAAACGGCATCGCGGTCGGCGATCCCGTGCAGCGAGGGCGCCCATTCCATGAATTCCTGCCGATGGCAACCCGCGCAATCGGTAGCGGCCGGCAGGGCATCGGCGGCCGCGAGAAGGTTGCCCTCCGTCGCCAGCTGCGAGGGCCAGAAAGGCCGATCCTGCCCTTCTGCGTTAGGACCGAAGGGCAGCGCGTAATAGGGCACGGCGTCCGACGAAAGCGTGTCCGGGCGCGGCGCAAGGAAGGAATACAACCCCGCCGCGGCCAACAGCGAAAGCAGCGCGCCGCCCAGCAGCACGGGGGTATGAAATCGGGCCTGCAACTTCAGTTTCATGATTGACGCCAGTGCCTTAGTGTCAGATGCAAGATCAGCCCGAGAGCGGCGGCCAGTGAAAGCCACAGATGCAGGAAGGCCAGAAGGTGCGTGGCGGCCATCGGCCAGAACCAGATCCGCCCCACCAGCCACAATGCGGGCGGCAGGGCCATCACGAGCCCCGTTGCCAGCACGACAAGGTATTTCACCAGTAGCGCCCAGCCCAGCACGCTGAACAGTCGCCGTTGGCTTTTCGCCGTGGCAAGGCGTATGTGCCGCAGGGCCCAAGGGGCGAAGAGCGCCGCGAAAGCTCCCCCCGCCACAACATGCGCCAAGATCAACGCCGCCCCGGCCCTGCCGACACCCTCGGGGCCCCATTCCAGCACGAGCCCGCTGCCCAGAAGCGCTGCGAACTGGGCCGAGAGCATGGCGGATGCCCGTGTGCCACCCCTGCGGGCAGGGGCCGCGGGAGTCGAAAAGGCAAGGGCGGTCATCGCGTTACCCCTCCAGCTTCACGTCGTGCCGGGCCGCCGCCTGTAGCACCATCGCAACGATCCGGTCGGCCATGTCCTGCGCCTCTGATCCGAGCGCGTCGGCTTCTTCGGCGCCGAACGCCGTGCCGGCGGCCTCGCGGGTGCGGGTCTCCTCGACCAGGGCCAGCAACTCATCAAAGGCGGCGCGGATCGTCGCATCCATTTCGGGATCGCCTGCCGCCACCACCGGCGAGACCGCGCTGAAATACATTCGCTTGCAGCCCCCCATGATGCCCGAGACGTCCACCAGCCGGCTTTGCGCCACGAAGGCGCCGATCTTGCCGTTGATGAACTGCGATTCCTTCCACTCACCGAAATAGTCGCCGACCGTGGGGGTCATCGTCACGACCGCGGCGAAGGCATCGTTGCGGTTCGGCTCCCATGCCATCATCGCCACGTCCAGCTCGCCTGACCATTTCACCAGACCCGTCGCCACGCCCTGCGCCAGATTGACGTCGAACAGCCCTTCCCCCGGCGAGGCCGCGCCGTCGCCATCCACATCGCCCGCAACGATCAGATGCGCCGGATCGGTGCCCCAGAACAGGGGTTCCGACAGGCTGTGAAACAGACTACCCGGCTGATGCAGAACCGTGCCATCGGGCAGTACCAGATCGTAGTCGGCCACATCCTCGGCCTCGGTTCCGGGGTTCCCGGCATCGAGGATCAGATCGAAAAGCGCGGTCGAGGGCACGCCGGCAACGATACCCTCGATGGTCTCGTAGTCATTCGAGGCCACCAGCCACGCCGCACGAATGGCCTTGATCGCCTCGGCCAGCGCCGGGCCTTCCGCGGCCAGCGCCGCTGCATAATCGCCTTGATGCGCCGCAAGAATCGCGGCATAGGCATCGACCGCGTTCTGAAGCGCCGCGGTATCGGCTTCAAGACGAGCCGTATGCTCAAGCGTGAAGGCCTTAACCTCGGCTAGGCCGTCGGATTCGGCATCGGCGAGAACGGCGGTGGGCAGCAAGGCAAGAACGGCCGCCGCAAGGGATGCGGATTTGGTCATCTGATACTCCTTCGGGATCGGCGGGCGTGGCGGACAGGCTGGGCCCCTAGCGGTATGCGTAGAGTGGAAACCGGCGGCCTACCTTGATATCGGTCAAATGTTGACTGAATTTGTAGGTATTTTGTGCCAGTTAAGCGCGGCTTTCGATTTTTGCTCGACACTAGCCGGTCAGACAGGAGACATGATAGAGCGGAAGGGGAGTGGGCAGAACATGGGGGTCATGCGGCGCGTTTTCTGTTTGCGTCGATCAGCCGACCATCGGCCCTTGTGACGGCTACCCGGTGAGCTCCTTTTGGCGACTACCGCATCCTTCTGCGCTTTCCCATGCGGGCATTGGCAATATCATCGACTGATCCTTCTGCACGAGATGAAGAGATGGGCAGCCCGTTACGATACCGTCGGCCGTAATCGACGAGGTATTCCATGTTGTTCGCGAGTTAGGCGTACAGTGTCTCGCATCGGGCCTGCACACGAGTTGCAGCGGAGCGGACAGCCAGTGGTGCTTCCGCAAGGCGGGTACAGTCGTGCATGAGCCCCTTCAGATATGTTTCCGCGACCCGTGCTCCGCCATGCCAAAGCCACCAGCGACGACTTTTCGCGGGGCGCTGGAACAGCACTGGATTGCTGTCGCGTGAGACCGTTCAACTACCTGGGGTCATGCGGCACGCTGAAAGAGCGGTAAAGGCACGAATGGCGAAATGATAGTCTGCCTTGGTTGAACGGGCGGCCGGTAGGCGAGACGTTCCGCGAGATCGCCATTGGCAAGGGCCACGCGAACTTGAAGGAGCAGGTTTGCCCCGCATTCCGACCAACGCATCTGCTGCTTCTTGACCATTCTCCTTGCGACCAAATTGTTGACGCTCGCTTCAGCGGCCGTTGAGGCGATCCGTTTCCCTTCGCGATATCTCGCGCCGTAGTTGGTGATCGAGCCCCGGTTCTGCTCCATGTAGATGCGCAAGTTCAACAGGCCGCCGCGTAGCGAGACGATCGCGGTGCTGCCCTGTTCATCTGCCTTCAGGTCGTGAAACAGGCGATCGATCAAGTCAATTGCCCTGTCTATTTGACCATTCCAGAGACGCCACCTCACCGCTGCGATGTCCTCCAGAAACTCCTCCTGCTCGTCCGCCGGCAGTCGTCGTGCCAACCACGCGGCAGTCTGCTCGATGGGGCGCAGCTTCATGGCAATGTGAAACCAATCGAGGATGTGCTTGGCCGGCTGCGGAAGGACTGATTTCAAGCACTTAAGACATTCTTCACCGTCGGTGATCACGGTAATATCGCCCTTGCCTTCGTAGCCGAGACGCTTGAGGGCTAGTAGCCCTTCCGCCCTCATTTTCCGTCGCGATGTACCAGAAAAGGCGAACAGAACTCCTCGGTCGGATCCGACCCCGCCACGGCTTGCATGGCAGATGACCGCTTCGAAACTTCGCGTTTCACGGCCGCGGATTTGCGGGATGTGAGCAGTATCTATGCTAAGGACAAATTCCCGTTCTGGGTCTTCAGGAAGCGGCAGCTCGCGTTGACGACGCTCCTTCGTATCAACTTGTTCAAAGAACATGCGTTGTTCTTCTTTTTCTTCCAGTCGCTTACCTACTGCCAAGGTGCGATGTCGCAGGGTCGTGTGCCGAGTTGGTGTCTGTCCAGGCAGGAATTCGGCCAGAACTTCCGCCGCTGCCCGGTAGGGCATAAGTGCGCCAAGCTTAGCAGTAAGCGTCATCAGTTCTGCAGTTGCACGGTCAGGGCAGAGCTCGGAGACCGGAGTGATTGTGAAATCAACACCGGGCATGCAGCGGCGGCAGGGGTATAACCGAGGGCTCTCCACGGTGACAGCGCCGTAAACTGTCCGGATCGTTCTGGTCGAATAGTCCTTGATCGGTCGCGCTCCGCCACACGCTTGGCAATGACGTCGGAACAGAACATAGAGGGCGCATTGCTGCTCGACGATGTGCAGCTGAAGCGAGGCCATTATTGCTTTGCCTTCTTCGATCGACAGGCCGAGGTTACCAGTGGCCAGATCATCGAGGCTCTTCTCGATCTCAAGTTCGAAACGATGGCCTCGCGTGATTTCGTCCGAACCCTCAATACTGATTTTCCAGCGCATCCTGCCTCTCCTTTGCCAAGACTGGCAAAGAGTAAAGCCCGCTTCGGCAAACAATGCACCCCAGGGAATTGAACGGTCTCACGATGTACCATTGATTTTGTTGAATTCGTCACCTCAGAATTAAGGGCTACGCGACAGCAGCGGTGGGGGGCGGGCAGCTCTTCATCGACCTCGCCATCCGCGCCGCGGGGCGGGCGACGGGCGGTACGGCCAAGGCCGCGATCATCGGGTCCAGCCTCATGGGTTCGATCTCGGGCAGCGCGGTTGCCAACGTCGTCTCGACGGGCGTCTTCACCATTCCGCTGATGAAACGGACGGGCATTGCGGCCCATCGCGCCGCCGGGATCGAGGCTATCGCCTCGACCGGGGGGCAGATCATGCCGCCGGTCGTGGGCGTGGCCGCCTTCATCATGGCCGAGCTTCTGGGCATTCCCTACGTCGATGTCGCACTTGCGGCGCTGATCCCGGCGGTCGCCTTCTATCTGGCATTGCTGCTTGTCGTCGATCTGGCCGCGCGCCGCGACGGGGTGCGCGCCCTGACGGCGGAAGAGGTGGCTGAAACCGACGATATCCGCCCGCGGCTGCACCTGATCCTGCCGCCGCTGCTGCTGGTCGCCTTGCTGGTGGCGGGCTATTCGGCGCCCTATTCGGCCGTCATTGCCTCGGCCTCGTGTCTTGTCGTGCCGTTTCTGCGGCGCAACACCTGGATCGGCTGGAGGGAAATCCGCGAGGATTTCCAGGAGGCGCCGAAACAGGCGGCCGAGGTCGCCGTGCCGATTGCCGCCATCGGTCTGGTGATCGCCGTCGCGGTGCAGTCGAACCTTGCGCTGAAATTCGCAGGATCGCTGATGTCGCTGTCCGAAGGCTCGATCTATGCGTCGCTTACGCTGGCCATGCTGGGCTGCATCATCATGGGCATGGGGCTGCCGACGGTCGCGGCCTATATCATCGGTGCGGTTCTCTTCGTCCCGGCGATCCAGGAACTCGGGATACCGCCCCTCGCCGCACATTTCTTCATCTTCTACTACTGCGTGCTTTCGATGGTGACGCCGCCCGTGGCGCTGGCCTCCTTCGCGGCGGCCGCGGTCGGACAAGCCTCGACGATGAAGACCAGCCTCTCGGCCTTCGGGCTTAGCCTTGTGGCCTTCTTCATCCCCTTCGGATTTGTCTTCGACCTTGGAATCCTTGGCGAAGGCACGGTCCCGGAAGTAGCGTTCAGCGCCTTCGGTTTGCTGGTCTCGACTGCTCTGTGGGCGATCGCATTCGGCGGCTGGTGTGTCAGACCCTTGGCCCTGCCCTCCCGCATCGCCATAGGCGCCGCGGGACTTGCCGCTGTGATCGCGCCGTCCGGTTCAGTTGTCTGGTTTGCCGGTCTTGGCATCGGCTGGGCTGTTGTGATTGGACTGGTCATACTTGGCCGCGGGAACAGCGCTTGGCTGACCGGCCTAGCATTTACTCGGCCTGCAGCCACCTGAAGACAGGAAACGACCCACCCGACCGCGACCTTCAGCAGGATATGCGGTCGGGTGATCCGCAATGTCCAATCAGTGCCCTAAGACCTGCGACAGAAACAGCTTCGTGCGCTCGTTCTGTGGCTTGCCGAAGAATGCCGCGGGCGGGGCCTCCTCGACGATCTCGCCTTTGTCCATGAAGATCACGCGGTCCGCCACCTTGCGGGCAAAGCCCATTTCGTGCGTGACGCAGATCATGGTCATTCCTTCGTTGGCCAGGGCGACCATTACATCCAACACTTCGGCGATCATTTCAGGGTCGAGCGCGGAGGTTGGCTCATCGAACAAGAGGATCTCTGGCTGCATGCAGAGCGCCCGCGCGATCGCAACTCGCTGCTGCTGGCCGCCAGATAGTTGGCCGGGGTATTTCGCTGCCTGATCCAAAATGCGGACCTTCTCCAGATACTTCAGAGCAACTCTCTCGGCCTCAGCGCGCGGTGTCTTGCGCACCAACATCGGGGCGAGGGTGCAGTTTTCCAACACGGTCATGTGCGGGAAAAGATTGAAGTGCTGGAAGACCATGCCCACTTCGCGGCGAATCTCGTCGATCGAGCCGAGGCTGTCATCCAACAAGGTGCCAAACACGCGGATATCGCCGCTGTCGTGTTCTTCCAACTGGTTGATGCAGCGGATCATCGTGGATTTTCCTGATCCAGAGGGGCCGCAGACCACGACCCTTTCCCCCTTTCGCACGGTCAACGAGATACCGCGCAGAGCCTGGAATGAGCCGTAGAACTTGTTCAGGTCACGGATGTCGATGGCGGGCGCGTTCAAGTCCATGGGATCAGTCCTTGCGATGTCCGGCGTTCATCCGGGCCTCGAGGAACGCGCCATAGCGCGACAGGCCGAAGACGAAGATGAAATAGATGGCGGCGACGAAGGCGTAGACCTCGACATAGGCGAACTTCCATTCGCCGGTTTTGTAGGCGGTGTTGCCGGCAGCGAGCAGCTCGATGAAGCCGACCACAACGATCAGCGAGGTCTCCATGAAAGCCACGACGAACTGGTTGATCGTTGCGGGCAATGCCAGACGGAACGCCTGAGGCAGGACCACGCGCGACATGCGGTTCCAGTAGGTGAGGCCAAGGGCCTTGGCGGCCTCTTCCTGTCCGCGCTGGATGCCCTGAAGCCCGCCCCGAATGATCTCGGCCTGATAGGCGGCGAAGAAGACGGCTGCGCCAAAGATCACTCGGTAGAGCTTTTCGCCGATCAGGAAACCCGGAAGCCTGAAGGGCAGCACGATGGCGGCGGTAAAGAGGATCGACAAGAGCGGCAAGGAGCGGATCGTGTCGATGATCCACCCGGTCACCCGGGCGATGACCGGCAGTTCGGACCGTCGCAGCAGGGCCAGAACGATGGCAAGCGGCATCCCGATGACCCCAGTGGCCACAAAGACGAAGAGGGTCAGCGGAAGCCCGCCCCATTGCTGTTCATTGACGAGGGTGAGGCCAAGAATCCCGCCCCGCATCAGACCATAGAAGACCCCGGTGCCGAGCACCCAGGTCAGGGCAAGACGGCGGAAGCTCCACATGCGCGGCAGGCAGGACAGGATGATCACCGCCGCAACCACCATGCAGGCCAGGGCCGGGCGCCACTGCTCGGCATAAGGGTAGATTCCGAACAGGATGACCCGCCACCGAACCGCGATCACTGACCAGCACGCCCCACCCTTCGCGGCGCAATCGCTCTGATTGGCCGTGGCCGAGAATGTTGCGTCGAGCACGGCCCAATTCAGCACCCAGCCTCCCAATGCCAGCAGGACGGCAAAGCTGGCAAAGGTCATCAGCGCCGAAGGCAACGTCCCGAAATAGTCCCGTCTCAGGCGCTTCCAAACAACATTGCGCGGGGTGTGCAGAGCAGCGGTCATGCAGCACCGCCCATGTTGTGGCCCTTGAGGGCGATGGCGCGGTTGACCCGGTTCAGAATGGCGGACAGCGTGAAGTTGAGGGCCAGAAATCCGCCCATCAGGATGCCGATCAGTTCAAGCGTCTGTCCGGAATGGGTGATCGAACTGGCGATGATCATGAAGAAGTCCGAAAACCCGACCGCGATGCCCAGCGTCGTCGCCTTGATCAGCCAGACATACTGGTTGATCAGGATCGGCAGCATGGCCCGAAAGGCCAGGGGAAGGCGCACGCGGGAAAACACCTGCCACGGCGACAGGCCAAGGGCGCGGGCTGCCTCGGTCTGGCCCCGGCCTACGGCCTTGAACCCACCGCGGACGATCTCGCCCACATATGCTCCGCCATAGGTCATGATCGCAATGGCGAGGCAGGCGAACTCCGGTTGGATGCGAATGCCGCCATCGATCCGCAGGCCCTTTAGTTCGGGGCGGGTCACCCAATCGGCGCCGGGGACATGCGACGTCACAACGACAGACGCGGTGACAAGGGCGGTCAAGGTAAGCAGGCCCACCAAAAGGCGACGGCGCGGTGCGCGCTCCATGCGCTTGAAGCGAGCGGACAGGGTGACCCAAAGGCTCAGAGCAAACCCGAGAAACAGAATGCCCACGGTGGCCATTGCGGGGCCGTAAGGGATCGCAAGACCCGGCAGATAGATCCCACGCGAACTGAGCAGAGCCGATCCGACCGAGACCGCCTCACGCGGGTTCGGCAGGGAGTTGGCCAAAGCATACCAGAAGAAAAGTTGCAGGATCAGCGGCAGGTTACGGAAAATCTCGATGTAGACGGTTGCCAGAAGACGCGCAGCAGGGTTCTGGCCCGAGCGCATCAACCCGACGGCAAGCCCGATCACTGTTGCGCCGCCGAGGCCAAGAAGGCCCATGACCAGGGTGTTGATCAGACCGAGAAACAGGAACCACCAGTAGGGGTCGGTCGGTGCTGCCGGAAGGACGGTGAAGTTCATCTCCCATCCCGTGCTCTTCCACAGGAAGTCAAAGCCCGAAGTCATCCCTTGCGCGGAAAGGTTTGCCCGCGCTGTCAGGAAGGCCGCCGTAATCGCACCGACAAGCAGGATCAGGAACCCGCCCTGCAACAGAAAGCTGCGAGCTGTCCGGCTGCGCCAGGGAGAGAGTGCGATCATGGGCGGTGCTTTCGGCAAGAGGGAGTTGGCCGCGGCGAGGAGACCGCGGCCAGAGGCTGGATCAGTCGAAGACCAGCGGGAACAGAACGCCGCCGTCTTTCCACAGCGCCGTCATTTCGCGCGGCATCTTGTAGGGCGAACCCTGGCCAAGGCTGCGCTCGAAGATCTCGGAGTAGTTCCCAACCTGCTTGATCACGTTGTAAGCCCAGTCGTCGGACAGGCCGAGGCCCGTGCCCACGCCAGGGGTCGCACCAAGGAACTTGCCGATCTCGGCGGTGGGCGGGTTGGCCTTCACCTCGTCGATGTTGGCCGACGTGATTCCTTCCTGTTCAGCAAACAGCAGCGCCGACAGAGTCCAGTTGGCGATGTCGACCCAGTTGTCATCGCCCTGGCGGGTGATCATCACTTCCGGCTCCAGCGCCAGTACGTCGGGCAGCAGGGTGTGTCCGTCGGGATTGTCAGATTGCGAGGCAGCGATGGCCAGCACCGGGCCCCAGGCGGCGAAGGTGTCGCAACGACCCGAGAAGTAGGCCGCTTCGACTTCTTCGTTCTTTTCGATGGCGACGATCTCCATCTCGATGCCCTTGGCGGCGAGATAAGAGGCAACCTGACGTTCGGTCGACGTCGAGGCCGGAACACAGACCGAGCCCCCGGCGGCGTCCTTCAGGCTGGTCAGGCCAAGCTCGGCATGGGCCATGACCTTGGTGGTGCCAAGGTAATAGGAGTTCGAGAACTGTAGCCCCAACTCGCCATCGCGCGACAGCGTGCCGCCCGAGGCCTTGATGATGATGTCGATGTCGCCCGATTGCAGCGAGGGCCAGCGCTGCGCCCAGTCGATCGGGATGATGTTGGCCTTCGCCGGGTCGCCGAAGATCGCGGCGGTCATCGCTCGGCAAAGCTCAATGTCGATGCCTTTCCAGACGCCCTTGTCGTCCACCTCTGCAAAGCCAAGGTAGGAGCCGATGTCGCCGGGGCAGTTCAGCGTGCCGCGCGCCTGCACGGTTTTCAGGGTGTCGCCATTGTCGGCAAGTGCTGCAATCGGTGTCAGGGCCATTGCCCCGAACGCGAGGGTCGTCGTCTTCAACCAGTTCATTCGTGCCACTCCCATGTTGGCGTTTGGTGCAGGCAATAGTTGACCGTCACCGGCCGGGCCTGCGCTACCGGTCGGAGTTATCTCCCTGTGATTTCAGGGGGTTTCAGGCTTCGTCAGGCATAGATGTAACCGCCCGACACGATGATGTTCTCACCCGTCATGTAGGTGTTGCGCGGCCCTCCAGCCATCAGCACCCACTCTGCCATTTCTTCCGGCTCGCCGCCCCGACCCAGAGGGCTGGCCTTGGCCAACTCACCCAGGAAGCCCGCCTCGCGCGCCTTTTCGGTGGCCATGCCTGCGGGTGCGACCGAGTTGACCAGAATCCCGTCCGGTGCCACCGCATGGGCCATGCTCTTCGTCAGGCTGACCACGGCGGCCTTGGTGGCGGCGTAATGGGCATTTTGCGGGTGCGCCTTGAAGGCATCAACCGAAGTGATGTTGACGATCCGCCCGCGCACCCGGTCTTTCACCTCTTGCGCCTGCATGTGGCGGATGGCTGCCACCATCATGTGATAGGTGCCTTTGACGTTGATCGCGTTCGACGCGTCCCAATCGGCATCGGTGATCTCAAGGATCGGCTTGCGGGGGTAGATTGCGGCCGAGTTGATCAGCGTGTCCACCCGACCCAGAACGGCTGCGACCGATGCAAAGGCCTCATGCGCGGCTGGAGCGGTGCGAATGTCGCAGGCTGCGAAGCTGGCCGGGATGCCAGCAGCCCGTGCAGGAGCCAGGGCGGCCTCGGCCGCTTCCGCGTTCAGGTCGATGATGCCAAGGCCACTGGCGCCTTCAGAAACAGCCATCCGGGCCAAGAGCGCGCCCAGCCCCGCGCCACCTCCGACGATCACGACAGACAACCCCTTCATTTCTTTTCCTTTTCAGATGGCACTTGCGGGGTGACGGGCTGGCGCGTGGGAAGAATGTCGAACCGCGCCACATCCACATGCGGCGGCAATGCCAGCACGGCCAGAACCATCGCAGCGACATCCTCGGGTTGAACCGCCGTTTGACCCGCATACATCGCGGCGCGGGCGTCAGCCGACAGCACGTCCTTGTAGAGCGGGCTTTCCACCCGGCCCGCAACAATCTCGGTCACCCGCACGCCCGAAGGCGACAGGTCCAGTCGCAGGCTTTGGGCGAACCCGCCCAGGGCCGCCTTTGTTGCGGCATAGACCGCCATGTTGGGATAGGGCGTGTGCGCGGCAATCGATCCGGTAAAGAAGATGTGTCCTATGCCGCGCGCGCGCATCCCGGGTGCGACAGCATGGGTCATCAAGAGCGCCTGGGTCAGGTTGGTCGCGACCTGACGATGGATGTCCTCCTCGGCCATGTCGCAGAAATTTCCGGGGGGTGCGACCATTCCGGCGTTGTTTACCAGCACGTCGGGCGCTGCATCCCGAAGCGCTTCGGCCAGCCGGGCCGACAGACCCTCGGTCTGGCCCAGATCCAGCGCCAAGGGAATCAGCCCCCGCGCCTGCAGGTCTGACAGAGCCGCCGGATCGCGCCCTACGGCAATCACCCGATGACCGGCGGCGTGCAGGGCAAGGGCAATGGCCTGCCCAATCCCGCTTGTCGCTCCTGTCACCAAAGCCTGCGCCATGTCGTCCCTTTCCGTTTCACAAAAGCTGCACCATTGCGTCGCCGCGCCAAATCAAGAAATTCATCAGAACGACAAGAATTACTTGTCTCGACCTACCGCGGCCTGATCCGCCAGCGTGCGAAATTCCTTGTCATCCATGGAGTGCCAATTCTCGGTCTCGATCCAGCGACAGAAGGTGGCGATGGTCTTCACCCGCCGATGCGCCTTTGGCACCACAAGATAGAAGCCGGGCACCTGGGCCTCGGGCATCTTGTGCATCACATCCTGGCCAAAGGGCGCCACAAGCTTGCCCAGCTTGAGATCCTCGGCCGCGTCGATGGTCGAAATCAGCCCGATCCCAAGGCCAGTCAGAGTTGCTCGCCGCATCGTCGCGGCATCCTGAAGCTGGATATCGTTCTTTCCTGACCGGTCCTGAACTCCAAGGTGTCGCAGCACATTGGGCCAGAGATCCGATGACAGCACCGGGTGCAAAAGCGGCGTGGTCTGCAGGTCATCCGGGCCTGTCAGGCGACGGGCAAGCTCTGGCGTGCAGCAGATCACCTTGTAGTCATGCATCAGAAGCGTGGCATCATGGCCCTTCCAGGCACCAAAGCCCCACTGGATCGCCACGTCCACGTCATCGGCCACAAAATCCGGCAGATCGACCATGGTCGTCAGCCGCAAGTCGGCATCGGGTGCAATGTCGCGGAAGCGGTTTATCCGGTCCAAAAGATAGCGTGTCGC
Source organism: Gemmobacter denitrificans (assembly GCF_036964905.1). Taxonomy (NCBI): domain Bacteria; kingdom Pseudomonadati; phylum Pseudomonadota; class Alphaproteobacteria; order Rhodobacterales; family Paracoccaceae; genus Gemmobacter; species Gemmobacter denitrificans. Next base: position 84,059 of record NZ_JBALHR010000006.1, read on the forward strand.
AAAATAGGGGCTCGCGTTAACGTTGATCCGGTTGCGGGTGTCGGACTTGGCCACCCGCCTCACGCCCTCTTCCAGCTCGTCAAAAGCAGCCTGCACGAAATGAGCAAGCAGGATCGCCTTTTCATTGGGCTCGATGGCGCGACCCTTGCGCTCAAAGAGCTCCGCCCCAAGCGTATCTTCCAGAAGCTTGATCTGCTGGCTGACCGCCTGCGGGCTGACGCTGAGTTCCTCCGCTGCGCTCCGAAACGACCGGTGCCGCACAACAGTGTGGAACACGCGAAGCGCATTCAACGGCGGCAACCGGGCATGGGGATTGTTCATCGCTGATTTTCCATGTGTCTCGCCCCTCAGATCACGGCCTTCTCAAGGAAGGGTCGGCCTTCGGCAATCCGCTCGTAGCCCACTTCGGACAGATCAAGCGTGCGGAACCCGCCATAGATGATCAGCTCCGACACACCGCGCCCGGCGGCCGGGCCTTGTTGCAGCCCATGGCCGGAAAATCCGTTGGCATAGACAAAGTTAGCAACTTCGGGGTGCCGACCGACGATCAGGTTGTGATCGAGCGTGTTAAAATCATAGTGCCCAGCCCATTGGTTCACGACCTTGATCGCCTCGAACCCGGGCGAGCGTTCGGCAAGAGCGGGCCAGATGATCTCCTCGAACTCCTGGTAACGCGGTTCGAAATCGTCCCAGTCCACGGCCGGGTCTTCGACCGGCGGGGCGCCCGACAGGAAGAACCGCCCCTCCGGGCGACAGAATACGCCGGAAGGATCGATCATCAGGGGTAGGCGCCCCTGATTGACGGTTGCGCTGCCTTCGGGGGTCTTGGCGCAATCGAAGACGAACAAGGTGCGCTTGCGCGGTTCTACCGGAACATCAAGGCCGGCCATCCGTGCCGTCAGGGCCGCGCGCGGGCCGGAGGCGTTGACCACAGTTCCAGCCTGCACCACAGCGCCCGACTTCAATGTGACCGAGGTCACGCGTGCCCCATCGCGGCCAATGGCCACGACTTCATCCGTCACGTATTCGGCCCCCTGTGCCCGAGCCTTGGCCTTGAACCCGTTCATCAGCCCTGTGTTGGAAAACCACCCCTCGCCAGACTGGCCGTATGACGCAAGCCGGATGTCATCCACCCGCAGATGCGGGAAAGCGCGCGCCAATTCTTCCTGTGTCCACAGCACCACATCTGCTCCACAGGCGCGCTGCACCTCGTGGTTCTCGCGCAGGGTCTGTTCCTGATCTTCCGTCGCTGCCAAAAACAGGTAGCCGCCCTGATGGAAGTTCAGGTCAGGCCTTGCTTCGCCAGCCACCTGCATGGCATCACCAAAGCCATTGATGAAGGCGCTGCCATATTGACTGATCTTCACATTGATCGGGTTGGAAAACTGCGTCCGGATCGACGAGGACGACAGCGAGGTTGCCGCTTTCGAATAGGTCGGGTCGCGTTCCACCACCAGGACCGAACCTTTGAAGTCAGGGTTCGCGGTCAAGAAATAGGCCACGGCCGAGCCGATGACGGCCCCGCCCACGATCACGACATCATAGGATTGCTTCATTTCGCGGCCTCATCATCAGGGTGACCCAGGTCGACGAACCAACCGCCCAGGTGTTTGACGGCAGGGGCATGTGGATCAGGGGGAGAAAGACGCGCCTCCACCTCGGCGCGGAACGCTTCAGTGCTGTCCTGCGGGACGTAACCGATATGCGCGGCCAGACGGTTGTCGACCATGCGGTGCCGGTTTGCAGAGGTGCCATAGACGATGGAAAAGGCCGCGCGAGGTGCGGTCAGGCTGGCTTCAACCAGACGGATGCAATCGTCGAAGGTCAGCATAGACCACAGCATCCGGCGGTCAGTAAATTCCGGAAAGCTGGAGAAGATGCGCAAGGCCACCGTCTCGATCCCGAACTTGTCCCAGTAAAGCCGGCCAAGGTCTTCAACAAAGCATTTCGACAGACCGTAGAGCCCATCGGGCCGGTGCGGGGCATTCGCGTCGATCTGATCCTCGATCTGATGATATCCGATCGCATGAACCGAGCTGGAATAGACCACCCGGGCGACCCCGTTCTTTCGCGCGCCTTCGTAGATGTGATAGCTGCCGCGGATGTTGCCGTTTAGGATGCTGTCCCAGGACCGCTCCAGCGGCACACCGCCAAAATGGACGATGGCATCGACGCCCTCGGTGGCGCGGATCGTCGCCTCCATATCGGCCAGATCGAATTGCAGGGCTTCTTCGTTTGGCTGAATGTCCTTGATCTCGGCCATATCGGCCACGCGCAGATGCGTGCACAGCGGGGCCAGGCCGCGCCGAAGATGGGTGCCAAGCCGCCCTGCGGCCCCGGTCAGAAGGATGCGGTTGAAACGGGGCTTGGTCATCATGCAGCCTTTGCGGGTGAGAGGGCAGCCACGGCGCGTCCGATGCGAGACATTGCCTCGGTCAGGGTGGCGTCCGAGGTGGCGGTCGAGATGCGGAAGAATGGCGACAGGCCGTAGGCGGCGCCGGGGACGGCTCCGACATGGCCTTCGTTCAACAGGTAGGCGACCACCGCTGTATCGTCGGCCAGCACGTCACCTTTGGGCGTGACCCGTCCGATCAGACCCGCGCAATCGATATAGGCATAGAAGGCGCCTTCGGGGGGAGACAGGCTCAGACCCGGAATGGCCGCCACACCGGCAACTACCAGATCGCGGCGGCGTTCGAACGCTTCACGGAAGTTGGCGATACAGTCCTGCGGGCCGGTCAGCGCCGCCAGAGCCGCGGCCTGCATGGGCGCTGCAACCGAGGTCACCGACTGGCTTTGCACCGTGTTCATCGCTTTAAGCAGTGGCGCGGGACCGGCGGCGTAGCCAACGCGCCAGCCAGTCATCGCATAGGCCTTTGCCACGCCGTTCACGATCAGCGTCCGGTCCCGCAATTCAGGGCAGGCTTTACCGAAGCTGACGAATTCCCGCCTGTCAAAAATGATGTGCTCATAGATTTCATCCGACAGGATCAGAACTTGCGGATGCCGCGCCAGCACCGCGCCCAAGTCGCGCAATTCCGCCAGCGAATAAACCGCGCCGGATGGATTGCCCGGCATGTTCAGAAACAGCCATTTGGTGCGCGGGGTGATGGCGGCTTCCAGCATTGCGGGCGTCAGGCGAAAGCCGGACTCAGCCCCGCAGACGGGCGTGACCGGCACCCCTCCCAGAAGCTTCACCATCTCGGGGTAGCTGACGAAGTAGGGCGCGGGCAGGATCGCCTCATCCCCATCATTCAGCGTCGCCATCAGCGCGTTGAAAATGATCTGCTTGGCCCCATTGGCGACCACGATGTCATCGGGGCCATAGTCGAGGCCATTCTCGCGGCGGAACTTCTCGGCCACCGCCTTTCGAAGGGCCAGCGTTCCCGCTGCCGGGGTATAGAGCGTCTCGCCCGCAAGGGCCGCCTTCTGCGCGGCTTCGGCCACATGGGCGGGCGTCGGGAAATCCGGCTCTCCCAGGCCAAGGTCGACCGCATCGACGCCGGTGGCACGCAGGGCTTTTGCCGCCATGCTGGCCGCCATCGAAGCTGAAGGTTTCACCGCCGCGAGGCGGGTTGCGACATAACTCATTTCGCCGTCTCCGTCACATAGCCCTTGGCCAGATCTTTCGCCCGTTCAGCGGGATCGCGCAGTGCGGGATCACCGAACCCACCCCCGCCCGGCAGATGCAGCACCAGCCGCCGACCCTCGGGCACATGTTGCCAGCCCTTGGGCTTCAGCGCCGTGCCATCGTCCAGCGCGGCCTTGCCCGCAGCCCCGGACATACCGCCATCACGGCCCTTGGCTGGATGGTCGATTCGGTCGAACATGGCCGAGAAATCGAACTCATGCCCCGGCAGCGGTTCGATCTCGATCACCTGGCCCAACCCGCCGCGATACTGGCCGTCGCCGCCGGAATCCGGCCTCAACTCCTTGCGCCAGACGACGACCGGGCCTGTCTGTTCCGTCGCCTCGATCGGCATGGTCATCACGCCTGAGGGGAAAGCGGTTGACGACAACCCGTCCGACCCCGGACGCGCGCCCATGCCGCCCGAGTTGAACATCAGGATCTCGGCCCGCCGTCCCTGCGCCCCTGCTACAGGACGCACAGACATGTGAATGTTCCACAAGGCGGCGGCTCCTTCCGCCAGAACCTGCCCGGGCAGCGCGCGGGCCAGCGCTCCCAGCACGAGATCAGGCACCAAATGCCCGATCACATGGCGCACCGACACGGGAGCGGGGCGTTCTGCGTTCAGGATGTTGGTGGGTGAGGAAATGGTGAAAGCCTCAAGCGAGGCCCAGTTGTTGGGAATATCCGGCGCCACCACGCATTTCAGCGCATAGCAGGCATAGGCCTTGGTGTAGATGATCGGCACGTTGATGCCATGCTTGCTCATCCCATCCGTGCCCGTGAAATCGACATTGACCGACCCTTCGGCAATGGAAACCTCACAGGCCAGCTTGACCGGGCTGTCATAGCCGTCGGTCAGAAGTTCGTTGGCCCAGGTGCCCTTTGGCAAAGCGGCGATCCGGTCCAGCGTGGCCGCATGGGTGCGCGAGAAGATGAACTCTCCCAAAGCATCCAATGTTGTGAGCCCGATCTCATCCATCATCTGGATCAGACGCTGGTGGCCGACGTCGTTGCAGGCAGCCAGCGAATAGAAGTCCCCCACCACCTGGTTGGCCTCGCGCACATTGGCGCGCAGGATGCGGATCAGATCGGCGTTCACCCGGCCACGTTCGGCGAACTTCATGATCGGGATCTGGATGCCTTCCTCGTAGACCGTCTTGCCATCTGCCCCAAAGCCACGCCCACCCACATCGACCACATGCGCTGTGCAAGCGAAAAAACCGACCAGCACATCGCCCTTGAAGCTGGGCGAGACCATGGTGATGTCGTGCAGGTGCCCGGTACCCTTCCAGGGATCGTTGGTCACATAGGTATCGCCGGGGAACATGTTGTCGCGGCCGATTTCCGCGATGAAGTGCAGGACTGCCTCGGCCATCGTGTTGACGTGACCGGGCGTGCCGGTCACCGCCTGCGCCAGCATCCGGCCAGCCGGATCAAACACCCCCGCCGACAGATCGCCCGCCTCGCGCACAGAGGTTGAAAATGCCGTGCGCAACAGCGTCATCGCCTGTTCCTCGACGACCGAGATCAGGCGGTTCCACATGACCTGCATGCGAATTTCGAAGGTAGCATCGGTCATGCCTGAACCCCTTTGCGGACCAGAAGAAGACTGCCATCGTCTTGCATCACCACATCGAAAGGCGAGGTGACGACGGTCGAGGTTTCGCGTTCCACCACCACGGCAGGACCGGAAAGCCGGGCGCCGGGCGCAAGGCTCCCGCGTTCGACGATGGCGGTGGGCAGAGCTTCCCCCCTCGCCGGATCGAAAACCGGACGGGACATGGAAGCGCCAACGTCCGTCCGGCCCAAGGTCAGCGCGTGACGCATCGGTGCCGGACGGCTGTCCTGCGCCTTGACCGAGAAGGTCACGATTTCGATCTCCAATCCATCCAGCCCGACGATGGCGCGGCCAAAGAAGCGGGCGTAATTGGCGTGGAAATCCTGGCGCAGAAGATCCACGTCCGCTGCAGTAAAGGGGCGGTCCGGCAGCGCCACCGGAATTTCCCATCCCTGGCCGACATAACGCATGTAAGCGGTGATCGCGCGCTGGATGGCCCCATCGGTGCCCGCGCGCACAAATCCCTCGGCCGTGGCTTTCAGACCGTCCAGCAGGGTATTCACGTCATCCGCTACAAAGTCCGAAAGCCGCGTGACCTTGGAGGCCAGCGCCTCATACCCGAAGGGAGCCTTGAGGAAACCAATAGCCGATCCAACGCCAGCCCCCGCCGGGATCAGGCATTGGTCGATGCCCAGCTTTTCGCAGAGTCGCGCGGCGTGCAAAGGTGCCGCACCGCCAAAGGCCACCATGATGTTGTCCGAGATGTTCTTGCCGTTTTCCACCGCATGGACGCGCGCGGCATTGGCCATGTTCTCGTCCACCACCTCGCAGATGCCAAAGGCGGCGGGGGTGGCAGCCAGTTTCAGCCGATCCCCCACATCGCGCAGGATCGCGGCTTCAGACGCGGCGGCCGACAATTTGATCGCGCCACCCGCGAAATTGTCGGGGTCGATCTTGCCCAGCACCAGATCGGCATCCGTGATCGCCGGACGCAGACCGCCGCGCTGATAGCAGGCCGGGCCGGGTTCCGAGGCCGCCGATTCAGGTCCTGTCTGAATACGACCCATGGCATCCACCCAAGCGATCGATCCGCCGCCCGCGCCGATCTCGATCATCTCGATGACGGGGATCGAGATCGGCATGCCCGAGCCCTTGGCAAAGCGGGTGGAGCGCGCAACCTCAAAGGTCCGGGCGGTCTTGGGGGCGAAATCCTCGATCAGGCAGATCTTTGCCGTGGTGCCGCCCATGTCGTAGCTGACAACCTTCTCCAGGCCGAAGCGCTCTGCCACGTCGGCGGCAAAGATCGCGCCGCCTGCCGGGCCGCTTTCGACCAATCGCACAGGGAACTCGGCAGCCGTTTCCACAGAAATCAGGCCGCCGCCCGAATGGATCATGAAGACCGGGCAGCCCGCCCCCTTTTCCTTCAACCGCACCTGCAACCGGCCCAAGTAATCGGCCATCTGCGGGCGCACATAGGCATTGGCACACACGGTGTTGAAGCGTTCGAACTCGCGCATCTGCGGCGAGACTTCGGACGAGATCGAGATCGGCAGTCCCGTCTTGGCCGCAATGATCGCCCGAGCGCGTTCCTCATGAGCGGGGTTCATGTAGGAATGGATGAAGCCAATGGCGACAGAGCCGAATCCGCCTGATGCGATCCGGTTGGCCAGCGTCTCAAGCGTCACCTCGTCCAGGGGCGCCAGTTCCTGCCCCTGCGCGCCAATCCGGCCCGCCACGGTAAAGCGATCTTCGCGCGGGACCAGCGGCGTTGGAAGCTGCATGTTCAGGTCATACTGGTCGAACCGGCTTTCGGTCCGCATCTCGATCACATCGCGGAAGCCGTCCGTCGTCACGAAGGCCGTCCGTGCGCCGCGCCGCTCGATCAGGGCATTGGTGGCCAGCGTGGTGCCGTGGATCACGATCTCCAGATCGTCATATCCAAGCCCGGCCTCGGCCAGCACGATGTCGATCCCGTCAAGGATGGCCTGCTCGGGCGCTACATAGTTCGTCAGCACCTTGGTGGAATGCATGCCCCTTGGCGTTTCCAGCGCGATGTCGGTGAAGGTGCCCCCGATGTCGGCACCAAGTCGGATCTGAGAGGTCATTTCTTGTCCTTTGCCGCAATCGCCGCTTCCCGCATCTGCGAAAGCGTCTGGCGCGGGGTCAGCGCCTCGGGGCTGATGTTCAGGTCCAGCACCGCACCTGTGCGCGAGGCCAGGGCACGGGCAAAGGCGGCGGGGAAATCCTCGGTCCGCTCCACCCGTTCGGCGTGAAAGCCGTAGGATTTGGCCAGCATCACGAAATCGGGGTTTTCCAGCGTAGTGCCAGAGACCCGTGCCGGGTAGTGGCGTTCCTGATGCGCCCGGATCGTGCCATAGATGCCGTTGTTCAGGATCAGGACGATGGGCTGCGCCCCCGCCTGCATCGCGGTGCCAAGTTCCTGGCAGTTCATTTGGAAATCGCCATCCCCGGCAAAACAGACGACCGTGCGATCAGGATGGGCCACCTTGGCGGCCACTGCAGCCGGCACGCCATAGCCCATCGCCCCCGATTGCGGCGCGAGAAGCCGCGCCTTGCGGCCAAACTTGAAGAACTTGTTCGGCCAGACGGTGAAGTTGCCCGCCCCGTTGGTCAGGATCACATCTTCGGGCAGAATCTCCCGCAGATGCGCCGTGGCCAACCCCATGTCCACCGGCGAAGGCTGCGGGCTAAGTTCAAAGCCCGCCTCCCACTCGGCCCGCCCTTTCGCGCGCCAGGCCGTCCATCCGCCGGTGACCGGGCGCAGGGCCGCTGCAAAGGCGTTCGGCCCGGCCTGAATCCCAAGCGCAGGTTGATAGATCTTGCCGATCTCGCGATCTGACCCATGCACATGGATCAGCGTCTGAGCGGGGACCGGAACGGACAACAGCGTGTAGCCGTCGGTTGTCATCTCGCCAAAGCGGACGTTGATGGCCAGGATCACGTCCGCCTCGCAGATCAGGCGTCTCACGTTCGCGGGCATGCCCACGCCAGCCTCGCCCGCATAGACGGGTGAGTGGTTGTCGAACTGATCCTGATAGCGGAAGGCGGCGATCACAGGGATATCCGAAGCTTCGGCAAAGGCTTGAAGTGCCGCCTTGCCGGCGTCGGTCCAGTTGCAGCCACCCATCAGGATCAGTGGGCGGGATGCCTTGCCCAGAAGCCCAAGCGCCGCGTCCATCGCCTCTGGCTCTGCCGCCGCCTCGGCAATCTGGGCGGGCCCGATCAGGGGGGCGGCATCTGTCAGGCTGGTCAGCATGTCTTCAGGCAGGGCAATGACCACAGGTCCGGGGCGGCCGGTTGTGGTGGTTACCCAGGCGCGACCGAGGATTTCGGGGATGCGCGCCACGTCGTCGATCTCGACGGCCCATTTCGCCATCGTGCCGAACACCGCGCGGTAGTCGATCTCCTGAAACGCCTCGCGGCCTTTCATGTCGGTGCCGACTTGGCCCACGAAGATGATCATCGGTGCAGAGTCCTGCATCGCGGTGTGGATGCCGATCGAGGCGTTGGTCACTCCCGGCCCGCGCGTGACAAAACAAAGCCCCGGCTGGCCCGTCAGCTTGCCATAGGCGGCGGCCATGAAGGCCGCCCCGCCTTCGTTCCGGCAGAGCACGAAGTCCAGTTGGCCTTTCGTATCGTGCAACGCGTCCAGCACCGCCAGATAGCTTTCGCCCGGAACCCCGAACCCTTTGCTTGCGCCAAGTGCCACAAGGCTTTCGACCAAAAGCTGACCGCCGTTTCGCATCACGTTCTTCCCAATGCTGATTTCCCGGTCATCCTGCCCCCTTTCGGACGCTGCCGAAATCAAGAATTGCGGGCAATTGACAAGTAATTCTTGTCAGTCCTTGGCGATGATCACACCAGGATTAAGGATGCCATTGTCGTCTATGGCGCATTTGATCCGTTTCATCAGATCGCGCTCGACGGGGTCGCGCAGCGTATCGGCTAAGGCGACCTTGGATCGTCCGAGCCCGTGTTCGGCGGCAAAGCTGCCCCCCATGCCATCGGCCAGCCGCGCGAGCGACAGTCCGAAATCGGGACCCAGGCCACCGAAATCTGCCTGCCCCTGAGGTGGGGTCAAGTTGTAGTGGATGTTGCCGTCGCCCAAGTGACCAAAGGGGTTGATCCGCGTTCCCGGCAGCAGCCCCTCGCAGATATTCGCCCCTTCGGCCACAAATTCGGCAATGCGCCCGGGTGGAACGGAAATGTCGTGCTTCAACTGCGGGCCTTCCAGCCGCTGCCCCTCGGGCTGTTCTTCGCGCAGACGCCAGAAGGCGGCGCGTTGCGATTCCGATGCCGCAAGCGCGCCGTCTGTCACCAGACCCTCGGCCATTCCCCATTCCAGAACATCCTGCAGGATGTCATCCAGCGGCACACGGGCCGAGGTACTTGCCACCTCGACCAGCAGATACCATTCCGACCGGCTTTCCAGCGGAAAGACCAGCCCCGGCACATGGCGCAGCGCCAAGGACAATCCTAGGTCGGGAAAGAACTCCAGACCGGTCAGGAACTCGCCGGCATCAGACCGCAAGCGGCGACCAAAAGTCACCAAAGCCCCGCCATCGGGCAGCGCCAGAAGCGCGGTCTGCCGATGGCTCGGTTGAGGCGACAGGCGCAGAACCGCACGTGTGACCACGCCAAGCGTGCCTTCCGCCCCACAAAAGAGCTTCCGCAGCGCATATCCGGCGTTGTCTTTCTGTACCGCGCGGAGACCGTTCCAGATTGTGCCATCAGACAGGACCACCTCCAGCCCCTGCACAAGATCGGACATCATGCCAAAGCGAAAGGCATGGCTGCCCCCTGCATTGGTGCCGATCAACCCGCCGATCTGCGCGCTGCCTTCGGCCCCCAGATGCAGTGGAAACATCAGCCCCGATCCCTCAAGCGCCGTGTGCAACGATGCCAGCACGGCCCCCGCCTGCACCGTGATCGTCCCGCTGGCCAGATCGGGGGCATCCATCGATGCCATCCGGGCCAGCGACAGGATCACCGCCCCCTCATGTCCCGCCACCGCCGCCCCGCACAACCCGGTGTTGCCGCCCTGTGGCACAATTGCGACGCCCGCCGCGTGACAGGCGGCTACCACTCGGGAAACCTCTTCGGTCGAGGCGGGCCGCGCTACACCCAAGGGCGGCGCGCCATAGCGGTCGAGCCAATCGCGCGACCAGGGGCGGGCGTCAGCACTGGCGACCCAACCCTTAGGCCCAAGGATCTGGCGAAGCGTTGCCTCCAACATGCCGGTCATCCTGCAAAGACGTAGGCGGTCTTGACCGAGGTGTAGAAATCCATCGCCATCCGCCCCTGTTCCCGCCCGCCAAGGCTGGACGCCCCGCGCCCCCCGAAAGGCACATGGTAGTCCACCCCCGCCGTGGGCAGGTTCACCATTACCATGCCCGCCTTGGACCCACGCCGGAACGCCGTCGCATGTTTCAGGGATCCCGTGCAGATACCGGAGGACAGACCAAATGGCGTGTCATTGGCCACGGCCAGCGCTTCGTCGAAATCGGCAACCTTGATGACACTGGCACAGGGGCCAAAGATCTCTTCACGGCTGACCCGCATCTGGTTGGTGGCCCCAACAAACAACGCGGGGGATTGAAAACTGCCAGGCCGGTTCAGCCGCTGGCCGCCAATCACCTCGCAGCCTTCCTCAGCAGCAAGGCGGACATAGTCAAGGTTGCCGGCAAGCTGGCCTTCCGAAACCACGGGGCCCATCTGCGTTGCCGCCTCCAGCGGGTCACCTACCGGCAGCGCGCCCATCGCGGCACTCAGTCGGGCGACGAATTCATCGTGGACCCGGTCTTCAACGATCAGCCGCGAGGACGCGGTGCAGCGCTGCCCAGTCGAAAAGAACGCCCCGTTCAGGCAGGCATTCACCGCAAGGTCCAGATCGGCATCGGCCATGACCACCATCGGGTTCTTGCCGCCCATCTCCAGTTGGACTTTCTTCATCCCCGCCGCACAACCCGCCGCGATCCCCCGCCCGACGCGTTCGGACCCAGTGAAGGAAATCGCCGCCACATCCGGGTGCTGCACCAAGGCTGCCCCGATCTCGGACCCGCGCCCCATGACCAGATTGAACACCCCCGCCGGACAACCCGCCGCCTCCAGCACTTCGGCCAGAATATGCGCACAGGCGGGCGTCAGGTCGGCAGGTTTCATCACCACGCAATTGCCCGCCGCCAACGCCGGGGCTGCCTTCCACGCCGGAATGGCGATCGGAAAATTCCACGGCGTAATCAGACCCACGACCCCCAAGGGTTCGCGCATCACATCCACCTCGACCCCATCGCGGATCGAGTTCAGCTTTTCGCCCGGATTGCGTACCGCCTCGCCCGCATAGAAGTGGAAAAGTTGCGCCGCACGCAGCGCCTCGCCCTTTGCCTCGCCCAGGGTCTTGCCTTCCTCCCGCGCCAGTACGCGCCCAAGCTCGTCGTTGCGCGCCAGAAGGAGATCGCCAGCCCGTCGGAGCACATCCGACCGCAGCTGCGGGGAGGCTGCCGCCCACCCCCGTGCCGCCGCCGATGCGGCGGCAACCGCAGCCTCTACATCGGCCTTGCCGCCACGGGCATAGACGCCGATCAGGTCGTCGGGATTGGCCGGATTGCGGTCTTCGGCGGCATCATCTGCTGCAACCCACTGACCGCGAATGAAATTCTTGAGTATCTCTGCCATGTCGCTACTCATTTCTTGAGGCGCGGCATGCGCCGGTTTCGAAAACGGTGCCGTGATGGCTGCTCAGATCTTCGCTTCTAGCTCTGGGACAGCCGTGAAGAGATCCGCGACCAGCCCGTAATCCGCGACCTGGAAGATCGGGGCCTCTTCGTCCTTGTTGATCGCGACGATGACTTTCGAGTCCTTCATCCCCGCAAGGTGCTGAATCGCGCCCGAGATGCCGACGGCTACGTAAAGCGTGGGGGCCACGACCTTGCCGGTCTGGCCGACCTGCCAGTCGTTCGGCGCGTAGCCCGAATCGACCGCCGCGCGGGATGCGCCGACGGCGGCACCCAGCTTGTCGGCCAGCTTTTCGATCATGGCGAAGTTCTCTAGGGAACCCACACCACGACCACCCGAGACGACGATGCCTGCGCTCGTCAGTTCGGGGCGGTCGGAAGCGACCACCTTGTCCTCGACCCACTTGGACAGTGACCCGTCAGCGGCGGCGGCGACCTTCTCGACCGAAGCCGACCCCGTGCTGCCAGCCGCGGCGAAGGAGGCGGTGCGGACGGTCAGCACCTTCTTGGCATCCGACGACTTCACGGTCTGCACGGCATTGCCCGCATAGATCGGGCGCTCGAAGGTGTCGGCATCGACCACGGCGGTCACGTCCGAGATCACCATCACATCCAAGAGCGCGGCGACGCGGGGCAGCACGTTCTTGGAGAACGCGGTCGCGGCGGCGGCGATGTGGCTGTAGCCACCTGCCAGACCGACGACCAGCGCGGCGATGGGTTCGGCCATCCCGTGATCGAAGGCGGCGTCATCGGCATGCAGCACCTTGGCCGCACCGTCGAGCTTCGCAGCCTCGGCTGCGGCGGCGGCAGAGGTGCCGGCGACCAGCACATGGACCTCGCCCAGAGCCTTCACCGCGCTCAGCGCCTTGGCCACCGCATCGGTCGCCAGTTGCCCGTCATTCACATCGGCAAGCAGAAGAACGGCCATCTCAGATCACTCCCACTTCGTCTTTCAGTTTCGCGATCAGCTCGTCCACCGAGCCGACCTTCACGCCCGCCTTGCGGCCTGCCGGTTCGACCGTCTTCACGACCGACAGGCGGGGGCTGACGTCCACGCCGTAATCGGCGGGGGTCTTGGTCGCCAGCGGCTTGGTCTTGGCCTTCATGATGTTCGGCAAGCTCGCGTAGCGCGGCTCGTTCAGGCGCAGGTCCACGCTGATGATGGTCGGCATCTTGACCGAGATGGTCTGAAGCCCGCCGTCAACCTCGCGCGTCACCTTCGCGGTGTCGCCCTCGATGGCGACTTCCGAGGCAAAGGAGGCCTGCGACCAGCCGAGCAGGGCCGAGAGCATCTGGCCCGTGGCGTTCATGTCATTGTCGATGGCCTGCTTGCCGCAGAGGACGAGGCCCGGGCCTTCTTCCGTGACCACGCCCACCAGCAGCTTGGCCACGGCGAGGGGTTCGATATCTGTGTGCGCATCCGCCGCAGCTTCGATCAGGATGGCACGGTCGGCACCCATCGCCAGCGCCGTTCGCAACGTCTCTTGCGCCTGCTTCACGCCGATGGAAACCACGACGACTTCGGTCGCTACGCCTTTTTCTTTCAGGCGGATCGCCTCTTCGACAGCAATCTCGTCGAAGGGGTTCATCGACATCTTCACATTGGCCAGATCAACGCCCGATCCGTCCGCCTTGACGCGCACCTTCACGTTGTAGTCGATCACCCGTTTGACAGGCACCAGGACCTTCATGGGTTCTGCCCCTTTGATTGTTCCGGGGCGACAATACCGACAGACTTCCGCGCGAGATGCCAAGAAAAGCGGGGAATTGCCAAGTTTTACTTTACAGTACTAACTTGTGAAGTAGCGCGCCAGTTGCGGTAGCGCTCTAGCGCGGCGACATCTCGGATCAAGCTGCCACCTTCCGCGCAATCTAGCTCCTGTGGTACTTGGGTCCTCGACGCCTTTCCACAGTTTGGATGCCCGGTCTTGACCTTCCTCTACGTTCCCTTACTGGCAGCGCTCGCTGGCGAGCTACCGTATTGTCGCCGGCCTGACCCATAAACTGCAACTTGCACTCATCTGGTCTTTTCCTTTAGCCAAGGTTCCTCGAGCAAAATTGAGCTTAGGGTTGTCTACCCGGCAGAACGAAAAATGCCCTCCGTCGCCTTGGTTTCCGCCTTCGCCAGCCCCCGTCCCTTGATCAGCGCATAGACCGCCGGGATGACGGCCAGTGTCAGGATGGTGGACGATACCATCCCTCCGATCATCGGCACGGCGATGCGGCTCATCACCTCGGACCCGGTGCCATTGGCCCAGAGGATCGGCATCAGGCCTGCCATGATGGCCACAACGGTCATCATCTTGGGCCGCACCCGTTCGACCGCGCCGACCATGATCGCGGCGTCGAGGTCGGCTCGGGTGAAACTGCGGCCCGCGCGGTCGACCTCGGCCCGGCGTTCGGCCAGCGCGTGGTCGAGATAGATCAGCATGATCACCCCGGTTTCCGCGGCCACCCCGGCCAGCGCGATGAAGCCGACCGCAACCGCAACCGAGAGGTTGAAGCCCATCCACCACATCAGCCAGACCCCGCCCACCAGGGCGAAGGGCAGGGACAGCATGACGATCAGGGTTTCGGTGAGGCGGCGGAAGTTCAGGAACAGAAGCAGGAAGATCACCGCCAGCGTCAGCGGAACCACGATGGCCAGCCGCTCCTTGGCCCGTTCGAGATATTCGAACTGCCCGCTCCAGCCCAGGGAATAGCCGGGCGGCAGGGTGACCTCGCCCGCCACCGCCGCCTGCGCCTCGGCAACATACCCGCCAAGGTCGCGCCCTGCGATGTCGACAAAGATGTAGACGGCGAGTTGGCCGTTCTCGGTGCGGATCGAGGTTGCGCCCCGCGTGCGCTCCACGCTCGCCACCTCGCCTAGGGGCACCGTTCCACCACCCGGGAGCGCGACCTGCACCTCTTGCGCGATGGCCTCGGGGTCCTGCCGCAGGGCCGCCGGATAGCGCAGGGCGACATTGTAGCGCTCGCGGCCCTCGACCGTCTGGGTGATCGCCTCGGCCCCAAGCGCCATGGCGATCACCTCCTGCACGTCCTTGATCGACAGGCCATAGCGCGCCAGCCGTTCCCGGTCGGGGACGATGTCGAGGTAATAGCCGCCGATCACCCGCTCGGCATAGGCGCTGGTGGTGCCGGGAACGGCGCGCAGCACCGCCTCGACCTCGCGGGCGATACGTTCCATCTCGGTCAGGTCCGTGCCGAAGACCTTCACCCCCACCGGCGTGCGGATGCCGGTCGCGAGCATGTCGATGCGGGCGCGGATCGGCTGAGTCCAGGCGTTGGAGACGCCGGGGAACTGCAGGGCCGCGTCCATCTCGGCGCGCAACGAATCCATCGTCACGCCGGGGCGCCACTCGTCCCGTGGACGCAACTGAATGATCGTCTCGAACATCTCCGTGGGGGCAGGGTCGGTTGCTGTCAGCGCGCGACCCGCCTTGCCGAACACAGTTTCTACTTCGGGGAATGATCTGATGATGCGGTCCTGCATCTGCATCAGTTCCGCCGCCTTGGTGACCGACAGGCCCGGCAGCGTGGTGGGCATATACATCATCGTGCCCTCGTCCAGTGCAGGCATGAACTCGGACCCCAATTGCCGCGCAGGCCAGATGGTGGCGACGAGCGCAACCAGAGCCAAGAGGATAGTGAAGACCCGCGCCTGAAGCACCCATTGGATGATCGGGCGGTAGAGCGCGATCAGGACACGGTTCACCGGGTTGCGGTGTTCCGCCACGATCCGCCCGCGCACGAAGATCACCATCAGCGCCGGCACCAGCGTCACCGACAGCAAGGCCGCCGCCGCCATGGCAAAGGTCTTGGTCGCCGCCAGCGGGCCGAAGAGCCGTCCTTCCTGCCCCTCCAGCGCGAAGATCGGCAGGAAGGAGACGGTGATGATCAGGAGGCTGAAGAACAAGGCCGGGCCGACCTCGGACGCCGCTTCGATCAGCACTTCCACCCGTGGCTTGCCGGGTTCGGCCCGCTCCAGGTGCTTGTGGGCGTTCTCGATCATCACGATGGCGGCGTCGATCATGGCACCAATGGCGATAGCGATGCCCCCGAGGCTCATGATGTTGGCGCCAATCCCAAGCGCGCGCATGGCGGTGAAAGCCATGAGGAGGCCCACGGGCAGCATGATGATCGCGACGAGCGAGGACCGGACATGCAGCAGGAACAGAAAGGTCACGGCCGCCACGACCAGGCTTTCTTCCAGCAGGGTCGTTCGCAGGGTTTCAATCGCCGACAGAATCAGGTCGGACCGGTCGTAGACGGTGACGATTTCCACCCCCACGGGCAGGCTTTGCGCGATGGTGTCGATCTCGGCCTTGGCATTGTCGATCACGTCGAGTGCATTGGCGCCGACCCGCTGCAGCACGATGCCGCTGGCCACCTCTCCCTCGCCGTCGAGTTCCGCGATGCCCCGGCGTTCGTCGGGCACGATCTCCACCCGCGCCACGTCGCGCAGAAGGACCGGCACGCCCCCTTGCGCGCGGATCGGCACCATTTCCAGATCGGCCACGCCGTCAAGATATCCCCGCCCGCGCACCATGAACTCGAATTCGGAAAGTTCGACCGTACGGCCGCCAGTGTCCATGTTGCTGGCGGCCACGGCTTCGCCGATCTCGGACAGCGTGATGCCAAGTGCCCGCATCCGCACCGGATCGACCGTGATCGAATATTGCTTGACGAATCCGCCGACGCTGGCGACCTCCGACACACCATCGGCTCGGCTGATGCCAAAGCGCATCACCCAGTCCTGCAGGGACCGCAGTTCCGCGAGGCTCAGGTTTTCGCCTTTCAGGGCGTATTGATAGACCCAGCCCACACCCGTTGCGTCGGGGCCAAGGGCGGGCGTCACCCCATCCGGCAGGCGTGCGGCGGCGGCGTTGAGGTATTCCAGCACGCGCGAGCGCGCCCAGTAAGGGTCAACGCCATCTTCGAAGATGATGTAGACGAAGGAAATGCCGAAGAACGAAAACCCCCGCACCACGCGTGATTGCGGCACTGTCAGCATGGCCGAGGTCAGGGGATAGGTCACCTGATCCTCGACCACCTGCGGCGCCTGTCCCGGGTATTCCGTCAGCACGATCACCTGCACGTCCGACAGGTCGGGGATGGCATCGATCGGCAGCGTGCGCAGCGACCAGAGGCCTGCTGCCACGGTGAAGACGGTGGCGAAGAGAACGAGTGCCACGTTGCGGGCCGACCATGCGATGATGTTGGCAATCATTGGTCGGCCTCCGGTGCAGCAAGGGCAGCCAGCGCCGCGTTCAGGTTGCTTTCGGCGTCGATCAGGAAGGTTGCGGCGCTGACGACCCGGTCACCCGCCGCCACGCCGCTGACGATCTCGATCATGCCGTCCCCCCGGCGACCCAACGTCACCGGTTCGGGCCGGAACCGCCCTTCGCCCAGATCGAGGATCACCACCTGCCGATCACCCGTGTCGATCACCGCCCCTTCCGGCACCTGCACGACCGGCGCGCCAGCCAGCATGATCTCGACATCGGCGAACATGTTCGCGAGCAGACGGCCATCCGGGTTCGGCAGCGCGATCCGCAGCTTGCCAGTGCGGGTCATCATGTCGACTTCGGGATAGATCGTGTCGATCCGGCCGGTCATCGGGTCACCGGCAAGCCCGCGGAAGCTGATGCGCACCTCGGTGCCCGGAACGATATCCGTCAGCGCCGCTTCCGGCACTTCGGCGATCACCCAGACCGTCGATGTATCGGCGATCCGGAACAGCGTCTCGCCCGCCTCTGACATCATCCCTTCGACCGCCATCCGTTCCAGAACCACGCCGCCGCGCGGCGCCATGATCGGGATGCTGACGCTGGCCCGGCCCTCGGCCGCGATCCGGTCGATTACTTCATCCGGCACGCCAAGATTCTCAAGCCGCTGGCGCGCTCCGTCGATCGGTCGTCCTTCGGCCCGCAGATCGGTCACGAACTGGGCAATGGCCTGGGCGATCTCGGGCGAATAGAGCGTGACCAGCGGCGCGCCTTCTGCAATCGTGCTGCCGGTGGTCACATCGGCCACGGTCTCGATGAAAGCGTCTGCCCGCAGCGAGATGACGCTGACCCGGCGCTCGTCCAGCACCACGATCCCGGGCGCGCGCAAGGTTGCGGCCAGCGGGGCCAGCACGGCCTCGGCCGTTCGCACCCCGGTGCGCTGCAGCTTGCCGGGGCTCACGGTGACCGACCCGTCATCGCTGTCCTCGCCCGCATAGACCGGGATGTAATCCATCCCCATCGAGTCCTTCTTCGGCACCGGCGAGGTGTCGGGCAGGCCCATCGGGTTGCGGTAATAAAGGATGCTGCGCTCCCCGGCCTCTGGTGCGGCAGTTGCCGCGTCCGGGTCAAGCGAAAGATCCTCGCTGGCCCGCACCGGCAGGAAGGCCCGCCCGTCCGACGTCTGCCGCTCGGTCGCCGACCATTCCGGCAACCCGTCGGGATGGCGCCAGTAGATCACCGGGCCTGTCGGCTCTGCCGCCGGCATGGCGGCGGCCCCGCGCCCGGTCAGGGCCGAAACCTGCGCCACCGCCGCATCGCGGAGGCTCGCCAGGGTCACTCCCCGTTCTCCAGCCGCCAGCCCGCCCCAAGCGGCACCACCGGCCACAAGCGCAGTCATCAGAAACCGCAACGCGCCGCTCATGGTTCGGCCCTCAGCTCGATCTCGGCCTTCACCGTCTCCGGTTCGCCCTGGATCTTCGCGGCTAGCGAGAACCGCCAACCGCCTGCCATGGTGATGTCGGTGGCAAAGCGGTAGCGGCCCGGAGCCTCGGTCGGCATGGCCGTGACCGGTGAGGTCATGGTCGCCATCCCATCGGGCGCCATGTCCATCCGGGTCGCATAGATCACTGCGTCCGCAACCGGTTGCCCGCTGCGCAGGTCGGTCAGCAAGAGTTCGATGACCGCTCCCGATCCGACTTGATGGTCGGTCGAGTCCAGATCGAACCGGTAGTCATCCGCGTCGGCCCAGACGGCGGATGCAGAGAGGGAAAGCACCAGAGCGCAGCCGCCGATGCGGCGAGGAAGAACAGTCATGATGAAGGACCCTTAGAGTGCAGATTGTACCCGCGCAGCGAATTGGCGCGGGCACTTGCGGCATCATCCGCGTGCTATTGCACGCGGCAGGGTCAGATGCGGGGGGGGCGCCTCACGCCGTCCGGCGCGACGCTTAGTGGTAAGGTTTGATCCGGGATCAGAAGCAGTCCAGCCATTTCCCGTTCCGCGACCGAAAGCGTCGAGGCCTGCAGCGGCCAGAGAGCCTGCATGCCACATCGCGCCATCATCGCGCAGGCCGCGCCGCAGGCCGGATTGTCCGGACATTCATCCTCGCAGCAGGGATCAGTCACCGCCGCGATCTCGGCCGTCAGTCCCGCCGCAGCATCGTTGACCGTGGCCCCGATGAGGGTCACGGCGAGCAAAAACGCCAGAAAAGGTCGGACTAGCCAATTCATTAGGACTGAGTGACACGAAGGAGGGATTTCGGCAACACACGACCAGTTGATTAGTCTCCCTGTTTCTGCAGGGTCTTGGATGCCAACGCAACGCAGTCAAGTGAGCGCGCGCCACATCCGATACCTCCCCTGCCCGGTGATCTCGCGGATCAAACCTCGGTCGTCCATCCAAGCAAGGTTGCGTCGAACGGCAGCGCGGCTTGCACCGGTCAGGGTCTCAGCCATGGGGGCCGAAACGAGAGGCCATTCGGTCAGCGCCGCGCGCAACGCTCGGGGCGTTTTGCCGGACAGTGGCGTCATCTCGGCTTTCGCCCGCGCCGACCATGCCTCGATGTCGTCAAGGTGGCGCATCGCGGTCAGGCATGCCGTTTCCATTCCGTCGAGCCATCGCGCTAGACGTTCAGTCGGCGGACCGCCTGCGCGCAGACCTCCTGCCCCGCCCATTGCCACAGGAGCAAAGACTGCCCCTCTACCATCACTAGCCGCGATCCGCGCGGCAGTGACCGCCGCTTCCATCCGGTCGCCGTACTTCCCGAGCCCAGCGAGACTCCAGAGATGGAAGCCCATGCAGGAACGGGTGATCGGGTGCAGATCAGCAGCTTGCGCCATGATATCAAGCCAACCACCCGCGCGATCCGCGAAGGGCTCCGCTTGATGCTCCATGTTTTCGGGGTCGCGTCGATCCAGGAAGGCGGACAGGTCCAAGTCCGGCCCCGGCCCACCCGTCAGCCGCCGCACTGCCCATCCGACACGCGAGAGCGCGGCAGTGTCATCGTGCGAGCCGGACAGGCGCATGGAGATCCAGAGCGCCAGCCGGTCCGGGCCAATGCGGTCGCCCTCGAACCAGCTGAGGTCGGCAGCCTCGATCAGGGCAAGCCTATGGCGCCAGCCCTCTGGCCCCCTCCGCAACCGCTCATCTAGGCCACCGAGCCGACTTGCGACACGGGCAAGCCGCGCGGCATTGTCCGCCTCGGCTTTGCGCCAGTCGTCAACGATCGCAGTCTCGCGGGGTTCGGCCCTGGGGCCGGGCGGCAGATCGTCGGGCTCGGCTTCAATCGGACCAGGCAGGAACCACAGATCGTCTTCCGATCTCTCCTCGGCCTCTTCCACTCCGGCCGGAGGGTAGTCAAAACTATCATGTGGAGCAGATGCTTGAGGCTTCATATATGCAAAATACGTATGTTTTGCACTTTACCCAAGGGTTTTCTCGGGGTGCGTCTGCACCCCTTATAGCACGCGCGCACGACTGCTTGCGAGATCTCTCTGACTTTGGTCAGCCTCAGGAAACCAAGGGCTTTCCGATGAACGGCACCACAAAAAGCGCCCTTGCATCCGTTTACAAACGGTCGTTTATTGATGGCATATGAAACTGCAAACGTCGGGTTTTCATGCTCCTGATAGGCTATGCACGTGTATCCACGGACGAGCAGACCCCCCTGCCCCAGTCGCAGGCTCTGAAGTCCGCAGGTTGCGCCGAGATCCATGAGGAACAAGCCTCTGGCGGAAATCGCGCCCGGCCCGTGCTGGCCCGCGTTCTGGAGCGGATCGGCAAGGGCGATACGCTGGTCGTGGTGCGCCTCGACCGCCTGGCGCGGTCGCTCTCGCATTTGCTGGAGGTGATCGAACAGTTAGAAGCAAAGGGCGCCTTCTTCCGATCGCTTACCGATCCGATCGACACGTCCTCGCCGCAGGGCAAGTTCACCCTACAGGTCTTGGGCGCCGCAGCGGAGTTCGAGCGGGCTCTGATCCGCGAGCGCACCAAGGCCGGGCTGGCCAGCGCACGGACCAAAGGCCGAGTTGGCGGCAATCCGGGTCTGCGCGCCCGAGATCCGGCCGCGCTGCGCAAGGTGCGGCTGGCGCGACAGGACGGCTACATGGAACGCCTGAACGAAACCGCGCAGGACTGGGTTCCCCATGTTCGCCGCCTGCGCCCGGACTTGGCCTGGGAAGACGTAGTGCGCATCGTCAACGGCCCCCTGCCCCGCGAGCGCCAATGGACGCAAAGCCGCCTTTTGCGCGCGGTCAACGCCTATGTCCGCGACGGCTTCCTGCCCCAGACAGTGCTGGCCCGAGCCGGCCGCCGCGAAACCGACGACCGGCTGCCAACCATCGTCGCCGCTATCAAGGGCGCAGACCCCGACATCACGCTTCAGGCGCTCTGCGCCCGACTGGAAGCGATACGCGAACGAACGCCCCGTGGGCGGACAAACTGGCAGCCTTCTTCGGTGAAAATGCTGCTGAAGCGGGCGGAGAAGCTGGGGCTATTGCCTTGACGATTCGAAAGTGCGCTCATCCTTAGAAGGCAGTACTGGCGACAGCACCACAACATGTAGCAAGCGTGAACTCTGCCTGATCTGGTAGAAGTTCTTGTTTTTCAATGTCATGACGGTCAGTAGGGCTGATGGCACGCCCGCTCATCCGGCAGCATCAGCCACGAGCTGTAGAATTTTCTTGCACCACTGCCAAACATGACGCATTCATTGTTGTAGCGCGAAATCGCGAGAATTTCGGTTTTCTGCGCTACAAAGAAAATGTGGCCCCAAGGGGCACAGTGAGTGTGGGTAAACCGCACCACAATCTAGATGAGGGCAGTATGACCGAAGAGCGTGTTTTTGCAGAGCTCCAGAGCGACGCATCCACACTGCATGAGTCGATCCGGATGCATCTGGAGCGCAATTTTGCGCCTGACGCCCGGAAGTACTTGAGAAGCTTTTCATCGACAGAAGCGGCGGAATTTCTCGGGCTCGCGCCCGGTCACCTGCGCAAACTCCACGCGGAGGACAAGATCCCCGACGTCCCGCTCGATGAACGTGGACGGAAACTGTACTCAGCCGACGACCTTGCGCAGATCCGTTTGGCTCTGGCGCGAACCACGCGCGACCCTTCGCTTTATCTGCGTGGGCGGGTCGGATCAGAGCCGCTGCAGATTATCTCTTGCGTGTCGTTCAAGGGCGGGTCAGCGAAGACTACGACAGCGGCCTATCTCAGCCAATGGTATGCCCTGCACGGCTACCGGGTGCTGGTGATCGACATGGACCCGCAGGCCTCGCTTTCGTCGATGACCGGTTTGCGGCCTGAAATCGACTTCACGCATCAAGGCACGATCTATGATGCCATCCGGTATGAGAACCCTGTGCCGATGAGCGAGGTGGTGCGGAAGACCTACTTCCACGGCCTGGACATAGCCGCCGGTGGCCTGATCCTGTCGGAGTACGAGACCGAGACCCCCTACGCCCTTCGACGTGGCTCCGAACCGCCCTTTTACCTGCGGCTTCGCGAAGCAATCCTTTCGGTCGAAGCCAACTATGATCTGGTGTTCATCGATTGCCCACCACAGCTCGGCTTTTTGACCCTCTCGGCTCTTGTGGCCTCGTCTTCGATCATCATTCCAGTGGTGCCGAACTTTATCGACGTGGCATCCCTAGCCCAGTTTCTGACCATGACCTCATCCTTGCTCGATACCATCAGGGACGCAGGAATGACGTTGGACTACGACTTTCTCCGCTACCTGGTCTCTCGTTTCGAACCTTCGGACGGGCCGCAAGCGCAGGTTGCCGGATTGCTACGCGCCAACTTTGGCAAGCGGGTGATGACCGAGACGTTTCTAAAGTCCACAGCCGTCTCGGACGCAGGCCTCACGCATCAGACGTTGTTCGAGGTCGGTCGCGGCAGCATGAACCGCAACACTTATGACCGCGCGATGGAATCGATCAACGCTGTCGCGAGGGAGCTGGAACAAGACATCCACAGAGCATGGGGGCGCGGCTGAGATGGCCAGGAAAAACATGTTCGAAGGCATCACTCCCGCCTCTCGGCCGGAGGAAGATACCAAGGCACCCCTTCCCCGCCCGATCGCCAAGATGCCAGAGGTGTTTCAAAGTGCTGGGCCGATCGCAGCCATCCGCAACGATCTGCGCAGTGTCGGGGCTCGATCAGTGCAGGACATCGATCCTGAGCTGATTGAAGATACCGGGTTAAAGGATCGCATCGGAGCGCTAGACGACGACATCGCCGACCTGCGCGAAAGCATTTCCAAACACGGCCAGCAGGTTCCGATTCTGTTGCGACCGCACCCGAAACTGAGCGGTCGGTATCAGGTGGTCTACGGGCGGCGCAGGCTTGCCGCAATCCGTGGCCTAGGAACGCCGGTCAAAGCCCTGATCCGCACCCTTTCCGACGAAGAGGCGGTCCTGGCGCAAGGCCAAGAAAACAACCTTCGTAAAGACCCGTCTTTCATCGAGAAAGCCTTGTTTGCAGGCGATCTGGAGGAGGCGGGCTACGATGCGCGCGTGGTTCAGGATGCGCTGAACGTGAACCGCAGCCATACGTCGCACATGCGCAAGGTGCGCGAGGCATTTCCGAGACAAGTGCTGGAACGCATCGGTGCGGCGCCCTCAATCGGATGGAAACGCTGGTACGAACTCGCCGTAGTGGTGCTTGAGAAGAAGATCGACGTTCTTTCCGTCCACCCTGCCCCCTTCCCTGAAGGTTCCAGCTCGGACGAGCGATTTGCGGCCTGGGTGAAAGCTCTTCCAAGGGCGGATACCCCTAAGGAGAAACGCCAACAGAGGGGCACAACGCCCTTCACGCTGATGGCGCAAGATGGGTCTGCTTTGGGAGAGGTCGCCCTTACCAAAGGGGCATTGGGCTTCCGGCCATCGGCGCAACACAGGGATTTCGCGGCGTGGCTGCATGCAAATGCGGATAACGTCTTCTCGCGCCTGCATGAAGAATTTCTCAGTCAGTCCAAGAAGGAAGACTAAGGGAATGCAACGACAACAACAGAGGAGCAGTGTCGGAAAAGGATAGGCCTCCCGAATGGAAACCACCCGGAAGGCCCGCGCAAAACACAGGGCGCCAACCCTGAGAATGCTCATCTTCTAGCACTAGCAGACTAGCGCAGGCCCGAATCGCACGCAACATCGCTTCGCGGTGATCCTATATCTTTTATCCTTTTTCTGGAGAAGAACGGACACCGACAGGCAGGGTTGCAAGGTCTTCACTCGGCTGACCCGAGCGTTCCGCCCGATTCAACATGGAACATGTCATGTCTTCGCCCGTGCAGCGGCACGTTCGGCGCACTAATTCCTCATATCTGAACGACCGCAGCACTGTGACGCCGGTTAAGACGGAAGACGCGCGCTGGTCGCTTCTGGATTTGGTACGCCGTTGCCGCAAACCTCTTGGTCTGAGAGACCGCGACATTGCGGTTCTCCGAGGTCTTCTGTCGTTCGTGCCCCAGTCGGCCGACCCAAACTCGCTTGTTGTCTTTGCCTCTAACAGGGCGTTGATCGAGCGCTGTGACGGGATCGACGAACGCACACTAAGGCGCCGCCTCACCAATCTGAAGGCAAACGGATTGCTGGCTCGAAAGTCGAGCCCGAACGGAAAGCGATATCGGGTACAGGATGAGTGTGCCGAAGCCAAACTAACCTACGGCATCGACCTCGCGCCGCTGTTCGGCATCCGCAATCACCTCATCGCACTTGCAGAAGAATGCTCCCGAGAAGAAGTTCGGTGCAAAGCGCTCCGGTCGGTGATCAGGGACATTCTTTACCACAGCGCTGCGACCACTCAGCCCGCACTGCACGACCTTGCGTGCCGCTCACTGCGTCGCTCATTGTCTTCGGACCAACTGGCCGGCCTCATTCAGGAACTACAGAAAAACCTTCCTCAGACAGACACCGAGACAGCGTCTGTTGCAGATGCAGTGACCGTCAGCGACAGACAAAATGACCGGCACATTCAGAGGTCAAAGAAAGAAAACTATGAATCTGAAGTTGCACCCGAGAAAGTAAGCACAGCCAATCGATCCGGCGATCCAGGAAGCACTGATGTAGGACAAACCAACGATATCTCGGTGTCTGAGTGCATGGCCCTAGCCAAGAATGCAGCATCCTTCGCTTCCGAAACTGCAAAAGATTGGGGCGATGTCGTTCGATTGTCCGAC
Source organism: Gemmobacter denitrificans (assembly GCF_036964905.1). Classification (NCBI taxonomy): domain Bacteria; kingdom Pseudomonadati; phylum Pseudomonadota; class Alphaproteobacteria; order Rhodobacterales; family Paracoccaceae; genus Gemmobacter; species Gemmobacter denitrificans. Next base: position 109,412 of record NZ_JBALHR010000006.1, read on the forward strand.
ACCCTTGCTCCGGCGGTTGGACTAGCGAAAACCGACGTAGAGACTGCACGAAAAGCGATGGGTGCGCTTGGCTCAGCACTCGCCATTCTTGGTATTATTGAGGCGTTCGACAGAATTCGGCAGCCGAGGGCCTATCTACAAGCACTGGCTAATCGGGCGGCCAGTGAAGGCATCGACTTTGTCCGTATGTTCCGCTCCCTCACAAACTGCAGCGCTGCATCAGCGCGTCGTATGACCATTGCTTGATGTATACCCGGGTAAACATAGCCCCCTTGATCCATGTATACCCCGGTAAACATGGAGCCAAGTTCGAAGAGAGAAAGGCTGGGGGTTTGAGGGGTGACGGGAAGTGAGATCGGGAGAGTGGCTTCCGGCGCCCGTCGTGGAGAAGATCTGATGGCGAGAGCATCTCAGAAAGTCATCCTGTCCCCGTCGCGGGACATCCCCTTCGACAAGCTCGTGCTGAGCCAGTCCAACGTCCGGCGCATCAAGGCTGGCGTCTCGGTCGAGGAACTTGCCGAAGACATCGCCCGCCGCGGCCTCCTGCAGGGGTTGAACGTGCGGCCCGTGCTCGATGCTGATGGTGTCGAGACCGGGATGTTCGAGATCCCGGCCGGGGGTCGTCGTTTCCAGGCGCTGTCGCTGCTTCTGAAGCAGAAGCGGCTGGCGAAGACGGCGCCGATCCCTTGCATCGTGCGGGATGCGGCGTCGGAGATTCTGGCCGAGGACGACTCGCTGGCAGAGAACATGCAGCGCGTCGCCTTGCACCCGCTCGACCAGTTCCGCGCCTTCCAGTCCCTGCGGGAAAAGGGTCAGGGCGAGGAAGCGATCGCGGCGGCCTTCTTCGTCACGCCGCAGATCGTGAAGCAGCGCCTGAAGCTCGCCTCCGTGGCCCCTGCCCTGCTCGAGGTCTATGCCGAGGATGGGATGACGCTGGAACAGCTGATGGCGTTCACGGTGAACCCGGATCATGCGCGTCAGGCGCAGGTCTGGGATGCGGTGAAGAACTCCTGGAACAAGGAGCCCTACGCCATTCGGCGCATGCTCACGGAGACCTCGGTCCGGGCGTCTGATCGCCGCGCGGTGTTCGTCGGCATCGATGCCTATGAGGCGGCAGGTGGTGTCGTGCTGCGCGACCTGTTCCACGGCGACGACAGTGGCTGGCTCGAGGACCCTGCCCTGCTCGATCGGCTGGTCTCCGAGAAGCTCCAGGCTGAAGCCGAGGCGCTGGTCGCCGAGGGCTGGAAGTGGATCGAGGTGGCGACCGACCTGCCCTATGGCTACAGCCATGATCTGCGGCGCCTGGCCGGTGATCCGGCACCGATGACCGACGAGGAAACCGCGGCCCATGCGGCGCTTCTCGGCGAGTATCGTGCGCTGGAGGAGGAATATTCCGGCCAAGACGAATACCCCGAGGAAATCGATGCCCGGCTTGGGCAGCTCGAGATGGCGATGGAAGCGCTCGAACAGCGGCCGCTGATCTACGACCCGGTCGAGGTTGCGCGCGCGGGTGTCTTCGTCACGCTGGATCGGGATGGCGGCCTGGCTGTCTATCGCGGCTATGTCCGGCCCGAGGATGAGCCGCGCGAGGAGACCGCGGTCCAGGATGGTGATGGAGCAGATGCCATGGGGCAGGGCGGTGATGTCGGTGGTTCTGGCCGGACGCCCTCTGCAGCCTCCGCTGGGGGCACGGTCATCACCTCGGGTGGTCAGCCGATCGGCGCGGATGCGTCCGAAGAAGACGACGACGGGGCGCTGAAGCCGTTGCCCGAGCGGCTGGTCATGGAATTGACGGCCCACCGAACCCTGGCGCTGCGCGAAGCCATAGGGCGCTCGCCAGACGTCGCACTGACGCTCCTGCTTCTGAAGCTGGTGACGGATACCTTCCGCACCTCCTCTGCGACGGGCAGCTGTCTGGAAGCCTCAGTGCGTCACGTCTACATGTCTGCGCAGGCGCCCGATCTCAAGGACAGCGTGGTAGCCAAGCTGGTCGATGAGCGACACGCCGCCTGGGAGGCCGATCTGCCCCTCGGCGACGATGCCGCGCTCTGGGACTATCTGACGGTCCTCGACCAGAGCAGCCGTCTGGCGCTCCTCGCGCACTGCCTCAGCTTCGGCATCAATGCGCTCCATGAGAAGGTGAACCCATATGGTGCGGGCATCTCCGCCAGCGGCCTGACCCGCCGCATGGCCCATGCTGATTTCGTGGCGCGAGCTGTCGATCTCGACATGGTCGAAGCGGGCTGGGAGCCATCGGTCGATGGCTACCTCAACCGTGTGCCGAAAGCCCGCATCCTCGAGGCCGTGCGCGAGGCGAAGGGCGAGGGGACCGCGCAGCTGCTCGATCACCTGAAGAAGGGCGAGATGGCCACCGAGGCCGAGCGGCTCCTCAAGGGAAGCGGCTGGTTGCCCGAGGTCCTGCGCCGGACTGATGTCGTGGCGCTCGACGGCGAGGCGGTCGGAGAAAGGCAGGGGGAGGACGCGAGCGAGCCTGAGGATGTCGATCTCCCGGCCTTCCTGATGGTCGATTTGCCGGACAGCGCCGCGGCGATGATGGCCGCGGAATGATCTGAGCCATCCGGGGGCGGAGAAACCCGCCCCCTTCTCTCACAAAACACAGCAATATCAATATGATGAATGCAAATACTCGCATTCGGGATGAGGAATCATGTCTGCAACAAACATCATCGACACAGCCCCTTTGGGGGCGCTGATCCGTTACACCGACGGCAGTCCCAAGCCGCCGGCACGTTTCACCAAGAAGCTCGCAGCCTGGGAGCGCTCGAACGGCGTTGGCCGCCTTGTGAAGAAGGAGCCTCCCCGGGTCTATCCGACATGGACGGCGCCGGCCTCCTTCACCCTGCATGAAGGGAACTTCTCTTCGGACGGGGTGATCCTCGTCACCATCATGCGCAGCCATTCGGCCGACAGCCGGTTGGTCTTCGAGGTGGCCGAGGAACCGAAGCCCGGGCAGGTCCGCGTGCTTCTGGACTTCGGCGGCAACACTGAATTGCTGCATCTGGCGGAGTCCGTCACCGCGGCGGAGCTCTGGATCGCGCGAGAGGGCTATCGCAACGCGCGGCTTGAAATCGTCGGTGCCGAGGACGGCGATAGGGCAGGGGACGCGGATCTAGCCGCCTGAGCCCTGACATGGCGTGAGGGGCCTGCCGACGGGCGGGCCTCTCACCGATCACGCTATCGTCCCGCGATGTCGCCGGGCACCAAAGGATCCATCCCCCAAAAGACGGAGGTCTTGAACCAAGAGCCTGCCCGGGAGGCGGGCGGCGTTCCAAGCATTAACGGGACAATGGGCTCCTGACGTTGGGGCACCATCCCCCGCTCGCCATTCCCTTCCTTGCCCCGAATCCTGTCCTCGAGATCAACCTGCAAGGGGTCGGACTACGGGCAAGCCCGTGCCGCCGCGTGGATTCGGGCGAGCCGAACGCACCCGGTGATGTCAGCCAGTCTTCGGGCCTGCGGGGTCCTGTCGCGCGGGGGATGGTCCCCCGCGTCCAAGACAGGAGCCAAACAGATGTCCCGCAAAGATGCTCACGCCTTCGCAGCCTCCCTCGCCGCCACGCTCATGGTCTCGATCGTCGTCTTCCAGGCAGGGGATGGATCCTTCGGCGCCGTCCCCGCCGATGAAATCGACGGCGACGAAGTCGTGATCGTTTCGGAATACGATCCCTTCGGGTGAGGCTTCGGCCTCACTTCAGGAGGGCCCGGATACGGCGCCTACGCGCCGCCGGGCCCATCGATGCCCATGTCTGGGCCAAGCACTAGCTGCCTTAGCTCCTGGTGATGCTAGGGTGCCTTGCCACCGTGGACATCTGACCGGGCCTTTCCAGCACTACGCTGCCTTAGGCCAACGACGGTGCAGGTCGTCGATCACGACGGCATGGGCATGACTGGGCCCGTGTTCCGCAAGATGCGGATGGTCGGGCGGCAGGTCGGGGTGGTTGTGCGGCAGGACGGTCTGGTCATCGGCAGGCCAGAGGCGCAGCACAGCCGCAATGCCTGCCGCGCCGATGGCCGCCAGCGTCAGGGCGGCAACCGATAACCCCGCACCCGCGCCAATCCAGCCCGCCAGCGGATAGGTCACCAGCCAGCAGGCGTGAGAGAGGGCGAACTGTGCGGCAAAGACCGCGCCCCGGTCGGTCTCGCGCGCCGAGCGGTTGATGATCCGGCCGATGGGGGTCTGGGTCAGCGAGAATCCGAAGCCGATCAGGGCCCAGAGCGCGATCAGCGCGGCAAGGCCGCTCACCAACGGCACGAGCGCAACGCCAGCAACCATGAGCGCGGCACCCCCGATCATCACCGGACGGTCTTCCCGCCGGTCGAGCATGCGCGGCAGCAGGAAGGCCGCCAGCATCGACCCCGCGCCGAAGCCCGCGAAGGCGAGCGCCACAGATTCCTCGCCTAGGCCCAAGCGGGCCTGCACCAGCACCACCGTGTTCACATAGACCATCGCCCCTGCAGCAGCGACGGCGGCCTCCATCACCATCAGCCCGCGCAGGCGGGGGGTGCGGGTGTAGATGCGGATGCCCTTGGTCACATCGCCCCAGAAATGGCCGGGCTCGGCCCTTGCTCGCGCTGGCAGGCGCGCAGTCACGACCAGAAGGGCCGAGGCGATGAAGCCTGCGACGGTGCCCAGAAACAGCACCGGGAAGCTGACGACCGTCAGAAGGGCCGCCGCCAGCATGGGCGAGACGAGCTGTTCCAGATCCTCGGCCAGCCTAAGCAGCGACAGCGCGTTTGTGTAGTCGTCCTCGTCCTTCAGCACGTCAGGGATCACCGCTTGGAAGGCCGGGGTGAACCCGGCAGATGCTGCCTGCAGGAAGAAGATCAGGACATAGACTTGGCCCACCTGATCCACGAAGGGCAGGAAGGCAATCACCCCCGCTCGGATCAGGTCCAATGCCACAAGGAAGGCCCGACGCGGCAGGCGTTCGGCAATCGCGGCGGCCACTGGGGCCAGGGTCACATAGGCCACCATCTTGATCGCAAGCGCGGTGCCGAGGACCGCCCCCGCATTGTCACCCGCAAGCTGCCAGGCCAACAATCCAAGCGCCACGGTGGCCAGCCCCGTGCCCACCAGCGCCACGATCTGCGCGGCGAAGAGATGGCGGAAGGTCGGGTTTCTCAGCGTGGACAGCATTTACAGGAGCTTCGTAAGGGCCTTGATCTCGGCCAGGTCGTGCGTCCCTTCTCCGGTCAGGCAGTGGTCGATGTGATCGTGGATCAGCGCGCGCTTCGCCTCGGCCACGGCGCGTTCGACGGCATGCAGTTGGGTCGCCAGATCGACGCAGGGCCGTCCCTCCTCGATCATGCCGATGACGCGGCGCAGATGCCCTTCGGCGCGCTTCAGCCGGGCGGCGATGGCGGGGTGGCTTGCGTGGGTGTGATCTTCTGCCATATATCTGAGAGTATCCCCCCAGGGGGGATGAGGCAAGAGAGCGAAGGGGGCCAACCCCGAGGGACGATGATGCGGGCAGGGGAACCAGCATGGCGGGGGTTAAGGGCGCTTTGGGCGGTCCTGTGCCTTGCTCTGTCCCTGGCAATCGCTCCTACCGTTGAAACCGTTAAGCATGGTCCCGGAGCCATGGCCGCCGAGGCCGATCAGCGTGCCTATCACGCCGAGCACGGCCATGAACACGACATCGCTGGCGCGGATCATCACGACTCGAGCGACCACGATCATGTCGGGGCGGCGTTGCTTGCACCGCCCGGGGCGGAAGTTCCCCCGCCACCCGAGCGGACGCTGCGCCCGGACTCCCTTGTGGCCTCCGGCACCATCCGTGATGGCCCGCGACGGCCGCCCCGACTGACGTTGATCTGAGCCGCCGCCCGGCATCCCGGGCGGTCCGATCTCTCACGTCAGGAAACATCACATGATTCAGTTTTTTCGGGCGCACTGGCGCCCCCCGATGCCATGGCAGGCGCTGATCGCCCTCGCCATATTGTTGACCGCCCTGCTGCTTGCAGGCGCGGCCCTTGCCCACAACGTCACCGAAGGCGACGCGGGCTATGTGCAAGAGGTGACGGGCTTCCGCCCCATCGCCTTTATCTACCTGGGCGCCAAGCACATGGTGACGGGCTATGACCATCTGCTTTTCCTCGCCGGGGTGATCTTCTTCCTTTACCGGTCGAAGGACATCGCGACCTATGTCAGCATCTTCGCCATCGGCCATTCGGTCACGATGATCGCCGGTGTCTGGTGGTCCATCTCGATCAACGCCTACATCATTGACGCGATCATCGCGTTCTCGGTGGTCTATAAGGCGCTGGATAACCTGGGCGCCTTCCGGCTGTGGTTCGGGGTCCAGCCGAACACTAAGGCAGCTACACTGGTTTTCGGCCTGCTGCACGGCTTTGGTCTCGCCACCAAAATTCAGGATTACGACATCTCGCCAGACGGGCTTCTGGGCAACCTCATCGCCTTCAACGTGGGCGTCGAACTTGGCCAGCTGATGGCCTTGGCGCTGATCCTGACGGCGATGACCCACTGGCGGGCGCGCCCCGCCTTCGCGCGGCAGGCCTATGCCGCGAATGTCCTGATGATGGTGGCTGGCTTTGCCCTGATGGGCCTGCAGATCACCGGCTATTTCGTCGCCTGAAGGGAGGGCGAGACCCATGACCAACCGTTTCGATTTCTCGAAAGCCCCCTTGCGGGCCGAACCACGCCACCCTGCGGCGGCCGCACCGGTCCAGTCGGTGCCCGCGACACCCGGCGGCCTGATCCGGTCCACGCTGCTGGCCGCCGGGGCGGCAGGGGCGATCCTTGTCCTGTTCTGGCTGCCCGCCGAATACGGGATCGACCCAACCGGCGTCGGCGCGTTGACCGGCCTGACGGAGATGGGCGAGATCAAGCAGCAGCTTGCCGCCGAAGCCGAGGCCGATGCGCAGACCGCAGCGGCGGTGCCGGTTACATCCGGTGCGGCTTTGCCCGTTTCGACCGCCCCCGCGCCAGAAATCCTTGAGCGGCTTGACCGGATCGACGCCCAGCTTGCGGCTCTCTCTGCCGTGATCGGCACCCCGCCTGGCCTGACCGAGCCCGTGGCAGCTGCCGCGGTTCCGGCGGAGCCAGCGCCCGAAGCGGCAGCCCCTGCAGCCGACCTGGTCGAGGCCGCCGTCGCCGAGGCCGCCGCGCCGGAACCTGCCCCCGAACCCGCCACCCCCGAATGGCGCGACGAGGTCAGCTACACCTTGAACCCCGGCGAGGGGATCGAGGTGAAACTCGCCATGGAGGCAGGCCAGACCGTCCGGTTCTTCTGGACGGCGAACGGTAGCGTGGTGAACTTTGATCTTCACGGCGACGGCAGCGGCGAGAGCATCAGCTACGAACAGGGCCGGGCCGTGCCCGAGGCCTCAGGCGACCTCACTGCCGCCTTCACAGGCAACCACGGCTGGTTCTGGCGCAACCGCACCGAGGCGCCGGTCACCGTGACCCTGCGCACGGGTGGGGATTACGCAGAGATCAAGGCTCCGTAATCACTTCGGCTGGGGCAAACCAAATTTGTCTGCCCCAGCCGGGCTCGATGTTTCTAGATCGCACTCATAAGCCGGACGAAAATTCGCTAGCCCCGCTGAAAAACTGCCCTGCGCAGTTTCCACGTCCCCTGACTAGGTTTCCATTTGGCTAGGGGTCTTCCCAGATGCCAGCGCGTCTGCGAACCACTGCGGTTGCCGGCCGCGGCCAGACCAGGTGATGCCTGCGTTCTCAGGGTGATGATACTTCGCCACGGCTGGCGCACGGGTGGTTTTCACCTCAACACCGATCAGGTCGGCGAGGGAGTAGCCCATCTCCTTGGCGATGGCTTCTAGCTTGGTGCGGGCTTCGGCCTTGTGACGGTCCTCATAGGTGGAAATCGCCTTGGCGAGGTCTCTCTGCAATTGCCGCAGTTCCTTGAGCGACATCGCCTCGAGATTTAAATCAGCCACTTGGCCCTCGTGTCCTGTATGATGCGTCCGGGATAGCCGTCAGGTCGAAACATCGCAACTCCCAGAGAAGTCCGCGCGATAGGGCAGTGGGTTGAGGTTGGCTTGAGCCGCCGGGTCGATGCTCTCGAAGATGCTTCAACTCCGTTGCCTTGGCTAGGAAGGCCGAGTTCTGCGAGAGCCCCAGGTCGCCCCTATCCCCGGTGCCATCCCTTCGACTTACAATCCCCTAAGCCTGTTCGGCCTCTGGCGCGCAACCCCGCGTCAGTCCGGGCCGTGTTGCCCCTCTGGGGCTGCCCGCTCCACCCCGGCCCTCTGGAGGTTTCCGGTCGACGTTCCGTCTCCCGTGCACGCCTCGGCCGACAGGCTTTTTCCGGGTCTTGTCGAAGGGACGGTCCCAGGGACAGGAAACACAGGAGCTTACCATGCAGAACATCGTCATCCTCGCCGGCAACATCGGTCAGAAGCCTGTAGTGCGCTCGACCCAAAGCGGCACGAAGATCACCAACTTCACCCTGGCCACCTCGCGGCCGCGCCTCTCGGAAGGTCGCGTGATGCGCGACGAGAACGGCTACCGGGTTATGGACACCGAATGGCACCGCATCACCTGCTTCAACGGCCTCGGCAAGACCGTCGCAGAGCACTGCGAAGAGGGCATGAAGGTCCTCGTCCACGGTCGCATCCACTACACCAAGTGGACCGACGCCACCGGCACCGACCGCTACGGCTGCGAGATCATCGCCGAGAAGGTCGACTTCCTGAGCCGCCCGAAGTCGGCCGAGTTTGAGTCCCCCGAGCTGGTCGACCGCGACGACGAGATCCCGTTCTAAGGAACGGGGTCTCCCCCTCGGGCCCGGCGGGGAAACCCGCCGGGTTCTGGGCTTCGCTCCAGTCGAATGCCCCTCCCGTCCAACCGGTCATTTCGATAGCTGGGCCGCCCCAGAAATCGAAGGATGGAAAATGAAATCAACATCTTCTGCACTCACACCGCGCAAGATCGCAGAATTCTGCAAGGCTCGGCTCACGTCGATTTTCACCGAAGATGAGGTGCGCTTGCTCTATAGCTGCTTGGTCGACCTGCTCGAGCGAAACGAGTACCCACCTTACCGGGGCAGCGGGCTCGACTTGCAGTCTCTGTCCGCCATGCTCGACATCGATGTTGATCGCTTCCGTGCTCATAGGGCAATTCTGCAGCCGATCTTCGACGCTGTAGCACGCGAGGTTTCGAATGCGACCCTGCGTCCGGCCCGCGCCGGAGGCCGATCAACACGCTCCATGCCCAGCGGGCCCGCCATAAACCCCACAGGCGTTCGAGCAACAGGTACCGAGAATGTCCGCAAGAAGCCTGGAGTCCAACCGAAAGCGGTTGTCGAGTTTCCCGAGCCGCTGGACACAACCTGGCAGGATCCTGCGACCTTTGGCGAAGCCCTTCAACTGCATGCCCGCCGTCATGGCGAAACCATCTACCACCTCTACAACGCGGTGGTGAGACCTGAGGATGGCGTCAATCGCAGCACGCTCATCAGCTGGGGGCGCGGCAAGAAGGTCCCGCGCGCTGCGATCAGTCTGGAAATCTTGGGACGCATCGAGCGGCGCTATCGTCTGCCGGCGGGCTACTTTCTGAGCCTGTCTGGCCTGCCCGACCGAGCACCAGGCGATTTTGATCTAGATAACATCTCGCCGTCTGAGCGCCGGCGTCTGGCGTGGCACCTCCCCGAGGATTTCAACCGCAGGCCAAGCCAGGAGAAGGCGGAAATCCTGAATTGGGTCCGAACAGTGATCATCAGCGGGTCCACGGACTACCGGAGGTATCAGGCGGAGGCCATTCGCCAACGCTATGCGGTTCGTTTCAGCTGTGCTTCGGGGCCGGTTCGCAAGTCGTCATCGGCGCGGACGCCGGAGGAATCCGGCATCATCATCGCGCCCAAACGCCTGAACGACGAGATGGCCGACCTTCTGCGTTTCAAAACGTCGACCTTCGCCGCCTTCGGCATGCAACGGAATGGGGTGTGGGGGACGGAAACCGCCTCCCAGAAGGTGGAGCATTTCGGGCTGTGGTTCGGGGCGTTCGTGGCCCCACCCGAGAGCGACGTGCAGGGGCTCGGCGTCGATCCGAAGCTCTTGACCTTTGCCATGATGATCTTTCCGCAGGTCTGGGACTGGTACCTTCACTGGCGGGAGCGTCGGCGCGGCTTTTACACGAAATGGGAGATCGACCTGCTCTCGATTGCTGCGGCGATCTCTCGGGACGAGACCGGTTGGCTGCGCCAATCGCCCCGTATGGGCAGCAGCCTTCGTCCGATCGAAGGCTTGGTTACCGAGGCCGACATCATCGCTGTGCAGTCGGATTGGTCTACCGCCTGCGACCGTATGTACAAGCACGCCCGTCGGCGTATCAAGGAGATCGACCGTGTTGCCCGGGTTCATCGAGACCCCTTCGAGCCCATCCTGCCGGTGCTTGAAGCGCCAAGCCCGGTCGGCGAGTACCGCAAGATCACCGAAGAAATCCTGCAGCGGATGCCAGATGAACGGCACAACGCACGCGCAGCGGCAGAAGCTGTTCGGGCATTCCTGATGCTGCGCATCGGTCTTCACACAGGGCTGCGTCAGAAGAACTTGCGCGAACTGATGCTGTGCCAGCCTGGTACCTTGCCGACCTCAGAGCGCAAGCTGGAGGACACGAAGCGTGGCGAGTTGCGTTGGAGCAGCCGCGACCAAGGGTGGGAGATCCTGATCCCGTCGGTCGCTTTCAAGAACGCCAACTCGTCGTTCTTCGGATCAAAACCATTTCGTCTGATCCTGCCGGACCTCGGGCGGCTATACGAACTGATTGAAGCTTGGATCGAGCGCCATCGCGCGCGCCTGATCGGCGAGGCGGCTGACCCGGGAACGTTTTTCGTCAAGACGGCGAAGATGACGAGCACCAACGCGGCTTACTGCCAGAACACGTTCTATGAGGCATGGCGCACCGCGATTCAACGCTACGGCATCTATAACCCATGGACCAAGCGCGGGGCCATCGAAGGCCTTCTGCCGCATGGCCCACATAACGTACGGGATGTTCTGGCAACCCACATCCTCAAGCGCACCGGATCCTATGAGCAGGCAAGTTATGCCATTCAGGATACGCCCGACATGGTCGCACAGCACTACGGCCGGTTCCTGCCGCAGGACAAATCCGAGATCGCGGCACGGATCCTGAACCAGGTCTGGGAAGCGGCCTGATCAATCAAGAAGAGTTGTGGATCTGGAAGTCTCCCGGTCCACAGCCCAGAGCAGAGAGCGGCAAGTCCTAGTGGCATGCGCTAGTGGCAGAAAGCCGATTTACCATAGATTTTTCCGATGCCGCAGAATATGTTACTTCCGACTGTTAGTGGCATTCTGGAGTCCGTTTGACGTATATCGTGTCCCCATCGCGGATCGAGCCTGCCCGGCTCGAAGATGGCATCCCGCTTGACCTGGTCGAGACGGCAAACCGGCTGATCCAGTCAGCCCGCGGTTTGGGTCGCAATTTACCTGCCCGAACCTTGTCCGACCTTGCCGCGATGGTGCGGATGATGAACAGCTACTACTCCAACCGGATCGAGGGCAACAACACCCGACCGCGCGACATCGAACGCGCACTGGCCGGCGACTTTGACGCCGATCCAGGACGCCGGGCGCTGCAGCAAGAACATGCGGCGCATGTCCGCCTGCAGGAAGAGATCGACCGCCGGGCGGTCGAGGGCACGCTTGCAGACCCGAGTGATCCGTCGTTCATCAAATGGCTGCACGAAGCCTTCTATGAAGGTGCCACTGAAGAGATGCTGACGCTGCGCCATGGGGGCCAAGTGGTCCGGATCGTGCCCGGAGAATGGCGGCAGGGCGACGTAGAGGTTGGCGCCCATGTTCCGCCTCCGTTTGACGCCGTTCCCTCGTTTATGGCGCATTTCCACACCCGGTTTCAGCTGGATTGGCTGCATGGTCAGGTCACGCGCACACTTGCCGTGGCGACGGCGCACCATCGCTTCAACTTCATTCACCCGTTCTACGATGGGAACGGCCGTGTCAGTCGTCTGATGTCGCACGCAATGGCGCATCATGCGGGCATTGGGGCAGGGGGGCTCTGGTCTGTTTCGCGCGGGCTGGCGCGAGGTCTTCAGGATGGCCTTCCGGGTCGTGAGGAATATCGCGAGATGATGCAACTTGCCGACCGTGTCCGTCAGGGCGATCGTGACGGGCGCGGGAACTTGTCGTTGGCAGCGCTGGTCAGCTTTACCAAATGGTTCCTCGCGGTTTGCGAGGATCAGGTCAGCTTCATGGCGGGCATGTTCGACTTTGACCGATTGGGTGAGCGGCTGGCCCGTTACGCTGCGCTCTCGGGTCTGGGCGACAGGGCAGGGGACTTGCTGCGCATCATCCTCCTGCGGGGTGAGGTCGACCGTGGTGATGTGGCGGCCCTGCTGGGCGTGGCCCCGCGAACAGCACGGGCCACAATGAAAATCCTCCTAGACGATGGGGTTGTCGGCTCCGAGACTCCGCGTGGTGCCTTGATGCTGCGTTTTCCCAGCAAAACCCACGATGTGCTGTTTCCACGCTTGTTCGACGCAGTCTAACGGCTGCCAAGTTCTGGATCGTGAGGGAAGGTGATCGCAACGCGCGGCTCAAATTCGTCGGTACGGAGGACGGCGAAAGGGCAGGGGGCGCGGACCTGGCCGCTTGAGCGCTGACAATGCGTGAGGGGCCTGCTCATGCGCGGGCCTCTCACCGACCACAACCCCGTCCCGCGATGTCGCGGGGCGCCAAAGGATCCATCCCCCATACCTAGATACTCAACCAAGAGCCTGGCCGGGAGGCGGGCAGCGTTAGAGGCATCAGCGAGACAATAGGCTCCTGACGTTGGGGAACAATCCCCCGCTCGCCATTCCCTTCCTTGCCCCGAATCCTGTCTTCGAGATCAACCCGCGAGGGGTCGGACTACGGGCAAGCCCGTGCCGCCGGGTGGATTCGGGCGAGCCGAACGCACCCGGTGATGTCAGCCAGTCGTCGGGCCTGCGGGGTCCTGTCGCGCGGGGGATGGTCCCCCGCCTCCAAGACAGGAGCCAAACAGATGTCCCGCAAAGATGCTCACGCCTTCGCAGCCTCCCTCGCCGCCACGCTCATGGTCTCGATCGTCGTCTTCCAGGCAGGGGATGGAACCTTCGGCGCCGTCCCCGCCGATGAAATCGACGGCGACGAAGTCGTGATCGTCTCGGAATACGATCCCTTCGGGTGAGGCTTCGGCCTCACTTTTCGAGGGCCCGGGCACGGCGCAGGTGCGCCTCCGGGCCTTTCGCCGACCGTCTGGCCTTGCGCCGATTAAACGGGCCGTCATCGGACTATTGCGTGCCTGCCAGCACTGGCAGGCCATCCTCTCGCCATTCCGGCAAACCGCCGTCAAGGCGGCGCGCATTGAGGCCGTGTTTGCGCAGAGCGGCCACAGCCTGGTGGGCATAGATGCAATAGGGCCCCCTGCAATAGGCCACGATTTCGGTGGCCGGATCGAGCGTCGGGACGATCCGTTCGATCTCCGTCAGCGTCATGTTGAGCGCACCCGGAATGTGACCTGTGGCGTATTCGTCTGCAGGGCGTACATCGAGCACGGTCACAGAACCCTCGGCGATCCGGGCTGCCAGGTCTTCCCTGCTGACCGGCTCGGGCGCATCCTCGCCGCCCGAGAGGCCCCGCAGGATGCGCTCGACCTGCGCAAGGTTGCGCTCCGCCACGATGCGTAGAAGGTCCATGAGCGCGAGCGTCTTCGCGTCGGTCAGCCGGTAGATCACTGCTTTGCCGTCACGGCGGCTGGTTACGAGAGCGGCCCGGCGTAACTGTTGCAGATGCTGCGAGCAGTTGGCGATGGTCAGGCCCGTCTTGTCGGCAAGTGCCTCCACTCCGCGCTCGCCTTGCGCCAGTTGTTCCAGCAGCATCAGACGCGCCGGAGCCGACAAGGCGCGTGCGACGAGGGCGTATTCCTCCAGCAGGGCCAGCTTCGGGCTGATTGACAAGGCGTGTCTCCTGACGCTACATCATTCAAGCGATGAATTGAATAATAGCGATTCCATCGCGCCCCACAAGCCCCAAGGCCAGCGATCAATGTCCGAGACCATCCTTGCCACTGAGGCAACCATCCGTCTTGCCATCTTTCTGGGTGTTCTGGCAGCGATGGCGCTGTGGGAAGTGGCAGCCCCCCGGCGGAGACGGGAGATCCCGCGGGTGATCCGCTGGACCAATAATCTTGCGCTCGTGGTGGTCGACACAATCATCCTGCGGCTGTCCTTCCCGTTTCTCGCGGTCGGTCTGGCCGTCATGGCCGAGGATCGTGGCTGGGGCCTGTTCAACAATCTCGATGTGCCGGTCTGGGTCGCGATCATCGTCTCGATGCTGCTGCTTGATCTGGCGATCTACCTGCAACACGTCATGTTCCATGCGGTCCCCGGCCTCTGGCGGCTGCACCGGATGCACCACGCCGATCTCGACTTCGATGCAACCACAGGGCTGCGCTTCCATCCCGTGGAAATCCTCATCTCGATGGGGATCAAGCTGGCGGCGGTCGCGGCGCTCGGACCGCCCGCCGTCGCGGTGCTGCTGTTCGAGGTGATCCTGAACGCTATCGCGCTTTTCAACCACGCCAACATCGACCTGCCGCGCCCGGTGGACCGCGTGCTGCGCCTCATATTCGTGACGCCGGACATGCACCGCGTCCACCATTCCACCGACCCGCGCGAGACCAACTCGAACTACGGCTTCAACCTGCCGTGGTGGGACCGGCTGCTCGGCACCTACATCGCCCAGCCCGCCAAGGGACATGAGGGGATGGAGATCGGCATCGAGCAGTTCCGCACGCGGCGCGATCTCTGGCTTGATCGGATGCTGGTCCAGCCGCTGCGCGGACCGGCCAGTGGCCATGCGCTCGATCCGCGCATCACGACGAAGGATACCGCCGAATGACTGCCACCGTCTTCACGCGTGGCATCCGCGAGAACCGGGTGCAGGTCGCCCATCAACTGATCCAGGTGATGCTAGTGGGTTTCGCCATCGGCATGACGCGGACGGTGGTCCCGGGTCTGGCCGAGAGCGAGTTCGGGCTAGAGCGCGGCTCGTTCCTCTTGCTCGCCTCCTTCGTGGTGGCCTTCGGCGCGGTGAAGGCGGTGATGAACTTCGTCGCCGGGCGTTGGTCCGAGCGGATCGGGCGCAAGCGCGTGCTGTTCTGGGGTTGGGTCGTGGCGCTGCCGATCCCCGTGATGATCTGGTATGCGCCCGACTGGAACTGGATCGTCGCCGCGACCGTGCTGTTGGGCGTCAACCAGGGCCTTTGCTGGTCAATGACGCAGACCGCCAAGCTCGACATCACCAAGGCCGAGGAGCGGGGTCTCACCATGGGGCTGAACGAGTTCTCGGGCTATGTCGGCGTCGCGATCGCGGGCATCCTAACCGCCTATGCCGCCGAATGGCTGGGGCCACGTGTTGGCTTGTTGGTTTTCGGCATGGCGGTGGTCCTGCTGGCGCTAGTCCTGACGGTTGTCTGGGTCAAGGACACTCTGCCATGGGCTAAGGCGGAGACGGCCGCGCACAAGGCAGCACCCCCGAAATCCCTGCCGCGCTACCCCGAAGGCGTGTCCGAGCATCCCACAACGGGCGAGGTCTTCGCGCTGATGAGCTGGCGCGACCGCCGCCTCTTCGCGATCTCCCAAGCGGGGCTTGTCGAGAAGTTCGTCGATGCGCTGGTCTGGGCGCTGTTCCCGGTCTTTCTCGTGACGCAAGGCGCGACCCTCACCGAGGTCGGCTGGATCGTCGGCACCTACGGTTTTGTCTGGGGCGGCTCGCAGCTTGTCACCGGGCGGCTGTCGGACCATGTCGGTCGGTTCTGGCCCAACGTGCTCGGCATGTGGATCTGCGGCGCGGGCGTGGCGATGGTCGTCATGGGGACCGGCGCGCTCTGGTGGTCGGTCTCGGCTGGGGTAGCGGGCTTTGGCATGGCGCTTCTCTACCCGAACCTCTCAGCGGCGGTCGCCGACATCACGCCGCCCGCCTGGCGCGGCTCGGCCATCGGCATCTATCGCTTCTGGCGCGACCTCGGCTACGCGATCGGCGCTCTCGGTCTCGGGCTGGCGGCCAGCCTGACCGGCACTGCGGAAGCGGCCTTCTGGTTCGTCGCGATCTCCATGTTCGTCTCCGGCGGCCTGCTGTTCTGGCTGTCTGAAGAGACGCACCCCCGGCTCAACCCCGCCAGCCCACGGGAGCTTGCAGATGCCTGACACGCTTGCCCGCCCTCTGGGCTTCCTTTCGATCTTTTTGGGCGCTGCCTCGATCGCGCTTCTTGCAGTTTCTGTCTGGGGTTTCCGGGCGGGCGGCTGGCCCTGGCCGCAGGCCTATGACCTTGCCGGCTGGGGGGCGTGGGCGGCAGGTGCGGGCGTCATCGCCGCGCTGGCTGGGCTGGTGGTCTGGCTCCGCCGCAGGAAGGGCGGCGCTGGAGTGGTCCTGCTGGGGCTGATCCTGTCGCTGCCCGTCGCGGGCCTTGGCGCCGCCTTCGAGATCGCCGCACGCACCATGCCGCCGATCAACGACATCTCGACCGACACCGAAGATCCGCCGGTTTTCTGGTTCACGGCCACACCCAGCGACTACCCGGCGCAGAACGCCGAGCCGCAGCGCGCTGCCTATGCTGATGTGCGTCCGCTGGAGCTACCGCTGCCCGTTGACGAGGCCTTCGCCGCGGCGATCGGCCTCGTGGAAGAGCGCGGCTGGGAGGTGCTGTCGGCCGATCCCGAGGAGAGCCAAATCGAGGCGATCGCCCGGAGCCGGCTCTTCGGCTTCGAGGACGAGGTGGCGATCCGCGTCACAGAAACCGAAACCGGCGCCCGCATCGACATGCGCTCGCGCTCGCGCCTCGGCCAGATCGACCGCGGCGCCAATGCCCGGCGCATCGAAGCGTATCTCGCCGATCTCGAAGCGCGCGCCCCGACCTGAGGACCCAAGATGAAACACCTGATCCTTCTGAACGACCCACCCTATGGAACCGAGCGCAGCTTCAACGGCCTGCGCATGGCCCACGCGCTGGCGAAGAACGACCCGGAGGCCGAGATCACCGTTTTCCTGATGGCCGACGCGGTGCTCTGCGCCAAGGCGGGGCAGAAGACGCCCGATGGCTACTACAACCTCGAGCGGATGCTCCGCAGGGTTCTTTCGTCGAAGGGGCGCGTCCTGATGTGCGGCACCTGCATGGACGCGCGCGGCCTTGCAGAGGGCGACATGATGGAGGGCGCGACCCGCTCCACCATGGACGAACTCGCGCAAGGAACGCTCGCTGCCGACAAGGTGCTGGTGTTCTGATGGCCGGGATGCTGACGCTCGCCACCCTCGCGGCCGATCCGGATCGCTTTCACCTGATTGATGTGCGCGACGCCGAAGACTACGCCACGGCCCATGTGACGGGTGCCATGCATATCCCGCTGGTTGCACTCGAAGACCGGGCGGGTGAACTCCCTGCCGGCAGAACACCCGTGACCATCTGCGGCAAAGGCGGCGGGCGCTCCGCCGAGGGCGCGGAGATCCTGAACAGGCTCGGCCACCCGGACGCCGTCTGGCTCGAAGGCGGCACGATCGGCTGGCTCGCGCAGAACACCTGAACACCAAGAAACCGGAACGGAGGAGACCCCGGATGACCCTGAAGCACCTAATTTTGGCGACGACCGTCGCGCTCGGGCTGCAGGCAGCGCCCGCCCTGGCGCAGGACGCCGCCGTTGAGGCCATGCAGGAATACATGATGTTCTCGGAGTACGAGTCCGGCATCATCCTGCCCCAGCAGATCGACCAGAGCGTCTTCGAGACGGCGCTCTTCGTCGATACCCGTGACGCAGGCCAGTTCGAGGAAGGCACGATCCCCGGTGCCGTCAACATCGAGTGGCGCGAAGTGCTCGACCGGATCGACGAGATCCCCGAGGATCGCATGACCATCCTGTTCTGCAACACCGGCAGCTTGTCGGCGCAGGCTGCCTTCGCGCTGCGTGTAGCAGGACGGTCGAACGTCGTCGTCATGCAGACGGGCTTCACCGGCTGGCAGCAGGACGCGGCATACAAGCCCTGATCCGCTAATCCCTCGGTCGGGCGGTGCCCCGCTCGACCTACCCTGCAGGAAACACCGTGCCCAACGTCACAAAGCCGCTGCCGCCGATTCTGTCAGACAAGCATCACGACGCCCCGTCGGCCTTCACGCCCGAAAGCCTGCTGCGCGAGGCGCGCCGCCAGAAAGGTGCGGAGTCTGTCGCAGTGCCGAAGGTCTGCCTGCTCGACCCCGACGGCGACATCGTGCGTCAACTCCGCGCCGAGGCTCGCGCGCGGCGGCACGAAGGATGGGTCTGCTACCACACCGATATGTGGGTGTTTGATCTGGACGGTCACGAGATCGGCGTCGTGGGCTGCGCTGTCGGCGCGTCCTTCGCCGTTCTGGTCGCAGAGGAGATGTTTGCCTCGGGATGCAAGCTTCTGATCAGCGTGACCTCCTCGGGACAGATCATGCCGCAGGGCGCACCGCCCTATTTCATCCTGATCGACCGGGCATGGCGCGACGAAGGCACGAGCTATCACTACCTGCCGCCATCCGACTGGAGCGCCGCGCCCGAGCAGCTTCTTTCCCGACTGGATGGCGCATTCGAGGGCGGTCCCCGCGTGCTGACCGGGGCGACCTGGACCACCGACGCCCCGTTCCGCGAGACGGAGGCCGCCATCGCTGCGGCGCGGTCGCGTGGCATTCTGGCGGTCGAGATGGAAGCGGCGGCGCTCTATGCATTTGCCAAGGCACGGGATCGCGACGTGATCTGCCTTGCGCATGTCACCAACCAGATGGGCACCATCGAGGGCGACTTCGAAAAGGGCGAGGCGAACGGCACCGCCGATGCCATGGCGGTGGTGTCGCGGATTGTAACTCGCCTCGCTTGAGGTTTTCAGGCTGTAAGGGACAGAGCGATACCGCCCAACGCGGCAATGATCACGACGCCCCAGGGGGGCATCTTCCAGGCCATCAGGAGGACGAAGCAGGTCAAGGCCAGTGCGAAATCGCGCATGTCGCCGATGGCACTGGTGAACACTGGAGAATAGAGCGCAGCACCCAGAATGCCCACGACGGCGGCATTTGCGCCCTGCATCAGCGACTGCGCGCGCGCCATCGACCGGAACTGATCCCAGAACGGGAGGACGCCGATCAGGATCAAAAAGCCCGGAAGGAAGACCGCCACGAGGGCGATCATTGAACCAAGCACACCATTCGGTTCGGGCCCAAGAACCGCGCCCAGATAAGCAGCAAAGGTGAACAAAGGTCCCGGCACCGCCTGTGCCGCACCGTAGCCGGCAAGGAAGGCATCCGGCGCAACCCAACCGGGTTGCACCACCTCTGCCTCCAAGAGCGGCAGCACGACATGGCCGCCGCCAAAGACCAGCGCTCCGGCGCGGTAGAAGCTGTCGAAGACCGCCAGTGCCTGCCTTTGTCCCGCGAGCAGCGGCAGGACCACGAGAAGCCCGACGAAGACCAACAGTGCCGCCCCCGCGATGCCGCGCGTCACCGGCATGGTGATATGCCCACCGACAGGCGCGCCCGTGCCGCGGCCAAGGGCAAGGCCAAGCGCCGCACCGACGATGATCGCGCCGATCATCCCTATGGCACCCGGCAGAAAAGCCAGCATCGCGACCGCGACGACCGCAATCGCAGCACGTTCCTTATCCGGGCAAAGATTCTTCGCCATGCCCCAGACCGCCTGCGCGACAATCGCCACCGCGACAATCTTGAGGCCATCCAAAGCGCCGGTGCCGATCGGCCCCGCGATGCTGGCCGCCGTCGTGGCAAAGACCAGCAGGATCAGCGCCGAGGGCAGGGTGAAGGCGATGAAGGCCGCAAGCGCGCCCAACCAGCCTGCGCGCATCATGCCAAGTGCAAAGCCGACCTGGCTGGAGGCCGGGCCGGGCAGGAACTGACAGAGCGCCACCAGATCGGCGTAGGCTTGGTCGGACAGCCATTTGCGTCGGTTGACCAGTTCCTCGCGGAAATAACCCAAATGCGCGATCGGCCCGCCGAAAGAGGTCAGGCCGAGCTTCAGGAAGGTCAAGAACACCTCTCGCGCCGTGCCACGGGTCGGTCCCTTCGCCGCTATCTGGTCCTGATCCTGCAATTCTCTATCCCGTTTGTCGAAATCCTACGCCTTGTCGGCGGATTATGTGTCAGTTGCGCGACGGCAAAAGGATCACCGCGCTGCCGATCAGACACAGCGCAACGCCCACCATGTCCCAACGATCGGGCCGCTGTCCCTCCACCAGCCACATCCAGATCATCGAACTTGCAATGTAGACCCCACCATAGGCGGCATAGGCGCGACCTGCGATGGCACTGTCTGCTCGGGTCAGGATCCAGGCGAAGAGAGCGAGGCTCGCAAGCCCCGGGATCAACCAGAGCGCCGATTTGTCCAGCCGAGCCCAGGCCCAGAAGGCAAAGCAACCCGCAATCTCGGCAAATGCCGCGATCAGATACCACACAAGGGTCATGCCGGTCCTCCCGTCCGCCGCCGTGCCAGTTCGCGATAGAGCGCCTCCCGTGTCACGCCCAATTCTGCCGCCACGTCCTGCCAGCGGCCCTTTTCCGGCAGGGCGTGACCTTCGTACAACCAGGCATTGAGCCGCTCGGCCACCTTGGGCAGGGACCGGATTTCCGCACGGACACGGGCGGTCTGAACCGATCGGGCAAGCATGGCCGACCATGCCAGAGCGAGGTCGGGATCGTCGCGCAAGGCCGCGATGAAAACCGGTTTGGGCAGCGCCGCCAGCGTTGCGGGTTCCGTCACGACGGCATCGCAATGGTAATGCTCGGAAAACGCCGAAGCTTCGGCCAGCACTGTCTCCGGCCCCGCATTTTGCAGGATTAACCGGGCCCCATGGGTCGTGTGGCGCTGGAGCTGCACCCGACCGGCGCGCAGCATGTAGATCATCTCGACCTGCTGCCCTGTCAGAAACACTGCCTCGCCTGCGGGCAGGTCAAGGGATCGTGATCCGGCAAAGAGGGGAATAAGAGCGTGTCGCATGATTATGATCATATGTCCGTGGGCAAGCTCCTGCAATACGGAGGAAAAACGACCTTCAAGGATGCCGTGCCATGCCTCGTTTCTCCGTCCTCGCTCTCGCCCTCGCCTTTCCGAACGCCCTCTTTGCTCAGGATCTGACGGTGCACGGGAATTTCCGCCACATGATGCACACGGGTGAAACTGCGGGCACTGTCGCGCTTGATACGCTGACCGTCCCGTCTGCCTGGGGCGTCGGTGCGACGGCGGGCTTGCGCGGTGAGGTGGTGATCCGCGATGGCGCGGTCCTGGTCAGTCGCGGTGATGACCCGGACGCGCGCCTGACGCCACCGGAGGCCGGGGAGCAGGCGGTCATTCTCGCCTTTGGCACCGTGGAGGACTGGCAGTCAGTCGCAATTCCCCACGACATGGCGCCCGACCGCCTGACGCATTTCATCGAAATGCAGGCGCAAAGCCTCGGCCTCGACCCTCAGGGGGGTTTTCCCATCCGGATCGAGGGTAGCTTTCCGCAACTGGTCTGGCATGTGGTGACAGGGGACGCCCCGGCGCTCGGCGGCCATGGTACGGGCCACGGCGGTGGTCATGCCAATAGCCAGTCAGGGATGAACCTCTATGACGAGGCTGGAGCAACCGGCGAGATCATCGGCGTCTATACCGGCGCCGCGCTAGAGGGCATCGCCTCGCATCCGGGCGAGAGGCTGCACCTGCATTTCGTTTCGGGGGACGGAACGCGGTCGGGTCATATCGATGAGATCACGATTTCTGCAGGGGCACTGCTGATGCTTCCCGCCGCAGAGCAGACCGAGGCCCCTGATCACGCGATGCCGGATACTGGTCCCACCCTGCGCGAAGGCGGGCAATCTGCCTTTGCCGCCATCCAGGAAATCACCGCTGCGCTGATGGCCGATCCTGCGACGGACTGGACCAAGGTCGACATCGAGGCGCTGCGACAGCACCTGATCGACATGGACAACGTCACCTTGCGGGCCGATGTCGCCAGCGAAGAGATCGACGGCGGGGCGCGGTTCACCGTGACATCTGCTGATCCATTGGTCCAAGCCTCGATCCGCGCGATGGTGATGGCGCATGCGGCCACGATGAACGGAGTGGAGGGCTGGGACATGCGGGCCGAAGAGGTCGACGGTGGCGCGGTCATGACCGTGACCGGACCCGATACCGCCCGCATACGTGGCCTTGGCTTTATCGGCCTGATGACCGTTGGCATGCATCATCAGGCCCATCACCTGGCGCTGGCTTCGGGCCAGAATCCCCACGATCATTGAGGCTTTCCCCATGCAGCGCATCCTTCTGACATTGGCCGCCCTTGTCCTGCCTTTTCCCGTCCTCGCGGATATCCTGAATGTCCAGCCGGTGGCTCCAGGAATCTGGGCCATCGAAGGCCCCGCTGAGCAGCGCGACGCACAGAACCTTGGCAACAACGCCACGTTCGGCCTGATTGAAACCACCGATGGCGCGGTTTTGGTCGATCCGGGTGGCACCTGGGCTGGCGCCGCCATGCTGCATGATGCGGTGCGTGGCCTGACGGATCAGCCCGTAACCCATGTGATCAATACCGGTGGACAGGATCACCGCTGGCTCGGCAACAGTTATTGGCAGGCGCAGGGCGCGACTGTCATCGCCTCGGCCGATGCGGTGACCGATCAGCAGGCGCGGGCGTCCATGCAGCTGACCATGTTGTCCCAGCTTGTGGGCGAGGGCCTGTCCGGCACCGAGCCCGCCTACGCTAATGTTACTTTCGAGACGGATCACGTCCTTGACCTCGGTGGCCGGCGGATCGAAATCCGTCACGTTGGGGCTGCGCATACGCCGGGCGACAGCTTTGTCTGGCTGCCCGATGCGCAAGTCGTCTTCACTGGCGATATAGTTTATGTCGGCCGGATCCTCGGTGTGATGGAATTCTCGGACAGCGCCACCTGGCTGGAGGCTTTTAGCGCCATCGAGATGCTGGAGCCTGTTCACTTGATCCCTGGGCATGGTCCTGCGACCACGCTGGCGCAAGCGCAGGCTGATACCCGCGACTATCTGCAGAACCTGCGGGATAGGATGCGCGAGCATATTGACGTGGGCGGCGATATCATCGGTTCGGTCGATGTCGATCAATCGGCCTTTGCATATCTGGACCAGTTCGACGCCTTGGCGGGCCGCAATGCCCAGGCGGTTTTCCAGCAGATGGAATGGGAGTGACGATGGAAGAGAAAAGCAGGAAACGGCTCAAATTATTATACTCCTGAGCGCATTTGCTTCGAGCTTCCTGACGCGAATCCCGCACAAACCGATGCTGTATGCTATGAGCAAATCCTTGCAAGTCTTGCCCACTTCTAGCGCCTCCACGAACCACTGCGGTTTGCGCCCAAGACTGGACCAGTTGAACGACGTGTTCTCCGAGTTCAGGTACTGCGCCGCTGCAGGCGCTCGGGAGGATATCGTCTCGGTGCCGGCAAGTTCGGCGAGGGAGAAGCCCAACTCCTGAGCGAAAGCTTCCACCTTGGCACGGACTTCAGCCTGCTGCAGATCTCGATAGGTGGAGATCGCCGTGGCGACGTCCTTCTGCATTTTCTTCAGCCCGCTGAGCGACAGTGCCTCGAGATCGCAATCAGCCATTGATGCGGTCCGTGTCCTGAATGATCCAGTATCGATACCCCTTCGAGGCAGGGCGCCGCAACTCCCAGAAGGCTGGGGCAGGGGTGGCAGAGACTGTTGATCGCCATTTCGTCGCCAGGGAGGTGCTGAACTGGGGGTCAGACTGTCCCGATTGGCAGGGTGACAGGGTCTGGCATGGGCTCCCCGCGCATCTCTGGCTTCTGGGCCATCCCTTCGACGGACAATCCCCTAACCCCGTTCGGGCTCCTGCGCGCAACCCCGCGTCAGTCCGGGCCGAGTTGCCCCTTTGGGGCTGCCCGCTCCACCCCGGTCCTTTGGAGGTTTCCGGCGTCCATGCTGGCCACCGTGCACGCGTCACCCGACGGGCTTTTTCCGGGTCTTGTCGAAGGGACGGTCCCGAAGACAGGACACACAGGAGCTTACCATGCAGAACATCGTCATCCTCGCCGGCAACATCGGTCAGACCCCCGAAGTCCGCACCACCCAAAGCGGCACGAAGATCACCAACTTCAGCCTCGCCACCTCCCGCGCCCGCCTCTCGGAAGGTCGCGTCCTGCGCGACGATAACGGCTACCGGGTCATGGACACGGAATGGCACCGCATCACCTGCTTCAACGGTCTCGGGAAGACGGTCGCGGAGCATTGCGAAAAGGGCATGAAGGTCCTCGTCCACGGCCGTATCCACTACACCAAGTGGATCGACAGCATGGGGAACGACCGCTACGGCTGCGAGATCATCGCCGAGAAGGTCGACTTCCTGAGCCGCCCGAAATCGGCCGAGACCGAAAACCCCGAGCTGGTCGACCGCGACGACGAGATCCCGTTCTGAGAACGCGGTCTCCCCCTTCGGGCCCGGCGGGGAATCCCGCCGGGTTCGCTCAGCCAATGCAAGGCTAGGTGGAGCCATGACCTCTTGCGTGCCCCACCGCTCATGAGCATCTGGTTCAGTTCGCGGGAGTCAATCACACGGAGCTATGGGGACCATGACTGTAGCTGACAGACCGTGTCAGTTGGACTTTGCTACCAAGGCGCCATCGAAACCTTGGAGCAAAACATGACAAGACTTTCTTTGGCGACAGGAATGGTCACCGCAACTCTAGCCTCGGGCGTGATGGCCCAGGATTGTGGCACATCAGGCAACGCCGAGCTTGGTGTGATCGAGATCGTTCAGTTCCGCCTCGCCGAAGGGGTGAGCCGGGAGGATTTCCTTGCCGCCGCCGCCGCGACCATGCCCGTGCTTTGCGCAACGGAGGGCTTCATCGGCCGCACGCTTTCTGAAGGCGAGGACGGTGCTTGGACCGATCATGTGAAATGGACCAGCCTCGACACGGCGCAGGCGGCTATGGCCGGATCGATGGAGAACGAAGCGCTGCTGCCCTTCATCGTGGCCATTGACCCGGACAGCTTGGCGTTGTCCTATCAGACGCCGGTCAACCTGAACTGAAGGAGCAGAACGATGATGGTCGGCAACACACTCGAAATCGCGCACTTCCGCCTCAGCCTGGGCACGACGAAGGAACAGTTTCTGGAAGGCGTCAAGGCGTCCAACACTTTTCTGACGGCGCAGCCGGGGTTTGTGTCCCGGCGGGTGTCCTTCCTGAGCGATGGTGAGGTCTTCGACCTTGTCGAATGGGAAAGCCTAGCCCAGGCGCAAGCCGCGTTCGAACTGTCGATGGAGGGGGATTATCCCGCGCTCAGGCAGTTCATCGGTTGTCTCGACATGGCAAGCGGCAGCATGAAGCATGGTGAAGTCCTGCATGTGACCGGCTAAGACAGGGGCATGAGACGCACGGATCGACTGTTCGATATCATTCAAGTCTTTCGCGATGGAAAGCTCCATAAAGGCGAGGAACTGGCCACTCGAATGGAGGTCTCGCTGCGGACCATCTATCGCGACTTCGACACGCTTGTGGCCTCTGGCGTCCCGATCACGGGCGAACGCGGCGTGGGATATCTGATGCAGGGTCCGGTGTTCCTGCCGCCGCTCAACATCACGCAGGGCGAGCTTGAGGTTCTAGAGCTTGGGCTCGCCCTGGTTCAGGCGTCATTCGGTAGGGTTGTTGCGGCGGATGCGCAAACCCTGGGCGACAAGGTGCGCGCCGTGCTGCCGCGCCCCGAGATGCTGGATCCGGGCCGGGGCAGCATCGGCGTCTATCACACTAAGTTCTCGGACGCCGAGCGCGAGACGCTGGCGGTCGTGCGGCGCGGCATCCTTGCCCGCACGAAGCTGAGGTTCGACTATCTGTCTTTGCAACAAGAGCGGTCGCATCGACATGTCCGCCCCCTTCAAGTGCAGGTATGGGAGGCGGTTCTGACCTTCACGGCGTGGTGCGAGGATCGTCGGGATTTCCGGGTCTTTCGCCTGGATCGCATGGAAAAGACGGTGCTGACGGGGGAAGGGTTCCAGCCAGAGCGCGGCAAGACCCTTGCCGACTACCTGAAAGGGATGAAACCAGATGGTACCTGACCCCACGCCGGACAGCGTAATCCAGCATCTGCTCGACCGTTTTGACGGCACCCGCGTGGTCGAGGCCTGGGGGGAGAGGTCCATCTTCTACAACCCCGGCCACAAACTGCCGCGCGGGGTCTACTTTGCCACGGTCAAGGAAAAGGACGGCGACAACGACAAGGCCTCACGTCTGGATCGCGCCGGGATGTTCCGGTTGAATGTCGGCACGACTAGGCCGCTGTTTCTGGAACGGTTCGGACCACCACCCGCACGCCCCGGCAAAGGCGGGGTGATTGACGGGCCGTGGGACTTCACCGCCCCGGACATCCTGACCCCCCATCCGGTCTATGGCTGGATGAGTTGGGTCGCAGTGCTGAACCCATCTGCCAATACCTTGGCGGATATGGATGAGCTGATCGAGGCGGCTTTCGAAAAGGCGAAGGCGTCCTACAAGAAGAAGGTGGGATAGCGATTTTCAACCTGAGAGCGGACCTTTGCATCTTCGCACTGAACCGCCACTTGGTCCGCTAGCTGCCCGTCTTGCCCCATTCGAAGAGCTAGAGGAGTGCTGGTTTCCCGGTGACGGGTTGAGGGTTGGGAGAGTGGCTCCTGGCGCCCGTCGCGGGAGATCGCTGATGGGCGTTGTGGAAGTTCTGGATCCGGTCGCGCCGACGCGGACGGGTGGCTGGAAGGTGGATGTGAGCCGGGGTGAGCGGAACGGGCGGGTGTCGTCCGAATGGTTCAACCGGCCCGATGATGAGCGGTATCTGTCGCTCGACGATCTCTGGGCATCGGTGAAGGGCCGGTCCGAGCGCAGCCGTAGTCGCGTGGTGCAGACGGCGGATATCCGGGTCGAGGCCGGGCGTGACAGCGCCGAGCGGCTCCACCTGGTCTTGCCGAAAGCGCTTGAACCTGTTGCGCCCACGCACTGGGCCTTCGGCCAGCTGGCCAGCATCGTCGGCGCTCCGGCATCCTACCTGCGGCAGCTGCCCGCGCCGCTGGCGGGGATCAACCTGCAATATGGCCTGACCAACCACCGCGCCGAGCAGGTGAAGACCTTCGAGACGGAAGACGGCCGCACCGAACTGCGCGCTGTGACCGGGCCGGACTACGGCCGCATCCATGACCATGAGCTGGTCGAGGCGGTTCAGCGCATCGCGGGCAATGGCACGGGCGACACGCGCTGGAAGGTGCCGGGCGTGCTTGACTGGTCGACTGGGGTCTACAACCCCGATGTCGAAATCAGCCGCGACACGACCACGCTCTATGCCTCAGACCGTGACGTCTTTCTGTTCCTCGTCGACGATCACAACCCGATCGAGGCGGGCCGGCTGCCTGACGGTTCCCCCGATCTCTACTTTCGGGGCTTCTATTGCTGGAACTCGGAGGTGGGGGCAAAGACCCTCGGCATGGCGAGCTTCTACCTCCGTGCCGTGTGCCAGAACCGGAACCTCTGGGGCGTCGAGGATTTCCAGGAGATCACCATCCGCCACTCGAAATACGCCGCGTCGCGCTTCGCCCATGAGGCGGCCCCGGCTCTGACGCGGTTTGCCAATTCCTCGCCACAAGGCTTCGTGAACGGCATCAAGGCGGCGCGGCAGCAGATCGTCGCGCGGACGGACGAGGACAGGGATGACTTCCTGCGCAAGCGCGGCTTCTCGAAAGCCGAATCCGGCAAGATCATCGAGAAGGTGCTGATGGAAGAGGGCCGCCCGCCCGAAAGCATCTTCGATTTCGTGCAGGGCATCACGCGGCTTGCGCGCGACAAGACCCAGCAGGATGCCCGGCTCGACATGGAAGGGCGCGCCAAGAAGCTCCTCGACCGGGTCGGCTGACGCTTGGTCCGACAACGCGACCGCCCTCGCGCGCGGCGGTCGCGCTTTTTCCTTCCACATGCATGCCACTCGCCTCGCCCCGAGAGGGCAGGGGGTTCCGGTGCGTGCAATTCAGCGAGACCCCCATGACCCCCCAGGAAGAAACCGTCATCCTCGAGGCCCGTGACATCCTCGGCCGCTATCTCAGCCGGAACCCGGTCATCGGCAGCTGGCAGGCGCTGATGGACTATTGTGCGCTTTATGCCGATGCCGGGATTATGCCGACATTAATTGTCCCGGCCTTGCTTCCGGCGGGGATCGCTGTGAAGGAGTCGGCATAATCACAGTGCCTCGAGGAAGGCGAGGAGATTGTCAGTTGGCCGGAAGCGGCCGGGCTTCATTGTGATCGGGGCTGTCCTTTCAAGGGCTCTTTCCTTGATCTGCAGATCCGCGTGCAGGTAGATCTGCGTCGTTTCGATCTGTTCGTGGCCGAGCCAGAGTGCGATGACCGAGGTGTCGATCCCGGCGCGCAGGAGGCGCATGGCGGCAGAATGGCGCAGAACATGCATGGAGACGCGCTTCTTTGCCATAGTTGGACATTTGGCCTGAGTTTCCGCAACGTATTTGGCCAGTCTGCGCTCAAGCGCATCGCGGCTGAGGGCGCGTCCGGTCTGTGTCGGGAACAGCGG
This sequence comes from Gemmobacter denitrificans, assembly GCF_036964905.1. Taxonomy (NCBI): domain Bacteria; kingdom Pseudomonadati; phylum Pseudomonadota; class Alphaproteobacteria; order Rhodobacterales; family Paracoccaceae; genus Gemmobacter; species Gemmobacter denitrificans. The sequence goes on from NZ_JBALHR010000006.1 coordinate 138,000, forward strand.
TTCTGCTGGCTGTCCAGCCCGCTCGGCAAGCCATCCCCGAAGGATCGCGGTGGTCCCGGAGGTGAGCGGAGTGATCCGCTGCTTTCGCCCTTTGCCGGTGCAACTGACATGCGCACCGGCTCCGAGTTGGACATTGGCACGGGTCAGCCCGATTAGTTCAGACGCCCGCAGTCCTGTCTGGGCTGCGAGGCTGAACAGTGCCGTGTCGCGCCGCCCGGTCCAGGTCGCCCGGTCCGGAGCGGCTAGCAGCGCATCGATCTCGGCCTCAGTCAGCCAGGTTACCAGGCGCCGTTCAAAACGTTTCGGCGGTATTGCGAGAACCCGTCCGATGGTAGCAGCATGTTCGGGGTGGCGCAGGGCGGCATAGCGGAACAGGGAGCGGATCGCGGCCAGCCGGGCGTTGCGGGTGCGCACGCCATTCTGTCGCCCGTGCTCCAGATGGTCCAGGAAAGCACCGATAAGCGGCGCATCAAGGTCGTCAATGTCGAGTCTGACCGGTGACTTGCCTTGTCGATCCGCAGCAAAGACCAGAAGCAACCGCAGGGTGTCACGATAGGCTTGAATCGTGTTGGCGCTGGCCTGACGCTGGCGGACGAGGCGGTCAGTGAAGAACGCCTGCAGGGTCGTTGCGAGCGCAGTCATGCTTCACCTGTAAGGTGACGCTCAAGCCTATCGCCGGCCAAGCCCAGCAACTCTGGTGCTGCCGACAAGTACCAGTAGGTGTGCTTGGGGTCGGCATGACCAAGATAGGTTGCCAGAATGGCCAAGCGGGAGCCGGGTGCACCCGATCGGTATCCGTCGGCGATGGTGCTGACGGCGAAGCTGTGCCGTAGATCGTGAATCCGGGGTCGGCAGGTCGGCGAACGCGGAACGATGCCGCAATAATGCAGCAGTTTCTGGAAGGTAGGCTGCACGATGTTGTAGCGCAGCCGCTTTCCAGTTGCACTGATCAAGAGAACCGCCGCGCTGGAAGGACGGGGACGATCGGATCGAAGCAGGTAGTTCTGCAAGACAGCGACCGTCGTCGGATGCAGGGGCAATTCCCGTGCCTTGTCGAACTTTCCCTTCCGGATCGTCACTATGCCGTCGCCGATATTGAGGTCGTCACAGTCGAGGCTGATCGCCTCGCCAATGCGCATGCCGGTCACCGCCAGCAGGCCGATCAGCACCCGGTAGGTGGCCTGTACGTGTGATCCGGGCAAGATTTCCGTGGCGCGCATCAAGTCGGCCACCTCCTGTGGGGTGAAGAGGTAGGGCGTTGTGCGCCGTCTTCGTGCTGGAAGAAGATCGTCTGGCGGCACTTCGCTGACCCCGTCGAGCGTATGCAGGTGCCGGGCGAAGATACGTACGTCAGCCAATCGCCTATTGGTCCAAACAGGATCCGCGCCTGAAGGAAGCGTTGCCCAGGCGAGCGCTGTCACGGTCAGGACATGGGTCTCGCCACGTTCCTCTGCGAACGCAACAAACTGGCGGAGACGTCGCTCGACCTGATCCATTTTGTAGCCCAAGGCACGCCGCATCGTCAGATAATCGGTAAGGGCATTTCGGAGGTGGCTCATTGCGCGTCCTCCGGCCAAGGACGCGCGATCAGGCGCAGATTGTTGCGGTCGACCTTGGCGTAGATCGCGGTAGTTTGGGCTCGGCGGTGACGCAAAAGCTGTCCGATCTCAGACAAAGGGGCGCCGGCGCGCAATAGCTCTGTCGCTGCAGTATGGCGAAGCCGGTGCGCATGAACGCGCCCAAGGCCAGCACGCCGGGCGGCTTCCGCCACGATGGTGCTGACCCGGCTCGGGCTGAGTGCGCGATGAGGTGCGATATGCCGGACGAAGACCATACGACCCTCAGCCTTCGTGGGTCGGGCGTGGCGCAGGTATTGGGCAACGGACTGACCGACATCTGCCGGAAGGGGTAGCCGCTCATGACGGTTCCCCTTGCCATGTACGCAGACCGTGCCAGCGCGCCAGTCGATATCATCAAGCCCAAGCCTGGCGACCTCGCTGCGCCGCAGGCCTAATCGAACAAGCAGGGTTAAAATCGCCAGGTCGCGCACGCCGTCGATCGAGCTGATATCGCAGGCCGCGAGAAGCCGTCGTACCTGATCGCGTTCGAGCCCCTTCGGCAGTCCTGCAAGTCGGCGATGCAAGACTGAAGGTACAGCCGGGGCCAGCGGGCGCTCCGTGACACCGTCGAGGTGTAGGAACCCGAGGAAAGACCGCAGCGCCGTGAGGGTCACCTTCGCCACGCCCGTGTTCCGCGAAGGGCACCAGGCCACCACGAAGGATGTGACGTCGGCGGAGGTCAGGCTGGCAAGATCGAGACCGCCATCTTGAATACGCGCGTCAAGGAATGGGCGCAGACAATCGACATAACGATGGACTGTCGTCCCACTAAGACCACGCTCTGATCTCAGGAATCGCCGGTACTGGTCCAAGATTGGGCCAGCGGGGCCGAGTTCCTTGAGTGCTTCGGGGTTGGGCACCAAGCCCAGCCCGCGCAAATGGTGGAGAATGTGACTCAGTGCCTTGGGCGTCTTTAGCTTGCGCACCCCTGCGGCGCGACGATCGCCCATGAACCGATTAACCTGAACCTCCGATAAATCGCTCAGCTCCATCTGCTGGCCCGCTAGCCAAGAGAGCAGATCATTCAACAGCCTGCGCTGCTTCCAGATCGTGTCAGCGGCGTAGCCTAGCTTATGCAAATTCTCCTCGAGGCCCACGGAAAGGGCCGTGACAGGGTTCTTGCCCCGATTCTTCTTAAGTTTGTTCACCGTGAGGTCTCCTCGTTTCGATGCGAAAAAGGAGACGATACCAACCTTCAGGCCCGAGGATTATGCCAACAGGAATGATGTCGATTGCTTCTTATTCAGATGCTTACACGGCTATGTCAGCATAATCCCGGCATCGGCATAAAGGGCGTTATGCCGAAGTCTGCATAACGCGCTGACCGTCCGCGGCCCGGTCGAGCGCTTCCACGTCCTCTACCTCGACCGCAAGAACCGCATCATCTCCGATGAGCTTCTCTCGACCGGCACGGTCGACCATGTCCCGGTCTATCCGCGCGAGGTGATCAAGCTGGCGCTGATGCTGAACGCCAGCGCCCTGATCCTGATCCACAACCACCCGTCAGGCGATCCGACGCCGTCGGAGGCCGATCTCAGCATGACCAAGGAAATCCAGAAGGGGTGCAGGTATCTCGGGCTGACGTTGCACGACCACATCATCGTCGGGGCCGGGACGGAGCTGAGCTTGCGGGCGCTCGGCAAGCTCTGACGCTGCGGCCAGATCCATCACCGTCGCCCCTTCTAGGAAGAGGGCGGCGGTTTGGTCTTTGACGGATGAAGCGGGGAGAGAGGCTTCCCGCGCCGTCGGAGATCTCCCCCATGTTCGATTTGCCCCAGCCAATCCACCCCAGCAACGGCGTGCGCGGCGTCCCCCCGGGTTGTCCGCCTGGAAACACCGATCTCAATCATCCCTTCGCGCTGACCCTGTCGCGCCGCGCGCCGGCCGACCTCATGTCGGGCCGGGCCGCCCCACTCGTTCTCGCCCGCTTCGCGACGCTGGCCGAGGCCATGCAGGGCGCGATCGACCATGCCGAGGGTATGGCCCCGGATGCTGCGCCCGAGCTTCTGGCGATCCTTGACCGCGACGACCGTCTTGTGCTGGCCGGAGCCGCCAGCGACCACGCTGTCGCCTGGTGCCACCCGGTAATGAGCGCGGTCGAGGCGAGGGGCGTGGTGATCGAGGCAAGCCAGCTGCGCGCGCAGGCGAGCCGTGCGGCCGCCTGGGGCGAGCCCGATCTGGCAGGGCGGCTGCGCCACCGCGCCGATCTTCAGGATGCGCGTCTCGTCGACCCGCTCTGGCGCGCCTTCGCCGCCCGGGCGCTGCAGGTAGCTGCGTGAGGCCCGAGAGACAGAGAAGGGCAGGGGGATTTGGAGCTTGTCCGGGGGAGAGAGATCGCCCGGCCCGGCTCCGATCCCTTCCCCTTACCGGAGACACCCGATGACCCTGAGTGAACCCACCCTCGCGCCGCCGATGGCGCCCCCGACCGTCGATATGGGCCAGATGTTCGCGTCCCATGCTGCGCGCGCGGCCCGCATCGAAGCGCTGCGCCCCGGCAACAAGGACCGCCTGTTTGACGGCCTCATGGCCGCGGGCATCACCCATGTCACCGTCACATTTGACGGTGCCGGGGACAGCGGCCAGATCGAAAGCATCGGCGCATGGTCGGGCGAGACCGCGGTCGAGTTCCCGGAGACCGAGATCGCCTATGCGGCGCTCACCTGGGACGACCCCGAGGTCGAGATGCGCCAGCTCTCGCTCGAAGATGTCGTCGAGCAGCTGGCCTACGACTTCCTCTCCGACACCCATGGGGGCTGGGAGAACAACGACGGCGCCTGGGGCGAGTTCTGCTTCGACGCTGCCGCTCGCTGCATCCATCTCGAGTTCAACGAGCGCTTCACCTCGTCCGAACTCTACACGCACGATTTCTGAGGGGGCGGCGATGGCACATCCCTTGTCTATTGGGAAACTGCCATAATCGGGGTGGCTGGCGAGACCCCGACACATCCCTGGGCAAGCAATCCCGAGTGATAGCATGGGGCTCGCCAGCTGACCGTTGCTCAACCTGAACAGTTGCCTGGGAGGACTCCCCGAGGTGTCGATCCCGCAGAACAAGGATAGGTGCCGGAATGGCCTCTCACGAATTCATTGGCGTCGATGTCGCCATGGACTGGATCGACGTCTGTTATCTGTCCAACGGCCGCCATGAGCGGATAAAGTCTACAAAACAATCGCTTGCAAAGTTCGCCAAGGCAGCGAACGACGCAGTCGTCGTGTTGGAAGCCTCAGGTGGTTATGAGCGGCCATTGATCGAAGCCCTGATCAAAGCCGAGGCCCGTTTCATACGTGTGAACCCGCGGCAGGCGCGCGAATTTGCGAGGGCGACGGGAAAGCTGGCAAAGACCGACAAGGTTGATGCGGCAATCCTTGCCCGAATGGGGAAAGCGTTGGATCTCGTTCCTTCTCCCATCCCGGATCCTGACCGCGTGCGCTTGGCTGACCTCGTGGCGCGACGAGAGGATTTGGTCGCTGCGATCCAGGCCGATAGAAACCGCCTTGGGACAAGCCGGGACGGATGGGTCCGGCGGGAAATTCAACGTCTTGTTGCGATTCTTGAAGATCATCTCGACGCAGTTGAGAAGGAGATCGCTCGCCACATCGCGGCTTCCGGGTCTCTTCTCGAACAAGCACGTCGACTTCGTACAGCGCCCGGGATCGGACCGGCACTGGTCGCCGTGATACTTGCCCGATTGCCCGAGCTCGGAAGACTAAAGGCCAAGCAGATTGCTGCGCTTGCTGGACTTGCGCCGCAGGCTTGTGACTCAGGTTTATCCAGAGGCAAGAGACGAGTCTGGGGTGGCAGAGCTGACATTAGGCGAGCCCTTTACCTCGCGGGGTTTGTAGCCAGCCGGTTCGACCCGACGTTGGCGGCGTTTCGAGCCAGACTTCAGGATTCTGGAAAGCCTCCGAAACTTGCGATTACAGCATGCGCCCGCAAGCTGCTCACGATCATCAACGCGATGGCGCGAGACGCCACGGACTACGCTTCTGCAGTCTCCTGAAAGACAGTTGCTATCACCACGCCCTGTCCTCGGTAAAGAAATGGGACGGCACGGTCGACGACTTCATCGCTGTGCATGCCTGGTTAGATGTTATCTGGACAGGCAAGGATTTTCTTGGCGCCAAGGGTAGCGATTGTCCATAGGAGGGACCCCGTCGTCCGCACTGCGCGGATCAAAGCGCTGGCGGTGCGGACGGCGGGGAGGTCCCTGTGGTCTATCGCGATTGTCGCGCATCTCCAATTCATCTGTTTATGCTTGACTGCCCTTAGCCACTACTCATCTGCCAATTTTCCGTCGCGCAGATGGATAAGCCGATCGAAGCGGTCGAAGATTTTCTCGTCATGGGTCACGGTCAGGATGCAGGCTTCCTGCTCGGAGGCAAGCTTTCGCAGCAGGTCCATGACCAGTTGTGCGCGTTTGCTGTCCAGGGCAGCGGTCGGCTCGTCCGCAAGGATGATCCGCGGGCGGTTCGCCAGCGCGCGTGCGATGGCAACCCGCTGTGCCTCGCCCCCTGACAGTAGCGCGGGCTTGACCGGGGCGCGGTGGCCGACCTCGAGATAATCGAGAAGCTCTTTTGCCCGCTCCTTTCCCTTTTCGGGCGCCCAACCGGCAAGGTCGAGGACGAGGGATACATTTTCTGCCGCCGTCAGAAAAGGTAGCAGGTTGTGGGCCTGAAAGATGAAGCCGATCTTGTCGAGCCGCAGGCGGCGCAAGTCGCTGCGCAGCCATTTGCCGTCATAGACCGGATCACCGTCCAGCACCACCCGGCCCGAGGACGGGTCAAGGATGCAGCCGATGATGTTCAAAAGCGTCGTCTTGCCAGACCCCGAGGGCCCCAAAAGCGCGATCACCTCGCCTGCGCGCACCTGCAGGTCAACCTGACGCAGCGCATCGACGCGGGTCTCTCCGTCGCCATAGTGCTTGGCCACGGCCTGCACATCGACCAAAATGTCACCGATTGCCATGACTTAACCCCCCAAGGCGGTGGCGGGGTCCACCTTCATTGCGGCACGCACGCCGAGCCCGCTTGCGGCCAGACAGACAACAACGATGATCCCGGCCAGGACGGCCACGTTGAACGGCTCCAGCACGACACGCCGCGGAAAGACATCTTTGACCAGCAGGATCAGGGTTAGACCGATGCCCCAACCTGCGGTCCCAAGGATCAGCGATTGCTGCACGATCAGCCCGATGATGGTGCGGTCGGGGGCGCCGATCAGTTTCAGCGTGGCGATCTGCTTCAGCTTTTCCATGGTCATGGTGTAGATGATCAGCGCGATCACCACGGCCGACACCGCCAGCAGGATACCCAGAAACAGCCCGATCTGACGCCGCGCCTTGTCCACGACCGAGGCCAGCAGAATATTTTCCTGTTCGATCTGGCTAAGGGCCGCCAGATGCTTCCATTGCCGCAAGGTTGCTGTCAGCAAATCGACATCCGCGCCGGGGGTGATGCGCACGATTACCGCCGCCACCGAGGCCGACTTGACCGCCCCCGCCCCGCGCGCGGCCTGCACCCGTTGATCTGCCGGAGCAAGTTCCGTTTGCAGCGCCATCGCATCGGCAAGCGTCATATAGACCGCCGGATCGCCGCCCGAGTTCATCGCCCCTTCGACCAGCCCGACCACGGTAAAGCGGTTGCGGCCAAGGCGGATGGTATCACCCAGCACAAGGCCGGTCTTGCGGTCGGCCACCAGTTCGAAATGGCTGGTGCCGATGCCGCGCCCTTCAGCGATGACCTGCGGGCCACCCGGTCGCCCCGGCTCATACCCAACGACGTAGAGCCGCAAGGTCCGGTCAAGAAACGGGGCCTCCACGGTCTGGTAATTGATGGCACCCGCTTCGGCCACGCCGGGCATGCGCGCCACGGTATTGCGGCTGTCGGCGGGAATGGAGGAGGCTTCGGCGAAAGGCCCCTTGGTGCCCGCCTCGACCACCCAGACATCCGCTGCGGGGGCCTCGACCACCGCCAGCGCATCAGCTACAAGGCCATTGTAGATGCCGATCATCGCCAGAACGACCGTCATCAGCAGGCCCAAGCCAAAGCAGGTCAGCACAAAGCGGAACAGCCCATGCCGGATGTCTTTCAGCGCCAGATTCATGGCGCGTCCCCGATCCGGGCCAGTCTGCCTTCGTCGGCGCCTTTCGGCGGCATGGCGACAATCGCGGCACCCTCGGGCAGGCCGCCTGTCACCTCGACCCGGCCCCGGTCGTCGCGTGCGCCAAAGGTCAGCTCGGCGCGGCGCAACCGACCATCCTGCACCAGCCAGACTATGCCGCGAAAGCCGTCAAAGCCGGTGATCGCCACCTCGGGCACCATCAGCGCGTTGTCGCGTATGCCGGTCAGGATGCGTACTTCGGCCTGTTCGCCAAGGAACATCGCTTCGGGGCAGTCGGAACAGGTCAGCCAGACGCGGCGCTCTTCGTTCACGCGGTCACTTTCCAGCCCGATCCGGGCGACGGTGCCGTGAAACTCGGCCGCGGGCTGCGACCGCAGGCGGATGACGCCCTCTTGGCCAAGCGCCAGTTGGCCGGCGCGTTCTTCGTCGATGAAGGCCTGAACCCAGACGGTTGCGGGATCAACCAGTATAAAGATCGGATCTCCGGCCTTGACCACCGTGCCCGGCTCGACATTGCGGGCCACAATAACCGCATCATAGGGTGCGACCAGCCGGTGATGGGCGAGCAAGGTTTGTTCCAGTTGCAAGGCGGCCGCCGCATCTGCGCCCTGCGCGCTGATCACGGCCAGATCGGCTTCGGCCAAGGCCAGTTCGGCCCGCGCCACATCCTCGTCGCGCTGTGCCTCCTCGGCTCGCTGGATAGAGGCGACGTCCTGCCGCGCAAGTTCCTTCTGTCGATCGTTCGCGGCAATGCGCTGTGCCAGAACTGCCTGCGCCCGCGCCACTGCGGCATCGGCCTTGGCCTGACCGGCGGCATTTGCCGCAACCGCTGCTTGCGCCCGCGCAACGCGCGCTATCTGCTCAGCCGGATGCAAGGCGGCCAGTTCCTGTCCGGCCTTGACCGCATCCCCTGCATCTGCCGACACCGACACCAATGCCGCGCCAACTTCGAACCCGACGCGCGACAGGATCCGGGCCTCGACGGAACCTAGACCGTAAAGGCGCAAGGGCACCCCGGTTTCAGCCACGACAACCGTCACAGTCAGGGGCCGTTCGGTCAGAAACCAGCCCGCCGCCGCCAGCCCAACCAGTGCAACCGCGCCAAGGATCCAGGTTCTGCGCATCGCTCAGCCCTCGGCCCGGCGCATGCGGTTGATCAGGCCATCTTTCAGCACAAAGTGGTGATACAGCGCGCCCACAAAATGCAGCGCAACCAGTGCCAGCAGCACGATCTTCAGCACGTTGTGCCCTTGCGCAGCCAGATCGACGCCGCCGAACCAGGCCATCGACCCGCTGAGCGGCATCAGGATCATCAGCGCGTAAAGCCCGACATGCGCGGCCTTTGCCAAGGCGCGCTGCATCGCATTGTCGCCGACCATGGCGGGCGCGCCGCGCCGTGCCCGGATCGACAGCCGCCACAGCGCAAACAGCATGACCAGCGCCCCGCCTGCGACATGGGCCAGAACCAGCGGATTGAAGGCGATTTCCATCCCCTTTGCCGCAGCGTCCCACGCGGCGGCGATGGCATCCTTGAACAGATATTGCTGCACGATCAGCAGGGCCACGCCCCAGTGAAGCGCGATCTGAAGGCGAGTGTATCCTTTGGGGCTTGGCATGGCGGTCCTCTCGCTCTGGCGAATCAGCTTGCTTGCCTTGCAGATTATGTTAGTAATTACTTACTTACAAGAGGTGCTCAATGTTACGTCGCAAATCAGCCGAGGATCGCAAGACCGAAATCATTGCCGCCGTTCTGGACTTGGCCGACCGTATCGGCCCGGACCGGCTGACGACCAATGACATCGCGCAAGAGGTCGGCGTGACCCAAGCCGCGATATTCCGGCATTTCCCGACAAAGGCGGAGCTTTGGACCGCGGTCGGGGACGCTATCGCGGATCGGCTGGAATGCGCGTGGCAACAGGCTGTGACGAACAGCGAAAGCCCGCAGGCACGGCTAAGGGCGCTGATCGCCGCACAGTTGCAGCAGATCGGGGAAACCCCCGCGCTTCCGGCCATTTTGCATTCCCGCGAATTGAACCTGGACAATGCCGCCCTGCGCGACCGGTTTCGTGGGGTTCTGATGCAGTATCAGGCGCATCTGGTGGCAAACCTGCATGCCATGGCCCAAGCCGGGATGATGGGTGCGGGCGTTCAACCAAAGGATGCCGCCGTGCTTCTGACCTCGCTTGTTCAGGGCATTGCCATCCGGTGGAGCCTTGGCTCGCGCAGCTTTGACATCGTGCCCGAGGGGATGCGCCTGCTGGAGGTGCAACTGGTTCTGTTTGCCCGCAAGGAGATGCAGACATGAAAACGCATCACATCGCCGGTGTAGCGGCCATAGCCTTTGGGTTGTTGACGCTGATATCGGGTGGATCGGCCCTGTTCGGCTTGGTCGACATGGGGGCCGTCGTGCCCTTTGTCTTGTGGTTCAACTTCCTCGCAGGCTTCGCCTATGTCATTGGCGGCCGGCTTCTGATGATCGGGCATCGGCTTGCGTTGCCCGTCGCGCTGACCATCCTGATCGCGAACGCAACGGTGTTTGCCGTGTTCGGCTGGCGGGTTTTTGTGGGGGATGCCTTCGAGGCGCGCACTGTCGGCGCGATGACGTTTCGGACAGCTTTCTGGGTAGCGATGGTCTGGGCTTCCGTGCGAAGATCATGACATCTGGTATGAGTTTGCTATAGCGCGCGGTTTGGCCGACGCAATCCGATGTCAACATAGCTTATTTGTCGTTCGCTCACTGCTATGGGTCGGCTTCTTCACCCAGATCCTTCAACAGACGTTCGATGCGCGAAGCTGTGCTCTGATGTCGTTCGACCTCTTTAGACCATCCCCGCTCGCGCGCATCTTCAGCAAGTACTAACTCGAGTTTTCTCCGCTCTTGCAGCCGACCAGCGTAAGCTTTGGTCGTGACGAACTTGGCGCAGCTGAGATACAGGTCGCATTCGCAAGGTCCCTCCGACGGCAGGCGTAGACAATGGCCAAGTTCGAGCTCGGTCTTGATGAAGTTCGACTTAAGCCAGTCGATCGCCGCGCATGACAGCTTTCCTGCGCGGATCGCTTCTGCGCCCGGTCCGGCAATCATTTCGCCGGGTCCCAGAACGCTGCGGTAGTCGCGCAGCACTTCGGCGTCGCTGATCCGTGCGTAGACCATGGACATGTGCGGCGTCTGATGCCCCAAGACGCTCATGATCGTGTGCAACTTGGCACCTCGTTCGGCAAGTTGCGTGCCCACAGTGTGCCGAAACCGATGGCTGGTAACTATCGGCTTTCCATCTTGATCGACCAGCCCGGCGAGTCTGCACATCTGATTCAGGGGGTATTGTAGCAAATAGTCTGCCGACATCCGCCCGCTGCGGCGAAAGAAGACATAGCGGACCAAGTCGCCAGTCTTGTCATCCCGGATCGGACGGTCGTTGGCTTCGAGCCGTCGCTGGATGACTTCGTGCAATGCCGTTGCGGCGTCGTCATGCAAAGGCACCAGGCGTTCCCGCATAGTCTTTCCAGCGGGTATCCGCAGTCGGAAGGTCCCGTCGGGATACTGATCCAGGCAGTCCAAGCGGAGCCGAATCACCTCTCCCCGCCGAGCGCCAGACCAGCGGGCGATCAGGAGCGCTGCCTTCTGAAACTCACACTCGAGGCTCGGCAGCTGCGCCATAAGGCGCGACAGCTGGTCCTCGGGAATAAACCTTGGCACGCGATGTGCCAACTTCGGCAGATCGTTCGGATCAAGAATGGGTCGGGTCGGAAAATTGGGCCAATCCCATGCTGCGCCATCAGACAGGAACTTGGCAACTGTGCCCGCCCTTGCTCGACGAGCATTTATGGACAGCGGCGCGCCCGTGCGTGGTGCAATGTCGAACTGAAGGTGGCGAAGGTAGTCGTTGAAAAGCTCCGGATTGATGTCAGCAAAGTTCAAAATGCTGGGCTGTCGCGTAGATAAGTAAGTCACAAAATGCCTCATCGAAACGGCCATGTGATCTACCGTCGGGCGAGCAAGACTGACCCGCTTCATCTCAAGCCAGCGGTTTGCCAATTCCTGCAGGTCTGGCCTCGGCGAGGCGATCGGCTTGCGTTTGTCCTGGATAATCTGAGGCCGGATGACATCGTTCCCGTTTTGGAAGAGGAGCAGCTGCAGAACGCGGGTTTTGACCCGCCAGCTGCGCTGAAAGCCTGCCGGGAAGTCTTCTTTCTCGTTTCGGAAGATATGAGTGTCGTGCCGTGCGGCGAAGGCGTCGACACCTGCGATCATTTCGTCAAGGTGATGTTGGCGAAGATCGCCAAAAGAGCGGACACCCGTGTGCATCGCAAGACGTGGCAAAACCACGCGGAGCGCTGCTTGCACGCCGGTTGCAGAATAGCCAATCTTCGCACTGTCCGCGACCAGTGCGTCGGGCCCTTCATAGGCGTTCAATGGCTCCATCGTCTCCGCCACGCGCATGTTTCCGACTGCGAACAGGAAATCGTAGTCCAACCGGATTCGGTCGGTCATGGCTGCGTAATAGAGATAGCTGCGTGCCCGAAAGCTGACCGGATAGGTCGGATGGGCCTGCTTGTCACCATTTAGGCAGCCAATTCTGATCGGCAGGGGGCAGCGAACCAATCCCTGATATCCGGCCAACTCTCAATGAACATGGATCGGTATATCAACCGCTTGCGGCGAAAACTTTCAGCCATCGGGATGCGCGCCAGAAATGCCGCATAGTCAGCTTCGTCTGCGTGCTCAAATATGACAGGGAGGTCGACGGCCGATTTTGACGATACATGGGTCACAGAGCCTCTCCGTCCGTTGTTTGCAAAGGACGGTCCAGCCCTAAGGCGTGTCGATACTCTGCGACCACCACGGCGTCGGAAACCCTTGTGTAAATTCTGGTCGATTCCGGCGAGGCATGACCCAATCGCTTCTGTAATGTCAGTTCTCGCATCCCTGCCTCCCACATGCGCGTCGCATGGGTGTGGCGAAGGGCGTGCGGGGTCATCCACGGCTCTCGGATCTCGGCGCGATCACATGCGCGAGCGAAAAGTCGCGCCAGCGCAGAATAGGACAGCGGTTCTTGACGGTTTACGCCTGTGCCGCCGAGCAGGAACACGAAAGGAGCGTCAGCATCACCTGGCCGTTCGTGCATGACGTATGTGTTCAGGGTTTCCAGTGTCTCGCCATCATGCAAATCGACTACGCGCTCGACGCGAGACTTTGATCGCGCGCCCTTTGGATGATCATCGCGGCAGCGCACAAAGATGCGTCTGCGCCCGTAGCCTATATCGGTGAGATGCAACCCGAGAACTTCTCCGGGGCGCAGGCCTCCGTTCAGCATCAGTAATACTAGGCTGCGATCTCGGAGATTGCGCGTGGCGGCCAATAGACCTTCGACCTGTTGCTGACTCATCGGTCTTGGAAGCCGCTGCATGGTCTTGAGGCGCAACTCTCTGACCTCAGACCTCTGCCGTGAAGTCCCTGTCAGAAACGGCCTGTGCTTGTCGCTCACCCGCCAGGATGTTTGATCATGTTTCTTCACGATCGGGTTTGCCCCGCTGAACGCTCCGGTGAAAATCGCCCAACGATAGAAGGCGTCGACCGCCACAAGGGCGCGATTGATCGTGGCGGCTGACAGTCCTTTTGCAACGTGCGCCCCCTCACTCACCACAAGTCTGATCGAAGTGCCCCGGCGCTTGCGGTTTGCGGGCACTGATCGAAGGTGCCCCAAGAAGGCGACGGAGAGTTCTGGGGAGAAGGCGGTCCAATGAGTTCCTTGGGTTGAGAGAAAGGTCCAGAGATGAATGAGGTCGCGCGCGTAGGCGAGGGCGGTGTTGGGCGAATGTGCTTTCGCCAGCAAGTAGGCAGCAAATCGACAGATCGGATCGACTGGATTACCTTTCAAATCCGTCACCAGAATTGTGCCGCCGTTAGCGGAAGCTGTCAGTTTGAACATCAGCGCCTCAAGAGATTCCGGGGTTATGCCGTCCAGCATAGGGCAAAACGCCGCCGCGGGCGTGCTGTCCACATAATCGATGCCAGCAAGGAGATCACGGCTGACTTCCGGCACAGGGCCTTGCGCCACCATGCCGAGGGCATCTTCATGGCCGAGACGATTTTCGGCCCGACCCTCACGCTCTCGACCGGACGCATCATCCCGACCCGCTGGGTCGGCGAGCAGCATGTGAAGGAGGACCTCGGCTTCATCCCGAGTTTTGCCGACTGGGTGAAGGCCATCCGGCCAGAGCCGTGGATGGGCCGGACCGCGCGGATCGAGGCCCTGGTCGATCCGCATCTCGCCTCGCCCGTGGTCGAGGTCAGCTGAGATGACCGATCCGGCCTATCAGCGCCTCGGCCTGCCGGCGACGGCGTCGCCCTATACGGTCCTGCGGGCAGCGGTCCGGGCGCTGCATCCCGACACGCGCGCGGTTCGCGGCTTCCGGGCCGCGCGCAAGCGCTTCTACCGGCAGATGCTCTGCGAGCATACCGCGCGACAGGCGGCGGGCGACACACCAACCGGCTGATCGCCCCAACCACCCGTTCATCCCAATGCAGTGCCCGGCTTCTCGGCCGGGTCTTCCCCATTCAGGAGGTCCCTATGGCGGATTACTTCACCCACTTCTCATGCCTGCTCGATGTCGGTACCCCCGACAATGCGACCCTCGCTCTCGCCCTGTTTCAGGAACTCCGCGCCGCGGATCAGGACGCCGACGACCCGGAGGTCGCGGGGTTCACTCTCGCGCGTCAGGACGCGCCCGAGGGCAGCACCCTCTGGATCCATGACGATGACCACGGCGATGTCGAAGCCGTCATCCGCTTCGTGCTGCGCCTTGCGGAGGAGCTCGATCTCACCGGCCTCTGGGGGTTCCAGTATGCTCTGACATGTTCCCGGCCTCGCCTCGATGCCTTCGGTGGCGGCGCGCATGTCATCGACCTCGGCGCGCGGAGATCCATTGGCTGGACCAGCACGCAAGAATGGCTCGCCGCCGCGCTGAATGGGGAGGACGTCGATGCCTGAAGTCATCTGCACCACCGTCTACCAATTCCCCGAACTCTCGGATGCCGCCAAGGAAAAGGCGCGCAGCTGGTATCGCGAGCTCGGCCCTCACGACGATTGGTGGGACGCGGTCTACGAGGATTTCGAGCGGGTCTGCGAGGTCCTCGGTATCCGCCTGAAGACCACGCCCGTGCGGCTGATGGGCGGCGGGACGCGGGCCAAGCGCTGTATCTGGTTCTCCGGGTTCTGGAGCCAGGGCGACGGGGCCTGCTTCGAGGGTTACTGGTCCCACGCCAAGGGCGCCGCCGCGCGCATCCGGGAATATGCGCCCCTTGATGCCACGCTGCACGGCATTGCCGACCGGCTGCAGGCCATCCAGCGGCGGAACTTCTACCAGCTTGCCGCCGAGGTCAGCCATCGGGGTCGCTACTATCACGAATACACCATGTCGGTGGATGTCACGCGGAACAGTCCGACCTGGCAGCCGCCGACCGAGGACGCGGAAGATATCGTGACCGAGGCGCTGCGCGATCTGGCCCGCTGGCTCTACCGCCAGCTTGAGGCCGAATACGACCACCTCACCTCGGACGAGGCCATCGAGGAAGGGATCACCATCAACGAGTATACTTTCACAGAAGGAGGGCGGCGGTTCGGGTGAGGCGCACCCTTCGAAGAACTTTCCCGACCGCACGCTTGAAACGTACGTCGATGTGGCGTACATATCGACAAGACATTTCAGGAGGCGACCATGCTCGGTTTCCACGATACCACGCGCGCAATCGATGAGCGTAACGAGGCCCGGATGAATTTCCGGACGAAGCCGCGCATCAAGACTGCAATCCAGAAGGCCGCGGCACTGTCCGGCGTCGACGACTCCGTCTTCACGATGAACGCCGCCTATCAGGCCGCGCTGGCAACGATCGCGGCGCATGAACGCACCGTGCTGCAGCCGGTCGATCATGAGGCGTTTTTCGCGGCGCTCGATGCACCAGCTGCGCCGACCGATGCCCTGCGCGCGGCCTTCCGTCGACACAGCGACACGGTTGTGTCGAAGTAAATGGCCACGTCACAACCGGCCGCCTACACCATCGAGCCGTTCGATCCTTCGAAGCATGATCGGGCGGCTTTTTCTTGCGGGGTCGAGCAAGTCGACAACTATTTCCAGAAGACCGCGAACAAGCTCGCCAAGGCGGACAATGTCCGCCTCTATGTGATGGTCGACCCTGACGGGACGGTTATCGGCTTCTATGCCCTGAATGCGCACGCCGTTCAGTTCACGGATCTGCCTGCGAAGTTCGCGCGGACCCGGCCTTCGCATGGCAACATTCCTGCCGCCTATATCTCGATGATCGGGCGGGATCGGAAGTTCAGCGGTGCCGGGTTTGGCGGCGATCTTTTGGTCGACGCCCTACGGCGCATTGCCGTTGCGGCCGACGCCATTGGCGTCGCCGTCGTCATGCTCGATGTGCTCGACTGCGGCGATCCAGACCGCGTTGCGCGCCGCAAGGCGCTTTACGAGAGCTACGGGTTTGAGCCGCTGCCTTCGAACCCGCTCAGAATGTTCCTGTCCGTCAGCACAGTTCGCAAGCTGATCGATGAAGAGGACGACATGCAGAAAAAAGATGCCGCACTCGCGGATCTGGCGCGGCTCGGACAAAAGTTTGACCGAGGTTGAAGTCCTGAAGGTAAAATCTGCCAAACTGTAGGTTGGCAACTACGCTCGGTTTGCCCAACCACGGTATGGCAGGAACTCGGGGAGGCCGGAGCCAGCCGGTGTCGGGATCACTTGTTCCCGTCGATCCACTTCGACATGAGTCCCTTGTCGCGGAAACATTCCTCGGGCACGGCGCGGCGCTTGATCCGAGCGAGTTTCTCCGCGAAGGCCACCTGCTTGGACGTGGGCAGCCGATCCATGTCGGATACCGGCTTCAGCTGGGCCTGCGCATCGATCCAGGCACTCAACGACCGGCGATCCTGCTGAACCTCCCAGGGCAGGAGGGTCTGGTTGCGCAGGGCGAGCGACCGCGCATAGGCGATCTGCTTGGGCGTCGCGGGCAAGGCGTATGTGGTGCTGTCCATGAGGAAACTCCCTTGCTGGCTTGGCTATCAATATAGAACATAACAGGAACAAAATCAAGCTGAGCCTCTGGGACGCGTCGGTTCGAGAGGGAGAGATGGGCGGGGGAAGATCAGGTCTGAGGGTGCCCGAGAGAGGGCGTCCGGGCCTGTCCCTTTCCTTCATCCCGGAGCTTCCCGATGACCTATCTCGCGCCTGTTGCGCCTCCCGTTCCCGTTCCATCGCGCGATCCCGCGCCCGCGATCCTCGCCGTCGCCGGAGCGCTGCAGCCCGACCTGGCCCAAGGCTTCCGGATCGACGCGCTGCGTCTGCGCCTCGAAATGGAGCGCGCCTTTGGCGGTTCCGATGCCGATGGCGCTTGGGACTGGAAGCTCGCTTATGAGGCGGGCGAGGTGGCGCTGGTCCTCTTCCTGCGGAAGTTCGGCCGCGCGATGCTCGCCCGTTCCGGCTCGCCCGCTGCCCTGCTGCCGATCCTCGCCAAAGTGGCGGGCCTCTTGCCCACGCACACCCGGCGCTCGGAGGAAATGGAGCGCTTCCAGCAATTCTCGACGCCGCTGCCCATGGGACTGGCTGCAATGGCGGCAGCGCAGATCACGCCCCGTGACCTCGTCCTCGAGCCTTCGGCCGGGACCGGGCTCTTGGCGATCCTCGCGGAGATCGCGGGAGGCAGTCTGGCGCTGAACGAACTCGCCGAGACCCGCGCCGACCTTCTGCGTGACCTTTTCCCGGAGCGTCCTGTCACTACGTTCGACGCAGACCAAATCGACGATCATCTGGACGTGGGCGTCCGCCCGAGCGTCATCCTGATGAACCCGCCGTTCTCGGCGGTAGCCCATGTCGATGGCCGGACGACCGAGGCGACGGCCCGGCATCTTCGCTCGGCGCTCGCGCGGCTGGCCCCAGGCGGGCGTTTGGTCGCAATCACCGGGACCGGTTTCGCGCCGGATGCGCCGGCCTGGGCGAAAACCTTCAGCCGTTTGACCGAGACGGCGCATCTGGTCTTCACCGGCGCCGTCTCCGGTGCAGCATTCGCCAAACACGGCACCAGCTTCGAGACGCGAATTTCGGTCTTCGACAAATGCCGGGGCGGTGAGAGGGGCGGCATAACCGCCGATCTGGCTCGGCCGATGTCCGTCGATGCGCCGCAGCTCCTCGCTCGGATCGTAGCAGAGGTGCCGCCGCGCTTCGAGATGGATTCGGGCGCCGTCGCTCAATCGCAGCCAGCTTCCCCTTTCCGGGGACTTTCTCCCCGTGCGTCCGGCCCTGCCGCTCGACCCTTCCGTTCCACGGCAACGGCTAAGATGGATGTGCATGTCACCACGCCGGATGCCGAAGACCTCGTCTACACCCTGCGCGAGGCCGCGGACGATCTCGGCGCTGCGCGTCTGTCCGATGCGATCTACGATACCTTCCGCCTGCAGGCCATCGACATCCCCGGCGTGGAACCGCATCCGGCCAAGCTGGTGCAGTCGGCGGCTATGGCGTCCGTTGCGCCCCCCAAACCCTCCTATCGTCCCAAACTGCCCGCCGCCGTGCTACGCGACGGCATGCTCTCCGACGCGCAGCTCGAGACCGTCATCTACGCGGGCGAGGCGCATTCCGCGTATCTCGCGGGGTCTTGGACCGTCGATGGGACCGGCGACATAGTCTCCGCTGCGCCCGACGAGGCCGCGGACGCTGTCCGCTTTCGCCGCGGCTTCTTCCTTGGCGACGGCACCGGAGCAGGCAAGGGCCGCCAGTCGGCCGGGATCCTGCTCGACAACTGGTGCCAGGGCCGTCGCAAGGCGCTCTGGATCTCGAAGAGCGACAAGCTTCTCGAGGATGCACAGCGCGACTGGTCGGCGCTTGGCCAGGAGCGTCTGCTCGTCACGCCGCTCTCGCGCTTCGCCCAAGGCCGCGACATCCCGCTTTCTGAGGGCATCCTCTTCACCACCTACGCCACCCTGCGCTCCGAAGAGCGCGGAGCCAAGAAATCGCGCGTCGACCAGATCGTTGATTGGCTGGGGGCGGATTTCGACGGGGTGATCCTGTTTGACGAAAGCCATGCCATGGCCAATGCCGCAGGAAGCAAGGGCGAACGCGGCGATACGGAGGCCTCGCAGCAGGGCAGGGCGGGCCTGCGCCTGCAGCACAAGCTGCCCAATGCCCGCGTGGTCTACGTCTCTGCCACGGGAGCCACAACGGTGCACAACCTGGCCTATGCGCAGCGGCTCGGCCTCTGGGGCGGCGAGGATTTTCCGTTCGCGACACGGGCGGAATTCGTGCAAGCCATCGAAGCGGGCGGCGTCGCTGCGATGGAGGTTCTCGCCCGCGACCTGCGGTCGCTTGGTCTCTACACCGCCCGGTCGCTCTCCTATGACGGCGTCGAATACGAGATGCTGGAGCATGCGCTGACGCCCGAGCAGCGCGGCATCTATGACGCCTATGCCGGGGCCTTCGCCATCATCCACAACAACCTCGCCGCCGCGATGGAGGCCGCGAATATCACGGGTGAGAATGGCACGCTGAACCGCCAGGCCAAATCCGCCGCCCGCTCCGCCTTCGAATCCGCCAAGCAGCGTTTCTTCGGCCATCTTCTCACCTCTATGAAAACCCCCACCCTCATTGCCAGCATCGAGGTCGATCTCGCGGCAGGCCATGCGGCCGTCATCCAGATCGTCTCGACCGGCGAGGCGCTGATGGAGCGCCGCCTGTCGGAGATTCCAACCGAGGAGTGGAACGACATCCGCGTCGACATCACCCCGCGGGAATACGTCCTGGACTATCTCGCCCATTCCTTCCCGGTGCAGCTCTACGAGCCCTTCACCGACAGCGAGGGCAACCTGTCCTCGCGGCCCGTGGTACGCGACGGCCAACCAGTCGAGTGCCGCGAGGCCGCCCGCAGGCGTGATGCGCTGATTGAGAAGCTGGCCTCGCTGCCGCCCGTTCCGGGGGCGCTCGATCAGATCGTCCAGCGCTTCGGTACCGACCTCGTGGCCGAGGTCACGGGCCGGTCGCGCAGGATTGTCAGGAAGGGCGAGGGCGCTGCCGCGTGCCTCGTCGTGGAAAGCCGGGCTGGCTCGGCCAACCTCGCGGAAACCTCCGCCTTCATGGATGATCAGAAGCGCATCCTGATCTTCTCGGATGCCGGCGGCACGGGTCGGAGCTACCATGCCGATCTTGGGGCAAAGAACCAGCGTTTGCGGGTGCATTACCTCTTGGAACCGGGCTGGAAGGCGGACGCGGCCATCCAGGGCCTCGGCCGAACCAACCGCACCAATCAGGCGCAGCCGCCGCTCTTTCGGCCGGTGGCGACGGATGTGAAGGCAGAGAAGCGGTTCCTTTCGACCATCGCGCGCCGCCTCGACACGCTGGGGGCCATCACGCGGGGCCAGCGCCAGACCGGCGGACAGGGGCTGTTCCGCCCCGAGGACAACCTCGAGTCGCCTTACGCTCGCGATGCCCTGCGCCAACTCTACCGCCGCATCTATCGCGGCGATGTGGCTGGCTGCTCGCTCGGGGCTTTCGAGGATGCCACCGGTCTGAGCCTGACCGATGATAACGGTCTGAAGGATGATCTGCCCCCGATCACCACTTTCCTCAATCGCCTGCTCGCGCTGACGATCGAAATGCAGGCCGTGCTCTTCTCGGCCTTCGAGGACCTCCTCGACCAACGGATCGAGGGCGCCATCGCGGCCGGTGTCTACGACCTCGGGCTCGAGACGCTACGTGCCGAGAGCTTCCGCGTCACGGATGCGCGGGTGATCTACACCCATCCCGGCTCTGGCGCAGAAACCCAGCTTCTCACCATCGCGGAAAAGCGGCGCAATGCTCCGACTTCGCTGGCGGATGCGCTCGACTGGCTCGATGACACTAGGGCAAGGCTTCTGATCAACAGCCGCTCTGGCCGGGCGGCAGTGCAGGTCCCCGCCACCAGCCTGATGCTGGATGACGGCACCATCGAGCCCCGCCTGCGGTTGATCCGTCCGACCGAAGCCAGCACAGTCCCGGCCAAGATCATGGACGACACCAACTGGTTGGAGGCCGACCGCTCGGCCTTCGCCACCGCCTGGACCGCGGAATTGGCTGAGGTGCCGGAGTTCAGCGAGACCACGCTGCACATCGTGGCGGGTCTTCTGCTGCCGATCTGGAAGCAGCTCCCCGAGGACGAAACCCGCGTCTACCGCCTGCAGACCGATGACGGCCAGCGCATCATCGGCCGCCGCGTCTCGCCCGCCTGGGTCGCGACCACGCTGGCAGATGACGCGCCGGAACTGACGGCAGCGCAGGTCCATGCCCTCGTACTTGAGGGCAAGACGGTCGTGCGGTTGGCTGAAGGGATGGAGTTGCACCGCTCCCGTGTCATGGGCGTGAACCGCATCGAGATCACCGGCTTCACCGAGGCCGCCAAAGACCGCCTCAAGGCCTATGGCTTCTTCTCTGAAATCATCGTTTGGAAGCTGCGTCTCTTCTGCCCAACGGACTCGGGCGGCATTGCCGTGCTGGATCGTCTGCTTGCACGTTGTCCTGTGACAGGACTACATGCACGCGGGGGTTGTTAAGCCATGTATTTCGAGACCGAAGATGTGATCCGCGCTTTGGCGGAGAATGCCGAAGGCGTGTGTCGCGCCTACCTTCCCGCCGGACGGCGGGAAGGGTCCTACTGGATCGTGGGCGACCTGCAGAACAACCCCGGCCGGTCGCTTTTCGTGCGGCTGACCGGACCAGTCTTGGGGCCTGGTGCGGCGGGAAAGTTCACGGACGGTGCCACGGGCGAGCACGGTGATCTTCTCGACATCATCCGCGTGAGGACCGGGATCTCCCGCTTTCCCGATCTTCTGGCCGAAGCGCGGGCGCATCTTGGCCGTCCGCAGCCGGCCCTCCCGGTTGCGCCAGTGCCAAGGAAGGCAAAGGCGCCTGGTGGCACGCCAGCAGCGGCGTCGCGGCTCTTTGCAGCCTCGATGCCGATCGCAGGCACGCTTGCCGACACCTACCTCCGCTCCCGGGGCCTGACCCACGGCGGCATGACGAGTGCTCTGCGCTTCCACCCGAAGTGTTGGCATCGGGATGAGGGGCAGACCCGGAGCATCCCCAGACCAGCACTCATCGCCGCGGTCACCGATCGGGCAGGGGCCTTGCAGGGCGCGCATCGTACTTGGTTGGCACCTGACGGACAGGGAAAGGCGGCTGTCGACACACCGCGGCGTGCCATGGGTCACCTCCTCGGCAATGCCGTCAGGCTGACCCCGCATGACGACATCCTCGTCGTCGGCGAAGGCATCGAGACCATGCTGTCGCTCGTCGAAGCTGTGCCCGGCCTTCCCGTCTGGGCGTCGCTCTCGTCGGGTCACCTCGGGGCGGTCCTGCTGCCGGAGGGGCTTCAGCGCCTTTACATCGCCATCGACAGCGATCCGGCTGGGCAGCGCGCGGCAGAGAGGTTGAGCGCCATAGCCACCGAGGTCGGGGTGCCCGTTCGGGTTCTGGAACCGCAGCTCGGGGATTTCAACGATGATCTCCGGGCGAACGGCAAAGAGGCGCTACGCCAGCATCTGGCAATTCAGATCGGGCCCGAGGATCGGCATCGCCTGTTCGGCTGATCCGCATCGCGCATGTGGCGGACCAGGGATAGCGGGGCAGGGGTCACGGAGTCCTGACGTGGCTGTGGATCGTCGCTTTGCCTCTTCCCGGGCAATCTCATCCACCCGTCTCCCGAGCGGCCTTCAAGAGATGGGCAGGCGGCCGTCAAAGGTGCCGCCCCTTCAAGGACGGGGGGCGACTGATTTCCGCCGGCGGGGAAAAGCCCCGCCTTTGCATCGCGAAAGACAAATCAGCCGCCCCCCGTCCTCCTCCACATGCGTTCCGGCCCCGAAGGCGGGGTGAAGGGGCGTCCCCCGTGACGGCTTTCGCAGCCCATGAAGGCCGCGCGGGATGACGCGCGGACGAGACCGGCCCGGAGGCAAGAAACCGATGACGATCCACACCCACGACGACGCGTATGAACCCGCCCACACCGCATCCCAGACCGCCCATGCGCTCGACGAGCTGCAGCTCTATGGCTACCGCCCCTTTGACGAGCCCGATCCGCGCCCGATGCCCGATGGACAGCGCCTCGCGGTCGCCGTCGCCGACATCTTCGATGCCCTCGTCGCGACCCTGGAAGACACCCGCATGGAACCCGACCTCGAAGAGGTGCTCTGGGGCCAGGTCAACCTCTTCCACCGCGCCACGGCCCGGATCGAGCGGTCGCTCGATGAGAACGAGCAGGCGCAGCGCCGCCTCCAGCGTGAGCAGGACGGCTCCGAGGTGAAATCCACAGAGCTTGAGCGCCTGACGGCCGAAGGCCTGACCCTCATCGAACGGCGCAACTGCATGGACATGATGCGCGATCACGCCGCCACCGAGTTCGTCCATCACACGGGATCGACCTGGCGGCCCCGCACCGGCTCAATGGTGAACCGCCAGCACATGACCGCAGCGCTGATCGACAGCCGCGACTTCTTGGCCGCCAAGCGCCGCGCGGAGACCGAGGTGATGCTGCCCGCAGGTCCCAAGGTCGCCCTCACCGGTGGGACCGACTTCAACGATCACCGCCTGATCTGGGGCAAGCTCGATCAGGTCCGGACCAAGTATCCCGACATGGTCCTTCTGCACGGGGGCAGCCCGAAGGGCGCAGAACTCATCGCCGCCAAATGGGCCGAGTCCCGGGGCGTGACGCAGGTGGCCTTCAAGCCCGACTGGGCTAAGCATGCCAAGGCTGCCCCCTTCAAGCGCAACGATGCCATGCTGGACGTGCTGCCTGTGGGCGTCCTCGTCTTCCCGGGCAATGGCATCCAGGAGAACCTCGCCGACAAGGCAAAGAAGCTGGGCATCCCGGTCATGAAGTTCGAGAAAGGGGCGTGAGCCCCCTCAGTATCCGCTTCCGGCCCAAAGCAGACGGTCACGCGCTGGAAAAGAGCCTGCACAAAGGGATACCGACAGCTCGATAACCCCACGATCGGGTCGAGCCATCTGTTGCCAAGGAAGAGTGGGCGTTTGCGGTTCAGATCCAACCGCCTGCAATCTCTCCTCATTCTTCCCGGCATTTGCTGTCATCAACGTGCGTGAGCGTCACGGGCTGGAGGCGCACTATGCCCCAGCACGCTTCACCTCGGGCAGCTTGCCACCGAAGGCACGGGTTGCGGTGTTGGCCGCGCTGACAACCGCGCGGATCAGGTTGTCATGGTGGGAGTCTTCCAGGCGGCTTCGCACGCAGGCCAGGCCAATGGTCGCAATGACCTTGCCATGCCAGTCAAACACTGGCGCTGCAAACCCTGCTGTGTCCACTTCGAATCCGCCGATCGAACAGGCGTAGCCCAATTTACGCGCTTCACGGATGCGCGCGTGCAGTTCTTCGCGGCTTGCGGTTTCGGCGGTGTAACGCTTGTCTGACGTTCGCGCCAAAAGACTCTCAGCCTCGTCCCGCGGCAGATGTGCCAGATAGACGACGCCCGATGCCGTCGCGTGAAACGGCAGAACCTGCGTCGGGTCGATCCAGACGCGGGTGGATCGGTTCGGTTCACACAGCGCGATGGTGGTCAGCCCGGCCTCTGACGCCAGCGAGGCATGGCCGGATTCCCCGGTCTCTTCGGACAGGCGGTCCACGATCGGTTGCAGGGTCGAGATCATCGGGAAGGACGTCTCGCGGATTCGTGCAAGGCGGAGAATCGCTGTCCCAAGCCGATATTTCCGGGTGTCGGGATGCTGTTCCAAAAGACCGCCCGCGACCAACGAGTTCAAGACCCGCATCGCTGTCACTTTGTCCAATCCGGAGGCCTTGGCGATATCGACAAGGCGGAACTCGGGGGCCTCTGTCGTGAAAAGGTTCAATAAATGCATGGCCTTGTCGATTGTCTTCATCGACTGGGCGCGTTTGGGGGCGGCTGAATCCACGACTGAGACCCTGACGGAATGAATTATTGACAGACCATATCATTGTCGTAACAATATAGTCAATCAAGTTGATAATAATGAAACAACACGGGAGATCAAGATGAAAAGCCTTGTAAGCGCCACATTCGCGCTGCTGGCCACGGTGAGTGGCGTAACCATGGCGCTGGCGGAATATCCTGAGCGTCCGGTGTCGATCATCGAACCCTGGCCGCCCGGCGATGTGGACGACCAGTTGCTGCGCGTGATCGCGGAAGTCTTCACCCAGGAAACCGGCGTTCCGGCCAAGGTGGTGAACCGCCCCGGCGGATTTGGGCTTGAGGGTGCGGCGTCGGTCCTGTCTTCGCCCGCGGATGGGTACACCATCGGCAGCTTTCTGATCGACATCCCGACCAGCTATCCGATCCTTGGCATCGCGCCCTATGCGCGCGAGGATATGGAGGTCATCGGCCTGAACATGAACTTCCCCTTCATGCTGGCCGCGCGCAAGGATGCGCCATACAACAACCTGGCCGAGCTTGCGGCCTATGCCAAGGACAACCCGGTCAGCTTTGGCCATTTCGGGTTCGAGACGATCCCGGCGCAGCAGACCTTTGAGGCGGCGCGCCAGCTTGGGTTCAGTTTCAGCACCGAAACCGGCTATGAGGTGACGGATTGCACCACGCTGAGCAACGGCGATGCTGACGTGATCAACACCACGGTCGCACTGGTTCTGGCCTGCAAGGACGATGTCAAGGCAATCGCCGCCTATACCGAAGCGCCGCTTTCCGTGTTCCCCGATGGCCCGCTTTTGCGCGACCAGATCAGCGGGCCGACCTTTACGCTGTGGTCGGGCATTTTCGTTCCGAAAGGCACCCCGCAAGAGGCAAAGGACAAGCTGGCCGCGATCATCGAAAAGGCCATGCAATCCGATCAGGCCAAGCAGATTGCCGAAACGACCGGCGCTGAAATCTACTGGCAGCCTGCAGCCGAAGCGCAGGCGCGGATCGATGCGGACTTCGAGGCGGTCAAGGCTCTTTTCGCCAAGATGAAGCAGTAACGCCCTTTCGAAGGGATTGAGCAAAACCGGTGCGGCCCACGCAAGGGCCGCGCCCAGCTTCTTGCGCGCTGGAGTGAGCCAGATGTCCGATCACATCGACCACATTGCGACCATTGCCGATGCGGATTCCGAGGCCTTTGAAGAGGATGTCATCCCCGAGGCAAGCCAGCTTGCCATGACCCATTTCTGGGTCTTCGCGCTGGTGGCGTTGGCGGTTCTGCCCTGGGCCACAGTGCCGGGCAAGCGCGACCTCGGTTGGGTGCAGGAGCCCTGGTCCTGGCCGTTCATCACGCTGAGCTTCGGCCTGATTGGCGGTTTCGGCCCCTTGCGGGCCTATCTGCGCGACCGGCGCAAGCCCGGTTTTTCCGCCAAGGCCAGCCTTGCCTTCGAAGGTATGGGGCGGGCGATGATCTATGCGCTTGGCTTCATGGCCTATATCGCGGGCGTTGCGTTCCTTGGCTTCACCATCGCCTCTGTGATCTTCATGCAGTCGCTTCTCTATATCTCGGGCCTGCGCGGGAGGCGGTGGGTTGTGACCGGCCTTGCAGTGGTTGCGGTGATCGTACTGGCCTTCCGGGTGGGCCTTGGCATCTGGTTCCCGCTGCCGCCCGTCATGCAGCTTTTCCCCGACTGGGTCGGCAATTCCTTGGGTGAATACCTATGATCGATTCCATCCTTCTCGGCTTTCAGGAAGTCGCGCAGTGGCAGGTGATCCTTGCCCTCTTGATCGGCGCCATGGCCGGTATCCTTGTCGGCGCCGTTCCGGGCATGGAGCCTGCGGGCGCCATGGCCATCGCGCTGCCCTTTTCCCTGACGATGGAACCCCTGCCCGGCATCATCCTGCTTCTGGGCTGTTATGGCGGGGCCTGGTATGGCGGGGCGATCCCGGCGATCCTGATCCGGGTGCCGGGAACGCCGGTCAACGTCCTGACCACCTATGACGGCTACCCCCTGGGCCAGAAGGGACAGCCGATGCGGGCGCTTTCGCTGGCCTATTCCTCGTCCTTTGTCGGCGGGATCCTTTCGGTCATGGCTTTGGTCTTCCTTGCGCCCTTCATGGCGAAGGTCGCCGAAAAATTCGGCCCGCCGGAATTTGCCATGGTCATGCTTCTGGCGACGATTTCGGTGATCCTTGCCCATCACCAGAACATCCGCGGCGCGATCCTGACCTTTGGCATCGGGGCCTTTCTGGGAACCGTCGGCTTTGAAAGCCCGCACCACACATTGCGCTATACCTTTGGTCAGGATTGGCTGACCGGCGGTATTCCCATGGTGCCCATGGTGATCGGGCTTTTCGCCATCAGCCAGGCCTTTGTTCTACTGGAGACCAAATCGCCGCCAAAGGTGCCGAAGGACCTGAACACCACCGGCCGTTTCGCCGGGTTGTTCGAGGTGTTCAAATATCGCGCCACCGTCATCCGCTCCAGCCTGCTGGGTCTGGTCATGGGGCTGTTGCCGGGAGTGGGTGAGTTCGGCGCTCAATTCCTGTCCTATTCGCTGGCACGGCGGTTTTCGAAGAAACCCGAAGAGTTCGGCAAGGGTTCACCCGAAGGGCTGGTCGCCTCGGAAGTGTCGATCAACGCCTGCACCTCGACTGTTCTTGTGCCGCTTTTGTCGCTGGGCATCCCGGCCGATCCCTTGATGGCGATGCTCTTGGCGGTGTTCATGATCCACAACATCATCCCCGGCCCACAGCTGTTCGCCGAGCATCCCGACTTTATCTCGGGTCTCTATATCTCGTTGTTTCTGCTGAATATCTTCGTGATGATCCTGCTCTTGGCCTTTACCAAACATGTGGTGAAACTGTCGTCCATCACGCCCCGGATGATCGGGGCGACGATCATGATCCTTGGCTTCATCGGCACCTATACGCAGAACTTCCGGGTGACAGACGGGCTTTTCACGCTCGCCTTCGCCATCGTCGGACGCTTCATGCTGAAGAACGGGATCCCGGCCTTCCCGATGGTCGTGGGGCTGGTTCTGGGGCCAATGCTGGAGGGTCGGATCAAGCAGGCGCTTAGCATATCGGCGGGTGATCCGACGATCTTCCTGACCCGGCCGATTGCGGCGGCCTTTCTTGGGCTGGCGATTGCGGCGGTCGTGGTCTTTTCGTGGAACCACCTCCGGCACGCCAAGGCCAGATAGGCTGTCCGTCCTTTCCCCATACGCAGGAGTACCCCCTTGGCCAGTACCGCCGATCTCATTGCCCGTCGCGCCCGGCTTCTTGGGCCCAATGTCTCGACCTTCTACGATGACCCTGTGCATCTGGTGCGGGGCGAAGGGGTCTGGGTCTGGGATGCCGAGGGCCGCAAGTATCTGGATTGCTACAACAATGTGCCGCACGTCGGCCATTGCCACCCCTATGTGGTCGAGGCGATCTGCCGGCAGGCCTCCACGCTGAACACCCATACCCGCTATTTGCACGAAGGCATCCTTGACTATGTCGAACGTCTGACCGCAACCTTTGAGGACGATCTTTCGACCGCGATCATGGTCTGCACCGGGTCCGAAGCGAATGACATCGCGCTGCGCATGGCCGAGGCGGTGACGGGCAAGCGGGGCGTGATTGCAACCGATCACACCTATCACGGCAACACCACCGCCGTATCGCAACTGTCGCGCACCAATATCCCGGCGACGGGCGATGGCAGCCATGTCCGCCACGTTCCCGCGCCCGACAGCTATCGCCCCTTGGGCGGCGAGGGTGGGGCGGCGCATGCGCAGGCCTTTGCCGCCGCCGTCCGCGCCGCGATTGATGATCTTGAAGCCTCGGGCCACGGCTTTGCAGGCATCGTTCTCTGCCCGGCCTTCCTGAACGAAGGCTTCCCCTTGTTGGAGCCGGGCTGGCTGGAGCCTGCCTTGGCCGAGGTGCGCCGCGCGGGCGGCCTCTTCATCGCTGATGAGGTGCAGCCGGGCTTTGGCCGCAATGGCGAGCGGTTCTGGGGCCACCAGCGCATCGGGGCTGTGCCGGATGTGGTGACGATGGGCAAGCCGATGGGCAACGGCCACCCGGTCGCCGCCGTGGTGACCCGGCCCGATATCATGGCGGCCTTCCGCAAATCATTCCGCTATTTCAATACCTTCGGCGGCAATCCGGTGTCCTCGGCCGCCGCCGCCGCCGTTCTGGATGTCATTCAATCGGAAGGCTTGCAGGAAAATGCCCGGGTCGTCGGCGCCTATGCCAAGGC
Organism: Gemmobacter denitrificans; assembly: GCF_036964905.1. Taxonomy (NCBI): domain Bacteria; kingdom Pseudomonadati; phylum Pseudomonadota; class Alphaproteobacteria; order Rhodobacterales; family Paracoccaceae; genus Gemmobacter; species Gemmobacter denitrificans. The sequence goes on from NZ_JBALHR010000006.1 coordinate 166,917, forward strand.
CGGTTTGGCGAAACTGGCCGACACATATGAATGGATCGGCGATGTGCGCGGCTATGGCCTGTTCTTCGGGGCCGAGATCGTTCTGGACCGCAAGACCAAGGCCCCGGCCCCGGCCTATGTCGCCCGCGTCGCGAATGAGATGCGGCGGCGCGGCGTGCTGCTGAACCGGTTGGGCATTCACTACAACACGCTGAAAATCCGCCCGCCGATGCCGTTTTCCACCGCCCATGCCGACATGCTTTTGGGGCTTCTGGACGAGGTGATGGGCGAATTGGGGGCCCCCGATGCCTGATCTGGTGCGACAGGCCCTGACCGCCTGGGGGTTTGAAGATTGCCCCGCCGCGCTGATCGCGGCGCGGGAAAATCAGGTGTTTCGGGTGGAAACCCGGGATCGCCCGCTGGTCCTGCGCCTGCATCGCCCGGGTTACCGCAGTCAGGCCGAGCTGACCTCGGAGCTGGACTGGATGGCGGAACTGACCCGCGCGGGCCTGCGCGTGCCCCAGCCGATCCCCACCCTCACCGGCGCGCGCTGTATCGAGGTCGCGGGACACTTGGTGGATATGCTGAGCTTTCTGGATGCCCGGCCGCTGATGGCGGGCGGGCATTGGAACGCCGAGGCCGATCCTTTGGACACGGCCCGGCAAACCGCGGTGACGCTGGCCCGGCTGCACCAAATTTCCGACCAATGGTGCCTGCCGGAAGGCTTCACGCGCCCCGCATGGGATGCGGCGGGGCTTGTTGGCGAGGCACCGGTCTGGGACAGGTTCTGGGAAAACCCCCGGCTGAGTGCTGTGCACGCCAGACTTTTCACCGCGCTACGCGACCGCGCGGCGGCCGAACTGGCGGCCATCGGGCCAAGCCTTGACTATGGGCTTATCCATGCCGATGCCGTGCCGGAAAACGTCCTTCTGGCCAAGGACGGCGTCTATCTGATTGATTTCGATGATGGCGGCTTTGGCTTTCGCCTCTTCGATCTGGCGACCACAGCCAACCGGCTGGACCGCCACGATCCCTCGGGCCGTGCAAGCGAGGCCTTTCTTTTGGCCTATCAACAGGCCCGACCGACCGATCTGACAGCCCTGCCGCTGTTCCGCGCGCTGCGTGCCCTGACTTATGTCGGCTGGGTGATGACCCGCCTTCACGAACCCGGAGCCGAGGCGCGCTGCGCCCGCTTCATCACCGAGGCCGAACATCGCGTTTCGGCCTGTTTCGATGCCATCCAAGGACCATTCGCATGACCCAAACCGCCCCAACCCCGCTTCTCCCCCTGCCGAACCAAGCCGAAGTCGTCGTCATCGGCGGCGGGATTATCGGTGTGTCGACGCTGTATCATCTGGCAAAGAAGGGCGTCAGTTCGGCGGTGCTGGTGGAGCGCAAGACGATTGCTTCGGGCACCACATGGCACGCGGCAGGGATCGTCGGGCAGCTGCGCGAAAGCGCCGGGCAGACTGAGCTGTCGCGCTATACCGCGCGGCTGTTCACCGAATTGGAAATCGAGACCGGGCAGGCGACCGGCTACAAGCAGAATGGCACGCTGCATGTGGCGCTGTCGGACCTGCGGCAGGAACAGTTGCGCCGCAACCATGACCACGCGGGGCGCATGGGCATTGAAAGCCACCTTCTGCGGCGTGAGGAAGTGGCCGAGCTTTACCCCCACCTGCGGGTTGATGACGTTCTGGGCGGTTTCCATGTGCCGTCAAACGGGCAGGTAAACCCGCTTGATGTGACGCAGGCCATGGCCAAGGGCGCGCGGGCGCGCGGCGCGCAGGTGCTGGAAAACACCGCCGCGACCCGCATCCTGACCAAGAATGGCCGCGTCTCGGGGGTCGAGACGGATCGCGGGGTGATCGCCACCGAAAAGGTCCTGCTGGCGGGCGGCATGTGGACCTCGCGCTTTGCCGCCGCCCATGGCGTCACCGTGCCCCTGCACGCGACCGAACATTTCTACATCGTGACCGAACCGATGGAGGGTCTGTCCCGCCAGATCCCCGGTCTGATCGTGGCCGAGGAACGGCTTTACACCAAGGAAGACGCGGGCAAGCTGTTGATCGGCGGGTTCGAGGCCAAGGGCAAGGCCTGGGGCCGCGAGGGCATTCCCGAAAGCTTCGAGTTCGACGAGTTGCCCTTTGACATGGACCATGTCGAGCCGATGCTGGAACGCGCCTTCTCGCGCTTTCCCTTCCTTGAAACGACCGGCATCCACACCTTTTTCAACGGGCCGGAAAGCTTTACCCCCGATGGCCGCCCCTATCTGGGCCCGGCCCCGGAAATGCCGGGGCTGTGGATCGCGGCCGGGATGAATTCGAACGGCATCCTGAACGGCGGCGGCTTTGGGCTGACCATGGCGGCCTGGATGACCGATGGCATGCCGACCCGCGCGGTGGGGGCGATGCTGGCCGCGCGCGCGCACCCCTTCCAGATGAACCGCGCCTACAATGCCGAACGGGCCGAAGAATCCATCGGCTTTCACTATGGTCTGCAATGGCCGGGCCGCCAGATCACCTCGGCGCGCGGCATCCGGCGGGTGCCGCTGCATGACCGGCTGGTGGCCGAAGGCGCGGTGATGGCCGAACGGATCGGCTGGGAAATCCCGATGTATTTCGACCCTTCGGGCAAGGGCTGGTCTGACCGCCCAAGCCTTGGCTGGCAGGATTGGTCACCCTTTGTGGCGGCAGAGTCCAAGGCGGCGGCAGAGGCCGCCGTGCTGATCGACCAGTCGATGTATGCCAAGATCATCGTGCAGGGGCCGGATGCGGTCCGGGCGCTGAACCATGTCTCGGGCGCGGAAATGGATGTGGCGGTTGGAACCTCGGTCTATACCCAGTTCCTGAACGTAAACGGCGGGATCGAGGCGGATGTCACCGTCACCCGCCTTGCCCAGCAGCAATTCCTTGTCGTCACCGGCCACCCCAGCCAGATCCGCGATCAGGCGCTGATCCGCGCCCATGCGCACCCCGACTGGCGCTTTGAAATCTTTGACGCCACCTCGGCCTATGGGCTTTTGACGATCCACGGGCCGAAATCGCGCGCCATCCTGCAATCCCTTTCGGGTGATGACCTGTCAAACGCCGCCTTCCCCTTTGGGGCCGCGCGCGAGATCGATCTGGCCCATGCCCGGGTCTGGGCGATCCGGCGGTCGTTCCTCGGCGAACTCGGCTATGAACTCTTGATGCCGACCGAATTTTCCGCCCATGTCTATAAGGCGATGATGCAGGTCGGGCGGCCGCAGGGCTTGCGCCTTGCAGGCATGTTCGCGCTGGGAGCCTGCCGGTTGGAAAAGGCCTTCCGCCACTTTGGCCATGATATCGGCGAGGAAGACACGCCCTATGAAACCGGGCTTGGCTTTGCCGTGAAACTCGACAAACCCGATTTCGTGGGCAAGGCCGCGCTGGCCAAGCAAAAGGCCGAACAGGGCGCGGCGACCCGGCATCGCACGGTGGCCATTCTGGTCGAGGGGGCTACGGCAGAGGCCGGGCCTTACCTCATGCACAACGAACCGATCTGGCGGGGCGGCGAGATCGTCGGCCATGTCACCTCGGGCGGATGGGGGTTCCGGTTGGGCGCGATGGTGGGGCTCGCCTCGCTGCACCATGAGGCGGGCGTCAGCAAGGCCTGGATCGAGGAAGGCGGCTTTACCGCCCAAATCGCCGGGGTGCACTATCCGATCAAGGCGCAATTGCAACCCTTCCACGACCCGGAAGGCCGGATCATGCGGGGATGACGGCAAGGCAGGGGGGAGAGACCATGCAGAAAACCATTCTGATCATCGGGACCTATGACACCAAGGATCCGGAACTGAATTTCGTCGCCGAAACCATCCGCAAGATGGGCGGGGCGGTGGTTGAGATGGATGTCAGCGTGTTGGGCGACCCGTCGCGCCCGGTGACGATTTCCAAGCACGAGGTAGCGGCGGCCGCAGGCAAGACCATTCAGGACGCCATGGATGCAGGCGATGAAAACCACGCCATGCAGATCATGGCGCAGGGGGCGGCCAGCTTGACGGCACAGCTTTATGCCCAGGGCCGCATCCACGGCATGATTGCGCTGGGTGGCACGATGGGCACCGATCTTGCGCTGGATTGCGCCCGCGCCTTGCCGGTGGGTGTGCCGAAATATGTGGTCTCGACCGTGGCTTTCTCGCCCCTGATCCCGCCGGACCGGCTTTCGGCGGATATCCAGATGATCCTGTGGGCCGGCGGGCTTTACGGGCTGAACGATGTCTGCATGGCAACCCTCAGCCAAGCGGCGGGCGCGGTTTATGGGGCGGCCTTGGCCGTTGTGCCGCCGAAGCCGGATCAGCCGGTCATCGGGATGATGAGTTTTGGCTCCTCGGCGCTGAAATACATGGTGCATCTGCGCCAACCGCTGGTGGACCGCGGGTTTTCGGTCGCGGTGTTCCATGGCACTGGCATGGGCGGCATGGCGATGGAAAGCCTTGCCGAACAGGGCTATTTCGCCTGCGTTCTGGAACTTGCCGTGGCCGAGATCGGCAATATCATGGTGGGGTCTGTGGTAAACGCCGGCGCAAACCGGATGACGGCAGCGGGCAGGCGCGGCACGCCGATCGTCGCAGGCCCCGGCTTTGGCGACATGATCGACTTTCCCACCTGGGCGCCCGTGCCCGAGCGTTTCCGCGACCGGCCCTATCATGCGCATAACCGGCTGATCGCCTCGGCCTCGCTGACCGGCCCCGAGCGGCGCGATCTGGCGCGTGAGGTGGCGCGGCGGCTGAAACTTTCGAAAGGCCCTGTGCATTTCGTGCTGCCGACGCAGGGCGTCCATGCCTGGGACACCGAAGGCATGCCTGCCCATGACCCGGGGGCGCTGGCCGAAATGGTGGAAGGCTACCGCGCCGAGATGACCGACCCGATCAAGCTATCGGTCGTGGATTGTCACATCAACGACGAGGCGTTTTCGATGAAAGTGCTGGAGATCATCGACGGCTGGATCGCTGATGGCACGATCCGCGTGACAAAAGGCGCATGATGGACCCGCGCTACGCGCCCCTGTTCCAGCCTTTGAAGATCGGTCCGGTGACGGCGCCCAACCGGCTGGTGTCGATGCCCCATGCCATTGGACACAGTTACCTGATGCCCAATGGCGCCATCGGCATCCGCGAAACACGGGCCGAGGGTGGCTGGGGCATCGTCGCAATGCAACTGAGCGAGATCGACCCCACCTCCGACCTGTCCGGCCTGCCTTATGAGCGGCTTTGGGACGCGGGCGACGTGCAGGCGCACGCGCGGTCTGTTGCGCGCATCCATGCCCATGGCGCGCTGGCCTCCATCGAGCTTGGCCATACCGGCATCCGGTCACGCGGGATTTCAAACGGCTATCCGGCGATGGGGCCTTCGGTTCTGCCGATCCTGAAGCCCGACATGCCGCTCATGGCCAAGGCGATGGACAAATCCGACATCCGCACCCTGCACCAAAGTTTTCGCGCGGCCACACGGCGGGCGAAACAGGCGGGATATGACATCGCCTATGTCTATGCCTCGCATGATGCCTCGATCCTATGGCATTTCCTGTCACCCGCCTACAACAGCCGAACCGACGAATATGGCGGCAGCTTTGAAAACCGGCTGCGGCTGTTTCGTGAGGTGTTGGAGGAAACCAAGGAAGAGGCGGGCCCTCACATGGCGGTGGCCGTCCGCTTTGCCGTGCATGAGCTTACTGGCCCCAAATGCATCCTGAACACCGGCGAGGGACGGGCGGTGATCGAAGCGCTGGCAGAGCTGCCCGACCTTTGGGATGTGAACGTTTCCAGTTGGAGCCGGGACAGCGGCACCGCGCGTTATGACGCCGAAGGGTTTCAGGAAGAGTTCACCGCCTTCGTGAAACAGGTCACCGGCAAGCCCGTTCTGGGCGTGGGGCGTTTCACCTCGCCCGATTCCATGGTCAGCCAGATCAAGCGCGGTGTCCTTGACCTGATCGGCGCGGCGCGTCCGTCAATCGCCGACCCGTTCCTGCCCCGCAAGATCGCCGAGGGTCGCGTCGAGGACATCCGCGAATGCATCGGCTGCAATATCTGTGTTTCGGTTGAAACCATCGGTCTGGAACTGCGCTGCACCCAGAACCCGACGATTTCCGAAGAATGGCGGCGCGGCTGGCACCCTGAGCGTGTGCCCCCGGCCCCCAAGGCGCAATCGGTGCTGATCGTCGGTTCCGGCCCGGCGGGGCTTGAGGCGGCGCTGGTGCTGGCGCGCGCAGGCCATCAGGCGACGGTGGCCGAGCGTGAGAGCGACTTCGGCGGGCGCAGCCGGATTGAGGCACGGCTCAAGGGCCTGTCCACTTGGGCGCGGGTCAAGGATTATCGGCTGTTCCAGTTGCAACAGATGACGAACGTCGACCTTTATTCAGGCAGCGACATGACGGCAGACATGATCGCCGATTTCGGCGCCGATCATCTGCTGCTGGCCACGGGTGCGGATTGGCGCGGCGACGGGGCAGGGCGCACGCGGCTTGACGGAATTCAAGGGTTTCAGGGGCAGGCCCTGACGCCGGATGATCTCTTGGCGGGCGCCAGAATCGAAGGTCCGGTCGTGATCTATGACGACGACCATTACTACATGGCCAATGCACTGGCCGCCGATCTGGCAGCCAAGGGTCATGCCGTGCATCTGGTCTCGCCCCAGCCGACCCTTGCGCCGTGGATGGGTCATACGCTGGAACAGCCCCGGATGATTGCGGAACTGCACGCGGCAGGGGTGCGCATGACCCCGAATGCATCGGCCGTGGCATGGCACGGCGACCGTCTGTCGTTGCAGCGCACGGATACCGGCGAGTCTTTGCCCGATATCCCCGCGCGGCATCTGGTCATGGTCGGCACGCGCCTGCCCGACACAACGCTCTCCGCCGCGCTGGATCAGATAGGCATCACTCATCGCGTGATCGGTGACGCCGAATGTCCCGGCACGATGCAAGGCGCGGTGTTTTCCGGCCATCGCCACGCGCGCGAGCTTTTGGGGACGGAGCCCGCCGACCGCATCTTCCGCCGCGAACGCCCGACGCTTTTTCTTTGATCCCCAGACAAGAGGCCACGACATGACCCAGAACGAACGCCCGGTGGTCTTGGTAACCGGCGGAGGAAGCGGCATCGGCGCGGCGATTGCCCGCAATCTCGGGCCGGATTACCGGGTTGTCGTCTGTGGCCGCCGCCTGCCGCCACTGGAAGAGATCGCCTCCGAGACCGGCGGCATCGCGCTTCAGGCCGATCTTTCGCAACCCGAAGCGTCGCGGGAGATCGTTGCTACGGTCATCGACAGATGCGGACGGTTGGATGGGCTGGTCCTGAATGCGGGCATTGTCGAGCCTGCGCCTTTTGCCGAGATGTCCTTGGAAAGCTGGCAGCGCCAGATCATGGTCAACCTTACCTCGCCCTTTCTGATGGCCCAGGCCGCCCTGCCGCATCTGGCCCGGCAGAGGGGTGCCATCGTCGGCATCGCATCGGCAGCGGCCCGGCACACCGGCGCGGGGCTTTCGGCCTATGGCGTGTCCAAGGCGGGGATGGTGCGGCTGATCCAGTCCATCGCCTTTGAAGCGGCCCCACTTGGCGTGCGCGCGAACGCGGTCTCTCCCGGCTGGGTCCGCACCGAGATGGGCGATATGGAGATGGCGGCCCTTGGCGGGTCACCGGATGCGGGCTATGCCATCGCCACCCAACATGTGCCGCAGAAGCGGGCCGCAGCTCCCGATGAGATCGCCGACGTCGTCCGCTTTCTTCTGTCGCCCGGCGCGTCCTTTGTCACGGGCAGCAACTTGGCTGTCGACGGCGGCGGAGGCATCGTTGATGCAGGTATGCTGGCGTTCAATTGAGCTTTGCCCTAATCGGCGATCCCGGATGATAGCACACTAACCTCAATCGGCCTGACTTGGACAGATTGGTCTGGCGTTTCGAACGTCCGCTTTCCGCCCATCGCGTCGAAGGATATTACATAATCAAAATTATCGGAGTGAGTACCAAGCTCCCCTCCCGGCCCCGTTCAGGCTCAGATGGCCATCCGCGACAAGTGTGCGGAAGTGCTGCTTTAGCGTGTTGCGATTCTGGCCGGTCAGGCGCTCGGCATCGCCGATTGTCAGGCGACCATGATCGCGCACGAGGTCGAGAAGTTGCGCGGAAACTTCCGGAAGGCTGCCCATCAGCAGGCGCTCGCGCTCAACTTTCGCGCGCAATCGTAGCATCTGGCGCTGCAGTGCGGACAGGAAGAAGCCGAGCCAGGGTCCCCAGTCCGGATTGTCGGACCTGATCGTCCCTTGGGTCTGCCGCAGTGCCAGGTAATAGGCCTCTTTGCTTTGCTCGATCACGCTTTCGAGGGATGAGTACGGGACATAGGCATAGCCTGAGCGCAAAAGCAGCAAGGTGGTCAAGATCCTGCTGAGACGCCCGTTGCCATCCTGGAACGGATGGATTTCGAGAAAGACCACGACGAAGATTCCGATCAGTAGCAGCGGATGCAGATCATGGTCCAGGGTGGCGGCGTTGTACCAGTCGATCAGTTCAGCAATGCGGCCCGGCGTGTCAAAGGGGCTGGCGGTCTCAAACACCACGCCAAGTTGCCGCCCCGCCTCGTCGAAAGCAGCGATCGAGTTCGGCGCGGTCTTCCAATCCCCCCTGTGTCGCTGATCTTTGGTGCTGTGCCGCAGGAGGTCCCGGTGCAACTGGCGGATATGGTTCTCGGTCACATCGATGTCGCGCCAAGAGGCGAAGACGGTGTCCATGACCTGGGCGTAGCCAGCGACCTCCTCCTCGTCCCGGGTCGAGAAGGTCTGGATGTCGAGATTGGAGAGCAGACGCTGAACCTCTTGATCGGAGAGCCGGCTTCCCTCGATGCGTGTCGAAGAGCCGATGCTCTCGATGGTGGCGACACGGCGTAAGGCGGATAACCGCTCGGGGGCGAGACTTCCGAGTGCGCGCCATGCGCCTTTGAACTCGTCGACCTCGGCGATGATCAAGAGAAAGGTTGGGGTGATGCGGAGCGTATGGGTTTGGATCATATCCAATCTCATACCCAATAACACCTATTTCCTGCAACCCAATTCGGAACCCAATTACACCCATTAGCAGCCGGACCACCGGTCATGCATGGGATCTGCACAGTTGAGACGACAAGGTCGCGGTCGGTCAGTGGGCTCGACCGGAACGTATCAGGCCGTGTCTCCGTTGCCGAGCCCGGCAACGCGGGCAAGATGACCCCGCGCTCTTGTTGTTATGGACTCTCCCCTGCCGATGGGTTCCCAAGCATCAACGGAAAGAGCGAGGCGCCGTTGCAGATCGCCTTCGACATGCTCATGTCTGAGGTTGAAAGCGATACCGGTCAAGCTATCACGCTCCTCTTGTTTTATTATCACGACACCCGCCGGAAGTTACCGGGATACCCTAGCCGTTCCTTGTCATCGCTCCAACAGTGGACCACACTATCCAACCGTCTGAAGGTTTCGGATGAGCGATAGACGCAAATCTATGGTTCATGAGGGGCAACCGGCAGACGATCCTTGCCGGACGAGTTGTGCAATGCCGAATACAGCCGCGCTTTTTCGCCGATCACGGTGCCGCGCGTTGCCCTTTCGTTTCGCGTCTGGTCCAATCTGGCGGCACGGAGTTGAGCTGAGGTGGCACCAAGATGAAGATCCCACATGGCGACTTCGACCGTTGGCCGGACCCGACCGTCGCAAACGCCCGCCGCAGCGATTTCGCGGAGGACCTTGTTGTCGAAGGCGATGCCACCTCCAGTGGACCTATTGAGGTCCAAGGCAACGTCATTGGCTCGCTGCGAGCACCGGAGATCACTGTGGCCGGTTCAGGGCGCGTTGAAGGTTCCGTCGTCGCCCACGACCTCGTCGTTTTTGGGGCGGTTTCGGGCATGATCTCGGCGCAAAACGTTATGTTCGCGCCGAGTGCGGTCGTACAGGCAGACGTCATCCACGAGCGGATCGCCATCGAGGCCGGTGCCGTGTTGGAAGGCAGGCTTCAGCGGAAGGCCTGACATATCTCACTCCGCAAGGTCTGGCGGAGCGTCTGGCCGGCCGGAAGATAGCCCCGCCGTATTTTTCGTCGGAGGATTTGCGATGCTTCTCTCTCCGCTTCTTCAACGGAAGCACAGGTTTCGATGCTCGTCCGGCCGTGGGTCCCGATCCGGCCCCAGGTCCGCAAGACGGAGACGTCCCCGAACAGAGTCGGCGCGATTTCGATGCAGTAGAACCGTGCCATGTTGGCCTCAGGGTCGATGCGGTGCAGATGTGCCAGAGCCATGGTGGTCCTCCTCTGTCCAGGTTCCACCTTGCCGATCTTCAAGTCCAATTGATTTTCTGAATCGAAACCAGCTGAACGATTCAGATGCTTGATGGGTTGCCGTTGGGCTACGCGCTGTGGCCGCCAAAAAAGCTGCTTCTTGGCGGCCTGCCAGTGTCAGACGGTTGTGACATCCCGCGCGTGTGGGACATCCACGACAACGAACCGCTTCGCCCGGCGCTTATTGGGGGTGTACCAAACGGTCTTGCGCTCGCCGGTTTGGCTGAACTGATAGGTCACCCCGAGGATCGTCTCACGCTGATCTGGATCGACCATCCATTCGACGGGTGTGCCGATGTCGAATTCCGACGGAGGGATGGTCCGCTCGAGGGCAGGGGCTTCTGTGCTGGTCATCGTTCGTCTCCCTCGTTGGTTGCCTGAGTTTTTGCTTTGGCCAGCGCCATGTCGAATGCCTCCTGGAAGCGCGCGCGAAAGGCCGGGCCCATGACCCTTGCCAATCCCAACATTCCAAGCGGGTCGTGCCGGGTAGCGAGGTCGGCCGCAAAAGACGGTCGCAGGGTCAAGGTCACGCTGGTGGGGTGCTTCCCGCGCGCACCGCGCGGCTCATGGACCTCCGGCATGCCATTGCGCTCCCAATCGTCAAAGACCTGGTCCCGCAGCGCCTGCGCCACGCGGCGGATCAGGAACTGGACCGAGCACCGCGCCGCCACGGCCCAGGCCTCAGCCAGATCTGCTTGTCTGGAAGTCAGCGACACTGCGACATAGACGACCTGCCCCCGCGCCGCTGCAGCTGGGACCTGAACGGCGGACCGTTCCGCAAGGTTCACAGGCGCTCGATGACCTGTTCCCTCTTTCCGGGTTCCTTCCCGGATATGGGTGGATTGCCCACCGTTGTCGCGTTGGGATGTGACCTCTGCGGTGGCAGCCTCGACCGGATTTCGCTCGGCTTTCCCCAACACATCATTGACAGAAGACAGCGGCTTCATGCTCGGCCTGTCGACCTCAGCGGGAGGGGTAGCCATCCCACCGAACCCAAGCTTGGCCGAGAATCCAGCATCCTGACGAATGATCCGCATCTGATCCTTGCGCTGCGCCATCATGCGGCCTCCACTGGTGCCAGGATCAGCTGGTCGATCTCGTCCAGAAGGTCTTCTGCCTCCTTCAGGGCAGTCTGCAGGTGTACCGCCAATCCGCGGTTTGGCGTCTTCTCCGCGATGGGACCAAGAAGCCCTTCCTTGTCCATCCGGACATAGGCGCTGCGGTTCGACAGCCAGCCCTCGCAGGCGGGCAGGGAGCGGAAGAGCTCGTCCGCCACCGCCCGCTCAGATTCAGAGAGCCGAACCTGCACCCGGCTGAGCACCACCGAGAACCCAGCCAGATCATCCGGGTTCTCGACCCGGCCCCGCAATTTCAGATACCAGCTGGCGGTCTCGAAGGTCTCGCTGAGATCACCCCGCGACAGCATCATCGGACAAAGGACCCGATGGGCGGCAATGGCCAGCACATCCTGCGCCTCAGATCCGCCGCCAAAGGTATCAATGAGGATCAGATGCTCCTGGTCCGGCTGCGCATAGATCTGGTCAATCGCCTCGACGACCCGGGGCGCGTCCAGTGTGTGGATTACCTCGACAAGGGGAGACCAGTTTCCGGCTTCTTGCCCCGCCTGCATCCACTTGAGGCAGGACTTCGATGCGTCGGTATCAAAGATCGTGACGGTTTCACCGCGACTTGTTGCGGCGGAAGCAAGAGCGCGGCAGAGCGTGCTCTTGCCCGATCCACCCTTGCGGTTCATCACCAGCACGACCCGTATTCCGTAACCCATATCACCTTCCTCTCTTCGCCGATTGCATTTCCTCGACTGCGCATTGCGCAAATCGTTTATCCTAAATCACATCTCTTTAATCTGGTCGCGCATTGCGAATATCCGAATACATCCTGCGCAAATCTGATTGCGCTTGGCATATATCCTTGTTCACTTCTCTGATTTCCGGATGCGTATGTCTTTTATCTGATCGCGCAATGCCGATTGCACAAACCGCAAAGCCGAATACATATCCCTGATGCCACAAGCCGCATCCCATATATCCTTTCTCTGGAACCTGAACGCGCGGAGACAGGCTTCATATGTCAAACAAAACAGGTGCTTGCCTGCTGTCCTCAGGGGATTTTGCGCGTCAAGCTGTCCAGCTGGCTCTGCGCAATCCTTCGTTTTGCCTTGCGTGTTCCGCGATCAGTGAAACGCATTCGGTGGCGGAGGGATTACTCAAGGTCATGTCCATCCGCAACCCCATAAATCACGCATAGATTGTGCTTGATGTGGAGGTGTAAGAGAGGGATAGAGAAGGTG